>NZ_JAJGZS010000024.1:0-84833 GCF_020806285.1 Shewanella sp. 10N.7
CCGTGTCAGTGGATGCGCATTATAGGCAAATCAGATTTTCGCGCAAGGGCTTTTTAAAAGAAAATGACAGAAATATGAATGACAGATGAACTTTTAAACGAAACGCATAAAAAAGGGACTAAATAGTCCCCTAATCCAGCTATAGCAGGCATTTATTCACCAAAGAATCTTGATTCTTGTTTAATAGTCACTGCTTTACCTTCAATGTTGGCGTCAACGACTAAGTTAATTTTTGTCACTGTTCGTTCCAATTGGCCAGGATCTACTGCAATACTAATAGGTAGTGTTAATACTTCACCCGCTTTGATTGCAACTTGTTTTGGTCCATTCCACTCATATCCTTCCAAACCGTCCATTGAGAGTTGATACTCTTGAGCTTGTTCGGTCTTGTTGAGCAGTTTCAAAGTATAGGTATTTTCAACTAAACCATCATTAGTGATACGGTAAAGGGCGTTTCGATCACGAATCACATCCATACGCAAAGGTGCGATTGTGGCACTGGCATAAACGAACACTAATATCATCACTGTTAATGCTACGCCGTAACCTATCAGTTTTGGTCTTACGATCGTCTCTTTTACATCTTCCAGCTTATTTTCGGTTGTATAACTAATTAAACCTTTGTCATAGCCCATGCGCTCCATTGTAGTATCACAGGCATCAATACAGGCTCCGCAGTTAATACACTCGTATTGAAGTCCATTGCGAATATCGATACCAGTCGGGCAAACCTGCACGCACAAGTCACAATCAATGCAGTCACCCAAGCCCATTTCTTTATGGTCAGCTTTACGAGATCTCGGCCCTCTGGTTTCACCACGTTTACTATCGTAACCCACTATATAAGTGTTCTTATCAAACATCGCCGCTTGGAATCGTGCATATGGGCACATGTGGATACACATAATTTCGCGCATCCAACCTGCGTTACCGTAAGTAGCAAAGGTAAAAAACACCACCCAGAAATAAATGCTTAGATCAGCATTTAAGGTAAATACATCTATATACACCTCGCGACTGGGTACGAAATAAGACACAAAGGTCATTGCAGTTAATAATGAGATAAGTATCCAGGAGGTGTGTTTGGCGGTTTTTCGCCATAGCTTATTAAAGCTCCATGGCATTTGGTCTAATTTAATGCGCTTATTACGTGCGCCTTCAAATTTTTCTTCAAACCAAATAAAGATAAAGGTCCACACTGTTTGCGGACACGTGTAGCCACACCATACTCTCCCAAGATAAGTCGTCACAAAAAACAAGCCAAATGCGGCAATCGTAAAGAGTGCTGCGAGTAAGGTTAAATCCTGTGGCCAAATAGTCAGTCCAAAAATATGAAACTTCTGTTCTGCTAGGTTAAACCAAACCGCTTGGCGATCTCCCCAAGGCAGCCAAGGTAATATTAAAAAGAATGACATGGTTGCCCAGCCAATACGCCTTCTAACAGTCGTCCATAAACCTGTCACTGCGCGAACATAAATACTATTACTCGGATTAAATCTATCTGCCTTACTGGCATCGGGTTGGTGGATCTTAATCCGTTTTTGTTTGGCGTAATCTTTAGGTGTAGATTCTTGTGTCATCTTAATGCCTTACTACTTATAAAAGGGGCAAAGAAAGTGGCAGTTACCAAATATAAGTTATCGTTTTTAGTCAAAAAAACCTATTAACTGCTACACACTCGTATATAGAGTGTTAATTGAGTATATTATACTCGTATTATTCATGGTTATTCACTTTAATTGGACTAAATGATGAGAGGCTGGATCCTTATTGCACTGATTGGCGGTGTTATTTACTACTTTGCGACCGAAACAGATAAATTAGATGAACCTATTGCTGAAATTCAGTCTGTCATAAACAGCGCTGATGACAAGGTGACATCAATGACAGGCACAAAGATCATAAGAAAGAGTGAGAAGGTTATTGCAATTCCTTCAGGTGTAATAGAAAGACTTTCAGACAAAGAGGCCTCTGAATTCAAAGCTATCTTTACTAATAATAGTACTGTGGCAGCATTTAAAGATGACTACTGCGGCTTTGGTGCTAGACACCCAGTTATTGGCAAAGAAAACCTGCAATTAATCTGTGACAAGATATAAATTTAACTTTCCTGACATCTGTCAATTGACCTGAGATTTAATTCAGCCTAGCCTTTGGATATTCGATTGAAAAAGGCTAGTAAAATGACTCAACAGGTTTCCGATATTTTCGACCCATCACTTTGGAACACAGTAAGCGACTTCGACTTTGAAGACATCACTTACCATCGCGCAAAAGACCAAGGCACAGTAAGGATTGCGATTAATCGTCCAGATTGTCTTAACTCTTTTCGCCCTAAAACCGTAGACGAGCTCTACACCGCACTAGATCATGCTCGCCAATGGTCTGATGTTGGTTGTGTGTTAATTACTGGAAACGGCCCTTCGGCTAAGGGACAGCATTCTTTCTGTGCTGGCGGCGATCAGCGTATTCGTGGCAAAGATGGCTATAAATATGAAGGTGCAGAAGAAGGTAAACCTGATGTCGCACGTATGGGGCGTCTACATATATTAGAAGTACAGCGACTCATCCGCTTTATGCCTAAAGTGGTTATTGCTGTTGTTCCTGGTTGGGCTGTTGGCGGTGGCCACAGTTTACACGTGGTGTGTGATTTAACCTTGGCCTCAAAAGAGCATGCGGTATTCAAACAGACTGATCCGGATGTAGGCAGTTTTGACTCAGGTTACGGCAGTGCTTACTTAGCTAAAATGATTGGCCAAAAACGCGCTCGTGAAATTTTCTTCCTTGGTTTTAATTATACTGCAGATGAAGCATTTGATATGGGTATGGTAAACCGTTCTATCCCACATGCCGAACTAGAAACTGAAGCATTATCTTGGGCAAAAGAAATCAATAGTAAGTCTCCTACAGCAATGCGCATGCTTAAATATGGCTTTAACTTGCCAGATGACGGCTTAGTGGGTCAGCAACTATTCGCAGGTGAAGCAACTCGTCTTGCTTATGGTACTGAAGAAGCTCAAGAAGGCCGTGATGCATTCCTTGAAAAACGCGATCAGGATTTTTCTAAATTCCCTTGGCATTATTAACGCCACTAGCTCACTAATCTAGCTTCAAAGATAAACCCTCTGCAATTATTGAGAGGGTTTACCTAACTTCCCAATGTTTCTTCTGATCATAAACATGAATAAAACCCACCAAACCTCTGATTTTATTTGTTTTTAGTATAAAAATGCACCTACAAAACCTTAATCGAATAAACCTTTCGTCTTAATTGGTAAAAAACACTTTAAATGATAATAAGAACTGTTATCATTTAAATCAACACCAATACTGAAAAGGCTTTAATCATGAAAAAAACTATCTCTTTCGCAATTTTACATTTCAGCGTCGCTTTTACGATTACCTACCTACTAACAGGCAGTATTGTCATTGGTGGGGCGGTCGCTTTAATTGAACCTGCAGTGAATACAGTGGTGTTTTATTTCCATGACAAAGTCTGGAATCGCATTGAAGCAAATGAAACAGCTAATAATGACTTAGCCAGTATTGCTGTTTCATAATCTTTGTTCTGATTGAAAGCGTTATAGCGAAGCTATTTTGGCGGAGTTTCTTTCTCTAAACCCAACTTTTTAGCTAACGGTGCGATTGCGCCACCTTGAATAAAGATAGAGAACAATACAAAAAAGAACACCATATGCACGATATCAATCGCGCCAGGTACGCCTGCTGCTGCAGGTATAAGTGCAAACACAATTGGCGTTGCGCCTTTTAACCCGATCATGGATATAAATAGTCGTTTTTTCCACGTTGCTTTTACAAAAGGTAAATAGCACAGTTGCACGGCTAATGGCCTTGCGACAAAAATTAATAATAAACCTGGGATAATAGACGCCCAAAATACGGTCATTAATGTTTGTGGGAAAATCTGTAGTCCCAATACAATAAACATCAATGCCTGTGCTAACCACGATAGGCTGTTAAAGAAGTGCAAATTAACCTGCTGACCCCGTTTAATCCCATTACCAATCACCACGCCAGCAATGTAAGAAGCCAATAGAATATTGCCTCCCATTAATTCCGCACCATAAGTCGCAATAATAAAACTCGCCAAGACAAACACAGGAATGAGCCCGTATTCAGATAAGCTTATTTTACTCAATAAGGTCACTGCAATTTTACCAATCAAAAAGCCTACAACTACCGCAACCAATATCTGAGTGACTAAATCTAAGCTTAACGACGACAGTGTCACTGATTGCGTCGATGAAAGCGCCATTTCTGTCAGCACAATCACCATTAACATTGCTACAGGGTCATTGGTTGCTGATTCAAACTCCAAAACCGTATCGGTTTCTTCTTTTAACTTGAGCTTTTTAGATTCCAAAATTGAAAACACAGCTGCAGCATCGGTTGATGACACGACTGCCGCGAACAATAAACAGGTAATAAAATTAAAATCGAGTAATAAGTAAAGTATTGCTGCAAATATAATCGTAGTAAAAACAACCCCAAACGAGGCTAATACTCCGCCCTCTTTATATGCCACCTTAATTTTTGCTGTTGAGGTGTTTAAGCCCCCCACAAAAACAATCACATTTAAAGCAAGCCCACCTATCCAAGCCGTTTTGTCTAAATTGTCATATACAAAGTTAAACTCACCATTACCCAGTGATAAGCCAACGCCCATGAAGATAAATAGCGACGGAATACCAAGCGTACGAGATGGGTGATGTAATAGAATGCCAATAACAATCAGAATAGACATTCCAATCATGATCATCTCGGTTGTCATAAAGCCACCTTTAGGAATTGAATAAGCGTATTTTGATGGATTAGCTTTTTGGAATAAAAGCCAAAGTTATAAGGGTAGAGAATTTTATAACTTAACGGACTATAAAGCACGACTGTAATAAAACTTTAATAAAATAATTAACCAATATTAGTTTGCGCACAATATAGCACTTTTCTTACAGCTAAGCTTAAAATAGCCTTAAACAACCATTAACACAAAACTATTCAGTCAGTTAAATTTCTACACCTAACGGACAAAAAAACAGCCAGGCTGCGCACTACAAAACTTTAGCCTCACTTAAGAAAACCTCATATCTTTTTGCTAAATTATAGTTAACAAATCACAAGCACCAACATTTAGGTAACATATAAAAAACATAACCTTAGATACGCCACATAGAAAATAAAGCACCCCATTCCACTGTAACTTTACTGTCATATTGATCTGTCTTAATGCACTCGCTTCAAATTACAGCGTTGAAAGAAGCACCCTAACTTCAGATATCCAAGACGGATATTGAAACAAATAATAAGTGGAATTTGTGATGAAAAAAGTGATTGGTTTATTAACTGCTGTTGGCTTAATGACGGCACCTCTTGTTCAAGCTGGTACAGTAACAGTATCTGGCTCAACATCTGTTGCACACGTTATGGAAGTGCTAGCAGAGAACTATCAAAACACTGCTAAAAAGAACGTTGAAGTACAAAGCACTGGCTCTTCTGCTGGTATTCGTGCAGCGAAAGACGGCACCAGCATGATTGGTATGTCTTCTCGTAACGTTAAAGAGAATGAGTTAAACGATACAACAAAAGAAATCGTTATTGCTCGTGATGGTATTGCTGCGGCAGTAAACAAAGCAAACCCTGTTCAGAACTTAACTCAAGAACAAATTTCAAAAATCTATCGCGGCGAAATCAAAAACTGGAGCGAAGTTGGCGGTGAGTCTCGCCCAATCGTTGTCGTTACTCGCGAAAACGGTTCAGGTACTCGTGGCGCATTTGAAGAAATCATGAAGCTACAACGTACGGTTAATGGCCACAAAGTAACGGCTATTACACCAACTGCTCAGGTAGGTAACGGTAACGGTATGATCAAGACCATCGTTGCTAACAACCCATTTGCAATCGGCTATATCTCATTAGGCAGTGTTGATGACTCACTACGCGCCTTAAATGTTGACGGTGTTGAAGCAAGTGATTCAAACATCGCAGCTGGCGACTATCAAATTGCTCGCCCTTTCATCGTATTAGTGAATAACAAACCACACCCGAACGCAGAAGGCTTTATCGACTTCATCATGTCTGAAGATGGTCAAAGCATTGTTGCTGAAGAAGGCTACATCCGCGTTCAGTAATAATTACAACTAAGTTTTTAAGAGGAGCTTGCGCTCCTCTTTTGTAGTTTCTACAAATATTTAAATGATTTAATCATCAGTACGACCCTGAGGCATATGATGAATACAGCAACTAAAGTCCAATCTACTGGACTACAACTTGCACCTAAGAACACCGTGGACATAAAAGAAATCTTCTTTCATGGTCTATTCCTATGTTGCGCTATGGTTGGCGTTCTATCCGTTTCTACCATTGGATGGTTTGTATTTAATGAAGGTTTACCAGCATTCAAAGAAGCTGGAGTAACCGAGTTTGTAACAGGTAAAGAGTGGTTGCCACCAGCGCTATACGGCATTTTCCCAATGATAGTCGCCTCGATAATCTCAACTGCAGGCGCAGTTATTATCGGTGTTCCTATTGCCATCCTTACTGCGGTATTCCTTGCTGAAATAGCACCTAAATGGCTAGCAGACTTAGTAAGACCAGCCGTAGAGTTACTGGCAGGTATTCCATCTGTTGTTTACGGTTTTTTCGGGTTGGTGATTATTGTTCCAGCTATCGAAACCCTATTTAATATTCCTGCAGGTAACACAGTTTTAGCGGGGATCATTGTGTTGGCGATTATGATATTGCCAACTGTAATTACTATTTCAGAAACCTCAATTAGAGCATTGCCTTCGGTATACAAAGAAGGCGCATTAGCACTTGGGGCATCACATGTTTACAGCATTTTTAAAGTACTCATCCCCGCGGCTAAAAGTGGCATCTTAACTGGTGTAGCTTTAGGCGTTGCGCGCGCTATTGGCGAAACGATGGCAATTATCATGGTGATGGGGAATGCACCAGCAATGCCAGGCTCATTGCTTGAACCAGCAAGAACATTAACTGCAAATATCGCGATGGAAATGTCCTATGCAACAGGCATCCATTCAAGTGCCTTATATGCTACCGGTATCGTGCTATTAGCATTTATCGTATTGCTTAACGGTTCACTGTTATATCTAAACCGCAAGAGAGCTTACTAATCATGTCTAAGTTTACTCAATCAAACTCGAAATCATTACTATCGAGAGAAAACCAAGATAAATTGCTGCATGGCGCTATTTGGGCAGCTGCAGGCATCACCATCTTATTTTTACTATGGGTGGTATGGCACATCTTATCTAATGGTTTAAGCCATGTAAGCTGGGAATTTATCACTGGTTCTTATACCCGAATCGGTGAAGCATCAGGTATATGGGCAATGATTGTTTCAACCGTTTATATGGTGCTACTTTCATTAGCTTTTGCTGCGCCTATAGGCATTATGACGGCAATTTACTTAACTGAATACGCGGCTCCTGGCAGTAAGTTCGTGCAAGTTATCCGTTTTTGTACTGAATCATTAGCGGGTATTCCTTCTATTGTTTACGGTTTATTCGGTATGACGTTCTTTGTGACTACCTTAGGACTTGGTTTCTCTATCCTTTCAGGTGCACTAACACTCGCAATGCTCATTTTACCCGTGATTATCCGAACCACTGAAGAAGCACTAATGGCTGTTCCTATGAGTTACCGTGAAGGCGGTTATGCGCTAGGAAGCAGTAAAATCTACACCATTTGGCGCCTCATTTTACCGAGCGCTTTACCAGGTATTGTCACGTCAGTCATTTTAAGTACTGGCCGCGTTATTGGAGAGTCTGCACCGGTATTTTTAACCGCCGGTATGGTGACTCAAATTCCTGAATCAGTATTAGATTCAGGCCGAACATTGACCGTTCATTTATATAAGTTAACCCAAGAGTTATTTACTCAACATGAGTGGGATCAAGCCTACGCAACTGCAACCATATTGATTGTATTAGTGCTGGTATTGAATTTAACAACCAAAGTGATTGCGACCCGATTAAATAAACAATCTTAATCAATACGCAAATAGTCATAAACAAATAGCAATAACACGTAAAAAGTCGTGTTAGATAAAGGCCTGAAAATGAACAAACTTGAAGTAAACAACTTAGATTTATTCTACGGTGAGAACCACGCACTAAAAGATATTTCAATCAATATCCCATCACGCCAAGTCACTGCATTAATTGGTCCTTCTGGGTGTGGTAAATCAACGCTACTTCGTACTTTAAATCGAATGAATGATTTGGTTGCGGGCGTAAAAATCACTGGTACTGTCGCATTTGAAGGCGAAGATATTTATGCCGATGTAGACGTTAAAAACTTAAGAATGCGTGTTGGTATGGTTTTTCAAAAACCAAACCCATTCCCAATGAGTATTTATGAAAACATTGCTTTTGGTCTAAAAGCTCAAGGCGTTAAAGATAAAAAAGTAATTGATCAAGTAGTAGAAGAATCACTTCGCGGCGCAGCATTATGGGAAGAGGTAAAAGACCGTCTTAATACACCTGCATTTGGTCTTTCTGGTGGTCAACAACAACGTCTTTGTATTGCCCGTGCTATTGCTATGGAGCCAGAGGTCATCTTAATGGACGAGCCAACCAGTGCGCTTGATCCAATTGCGACCCATAAAATTGAAGAGTTAATGGATGAGTTACGCAAAAAGTTCACCATTGTAATTGTGACCCATTCAATGAACCAGGCAAAGCGTATCTCAGATAGAACCGCGTTCTTTTGGATGGGTGAGTTGGTTGAACAAGGCGAAACACATCAAGTATTTAATAACCCTCAAGACTCACGTACTCAAGGGTATGTTAGCGGTGAGTTTGGTTAACCTATTCCGATAGCTTGAGCCTTAATAAAGCTATAAAGCCTCCACAGAATGGAGGCTTTTTTAATATCAAACACAATACTAATAGCAAGCTTTGCTTTACCATTTAGTCATTAACTATTTTCCTTATGAGCTCAAAGTGGCAAAACCCAACCCGAAAGGCCCAAGCCGCACCGTTGATATTTTCTGTGCTAAATGTAAAGCCCAGCTGTTTAAGTACCGCAAAGGCGGAAAAGGTGCGTTAGTGAAGTGCTTTAAAGAGCGCATTGTCGATGACTACACCAAAACTGCTTGTGTCTGCCCTAATTGCAGCATCACCTTTGCTAGAGATTGTTTAGTCCGTGGCACCCCTGCATTTAAAATGATTGGCGGTAAAGTCACCATGAAATAGAAAAGCTGTAATCTGGAGCTATTTAAACCAATCTACTGCACTTATTTATAAAACGGCTCAAGTACATGATAGAAAAGCAACACCTGCTGACTAGCAGTCATTCTATTTCTACGCTGATAATCTAATTTTAAGATACTATTTAAAAAACGACACAACATTTATATTTGGTAATAAAGAAAAGATAAAAAACCTTTTCTAGAAGATTTTTAAAAATAAAATGAAGAAATTAACTCATTAAATAGGTCTTAATAAAGAAGTAAGCCGTAATGAGACAACTCATAACAATGACAAATTGGCGCATCAACTTTTGTGGAATACGCATTGAAATACCAGCAGATATATAACCACCAATAAGTGTACCTACCATCACTATTCCCCCCTCAAACCATGCTATTGCATCATTATAAATGAACCAAATGATAGCAATAAGCGACACTGAAGACGAAATAACCAGCTTAATGCCGTTCATGACGTTAATGTTCGTGTGACCAGCTAGCGCTAGATAACTTAACCCCACTATCCCTAAACCAGCATTAAAAAAACCACCGTAAACACAGATAGCCAATAACACTAGAAACAACAAGCCAGCACCCAACTTAGAAGCATATTGGCTTTGGTTTGATAATTGTTTAGCAAAACGGTTAATCTGGCTGCCGAATATAAACAGCAAAGTAGCAAACAATAGTAACCATGGAATCGCTTTCTGAAAAACGTCTTCTGATGCCCAAAGCAACAGCCATGCACCAACCCCGCCACCAATGAAACTCGTTAAAACAATGATTTTAATTTCTTTGCCGTGACCTTTTAGTTCTTTTCTGAAGGCGAAAACGCCACTAAGGTAGCCAAAAAAAGAGGAGAAAGTATTGGTCGCATTAGCTATCACAGGGGGAACCCCGACAAACATTAATGCCGGAAATGTCACGAAACTACCGCCACCCGCCACAGAATTAAGTATTCCGCCGATTATCCCAGCAACGAACAACAGTGTTATCTCAAATATCACTTTATAGCCTTATTTTTATGGGTAGTTACTTGTGCAAATCAACTTTAAAATTCTGATAACCATATGTGTTTCAGGTTATAAAGTAAAAACAAAAAAGCAGCCATAAATGGCTGCTTTTTTTTAAAACTTACCTTTAAACGCTAAATTTATTCAACTGTCACTGATTTAGCTAAGTTACGTGGTTGGTCTACATCCGTCCCTTTAATTAAGGCAACATGATAAGACAATAACTGTAATGGAATAGTGTAGATAAGCGGCGCCATAAATTCATCACAGTGTGGTACTGGAATAACCTTCATGGTGTCGTCAGACTCAAACTCCGCATCTTTATCTGCAAATACATACATAAGGCCACCGCGAGCGCGGACTTCTTCTACGTTTGATTTAAGCTTTTCCAGTAGTTCGTTATTCGGTGCAACGACAATGACTGGCATATCCGCATCAATTAATGCAAGTGGACCATGTTTTAATTCGCCAGATGCATAAGCTTCGGCATGAATGTAGGAAATCTCTTTAAGCTTTAATGCACCTTCCATCGCGATAGGATATTGATCGCCGCGACCCAAGAATAAAGCGTGATGTTTATCAGCAAAGTCTTCTGCTAATTCAGCAATGGCATCATCCAAGCTTAGTGCTTGTTCTACTTTAGCTGGCATAGATTGTAGGCTTTGAGTTATTTCAGTTTCCATCTCTTCAGTCATACCATTATGACGACCAATAGCTGTAGTCAACATGAGTAAGCCAGCAAGTTGGACTGTAAAGGCTTTAGTAGATGCCACACCAATTTCAACACCGGCTTTCATCATGTAAGCCATATCAGACTCACGAACTAAAGAAGAACCTGGTGCATTACAGATCGTCAATGTGGCTTTGTAGCCCATATCTTTAGCTAAACGCATAGCCGCTAACGTATCAGCTGTTTCGCCAGATTGTGAAATGGTGACAAGTAAGCTATTTGGGAACATGTGCGACTTACGGTACCTAAACTCTGATGCAATCTCGACGTTACAAGATACACCTGCCCAATCTTCTAACCAATAACGAGCGGCCATGCCAGCATGATAACTCGTGCCACAGGCAATAATTTGTACATGCTTTATATCTTTTAAAAACTCAGCAGCATTTTCACCAAAAGCTGAGTCCAATACTTTACCTGCAGCAATTCTACCTTCAAGTGTATGTGCTATCGCTGTTGGTTGCTCATAAATTTCTTTGAGCATGTAATGACGATACTCACCTTTATCGCCGGCATCATGAGTCACTTCTGACTCTTTTACTTCACGCTCAACCGCATTGCCATCAACATCAAAGATACTCACTTCACGACGAGTAATTTCAGCAACATCACCTTCTTCTAAAAATGCAAAAGAACGTGTCACTGGTAATAATGCTAATTGATCTGAAGCAACAAAGTTTTCACCTAGTCCATAGCCCACAACTAATGGGCTACCACTACGAGCAACAATCATACGTTCGCTGTCACGACGGTCGATAACAACAGTTCCGTAAGCACCTTCAAGTTGCTTTACAGTCGCTTGAACAGCTGCAAGTAAGGTGTCATGTGTTTTTAATTCATGATGTACGAGATGACAAATAACTTCTGTGTCAGTGTCAGAGCTAAAGCTGTAACCCAAGCCTTTGAGCGTCTCACGTAATTTATTGTGATTTTCAATAATACCGTTATGTACTACAGCAATATCACCTTCAGATAAATGTGGATGTGCATTACGCTCACTTGGTTCACCATGAGTTGCCCAACGAGTATGAGCAATACCAGTGCCACCAACTAACGATTGTTCAGTCAAAGCATCATCAAGTTCTTGAACTTTACCCACTCGGCGAGTGCGACCCAATTCACCTTGGTTAATAATAGCTACACCTGCAGAATCATATCCGCGATATTCAAGGCGTTTCAAACCTTCAACTAAAATTTCAGCAACATCCCTTTGCGCTACCGCGCCAACAATTCCGCACATAATTTAATACCTATTTTTGCACTTAATTTAGAAATCTAATAATAAAAGTAATTTGATTTATTTTTTATATGGAGCCAATAATACTTTGACGCCATATTGAGTAATTTTTTCGACCATATCGTCTGATAGTCGGTCATCTGATACCAGAACACTGATGTTTTCCCAAGCTAACTCTAAGTTAGGGATTCTGCGGCCAAATTTATCTGACTCAAGCATGACAATCACTTCGCGAGAAACCTCAGCCATCACTTTACTTAAGCCTGTTAATTCATTAAACGTAGTCGTCCCACGCTCAAGATCAATGCCGTCAGCTCCAATAAACAGTTGGTCAAAATTATAAGAACGTAATACTTGTTCAGCTATTTGCCCTTGGAAGGATTCAGAGTGGGGATCCCAGGTGCCGCCGGTCATCAATAATGTTGGTTCATTCTCCAGCTCTCTGATGGCATTGGCGAGTTGCAATGAGTTAGTCATAACTAATAAGCCACGCTTATTGTCTAATTGCTGGATCAAACCCGATGTAGTGCTGCCACTATCAATGAGAATTCGATTATGATCATTAATAAGCTGCGCGGCTTTTTTGGCAATCGATAGCTTATTCGGCGCAATCTTAGCGCTAAATTGCTGCGTAACCTCATCAGGCACAGCAATCGCACCACCATAACGGCGCAGCAGTAATCCAGCTTCTTCTAACGTTGCTAAATCCTTTCGAATGGTAACTTCTGAAGTTTCAAAGCGTAACGATAATTCATCGACACTTACCTCACCTTGCTGAGATAAAATGCTAATAATATTATGTCTACGTTGCTGTGTATTACGTTTATTCATAACTACCAAAAGTTTCGTTTCGAAAGATAATTATAATCAATCGAAACTTTATTGACAATATTTCAATCAGTTTTTCTAAATTTTGATCAGACATAAAAAAACGGCCTGTTAAATAACAGGCCGTTTTTATAAAGTTTAGTTTTTATTTAGGACGCTTAACCGGTCTCGCCCAACCAGCAATATGTCGCTGCTTAACCCGAGTTATAACTAACTCTCCTTCACCGACGTCTTTTGCAATAGTAGAGCCAGCACCAAGTGTCGCCCCTTTACCAATGGTAACTGGGGCAATTAGTTGTGAATCACTGCCCACAAAGACATTATCCTCAATCACTGTTTGAAATTTGTTTGCGCCATCATAGTTACAAGTGATGGTACCCGCACCAATATTCACGCCAGCACCAATAGTTGCATCACCTAAGTAGGCTAAATGCCCGGCTTTTGAACCGACGCCTAATACTGCTTTCTTCATTTCGACAAAGTTACCAATATGGGCATCATCTTTTAACTCTGCACCAGTACGTAAACGTGCAAAAGGTCCAGCACTTGCAGCTTTACCTAACTTAGCACCTTCGACAATAGAATAAGGTTTAATTTCAGCATTATCAGCAATATCACAATCAATCAAAATTGCACCAGCACCAATAGTGACATTATTGCCTATGGTGACTTTACCTTGAACAATTACATTGATGTCAATCATCACATCCATGCCTACTGTGACTTCACCACGGATATCAATACGAGCAGGATCGCGAAGATTAGCACCTTCAAGCATGAGCTTTTCAGCAGCGCGTGCTTGATAAGCTCGTTCTAATTGCGCAAGTTGAACTCGGTTGTTTGCCCCTTCAACTTCAACAGCGGATTCTGGTTGTGCAGTATCAATTGCAACTCCATCTTCTTTCGCCATCGCAACAATATCTGTTAGATAGTATTCGCCTTGGGCATTTGAATTAGATAATCGGCCTAACCAAGACTTTAACTGCTTACCTGGTACCGCCATGATACCTGTGTTCACTTCTTCAATAAGCAGCTGTTCAGCATCAGCATCTTTTTGCTCAACAATACCGACTACATTGCCACCTTCACGAACTATACGCCCATATCCCGTTGGGTTATCCAAATTAACAGTCAAAATTGCCATGCCATCTTGTGGGCGTGCAGCTAATAACTTTTCTAAAGTAGATTGTTGAATTAAAGGCACATCGCCATAAAGGATCAATACGGTATCTTCATCATTAATATTTGGGTTTGCTTGCGCTACAGCATGACCTGTACCTAACTGCTCAGCTTGTAGTACCCAATTGACTGATTGTTCACCTAATACATTCTTAAGTTTATCCGCACCGTAACCATAAACTAATTGAATAGCGTCACTTCCTAATGAATTAGCAGTATCAATCACATGCTGCACCATACTTTTATGGGCAATAGGATGAAGCACTTTCGGTAAGTCAGAACGCATCCGTGTTCCTTTACCAGCAGCTAAAATAACAACATTTAATGACATCGGGATTCCTTGAACAACTATTCAGTTTTAATACGTTAATTTTAACGCAGTTTAGTTGGCGGTTGAAAGCATGATTTGAAATTAGAGATCATTTACATCAATTTGATAACTTGACAAAAATAGAGCATGAATTTCAAGCACAAAAAAGGCGACCCTAGGGTCGCCTTTTTAAAACAATAACCTTTATCTGGCAATGTTCTTTTTGATGGTTTCAACAACACGAAGTTGAGCTAAAGACTTAGCTAATTCGATTGTTGCAGCTTCATAATCGAAGTCAGCACCTGCATTAGCGATTTTCGCTTCAGCCTGTTGCTTAGCTTCAAGTGCAGCTTGCTCATCAATATCATCGGCACGCATTGCGACGTCAGCAAGAACAGAAATTGAATCAGGTTGAACTTCCAGGATACCACCTGAAAGATACATCACTTCTTCACTTCCATCTTCCTTAATCATGCGCGCCATGCCAGGTTTGATCTTAGTTAGCAAAGGAGCATGGTTAGGCATAATGCCTAACTCGCCTTCAGTACCGCTCACTTCTAAGAAGCTTACAGTACCGCTGAACATGCTGTTCTCTGCACTTACTATATCAAGTTTGACTGTCATGGCTGCCATCAAGATCTCCTAAAATACTAAGCTAATGCTCAGTTATTTCTTTTTGTTAGCTTTTTCGACAGCTTCGTCGATAGAACCAACCATGTAGAACGCTTGCTCAGGAATGTGATCGAACTCACCACTCAAGATGCCCTTGAAGCCACGAATAGTGTCTTTAAGAGAAACGTACTTACCAGGAGAACCTGTAAAGACTTCTGCTACGAAGAAAGGTTGAGATAAGTATTTCTCAATCTTACGTGCGCGGAATACAGTTGTTTTATCTTCATCAGATAATTCATCCATACCCAAAATAGCAATAATGTCTTTCAGCTCTTTGTAGCGTTGAAGTACAGTTTGTACGCCGCTTGCTACATCGTAATGCTCTTGACCAACTACTAATGGATCTAATTGACGTGAAGTCGAATCCAGTGGGTCAACCGCTGGGTAAATACCTAGCGAAGCAATGTTACGAGACAGTACAACAGTCGCATCTAAGTGAGCGAAGGTTGTTGCTGGTGACGGATCGGTTAAGTCATCCGCAGGTACATATACCGCTTGTACAGAGGTAATAGAACCAGACTTAGTTGAAGTAATACGTTCTTGTAGAACACCCATTTCTTCAGCTAGTGTTGGTTGGTAACCTACTGCAGAAGGCATACGGCCTAAAAGTGCAGATACTTCAGTACCGGCCAAAGTGTAACGGTAGATGTTATCAACGAATAACAGTACGTCACGACCTTCGTCACGGAATTTTTCAGCCATTGTCAAACCTGACAATGCTACGCGTAAACGGTTTCCTGGAGGCTCGTTCATTTGACCATATACCATGGCTACTTTGTCGAGAACACCAGAATCTTTCATTTCGTAGTAGAAGTCGTTACCCTCACGAGTACGCTCACCAACACCAGCGAATACAGAAAGACCCGAGTGTGCTTTTGCGATGTTGTTAATTAATTCCATCATGTTGACGGTTTTACCAACACCAGCACCACCAAACAAACCAACTTTACCACCTTTAGCGAATGGACATACAAGGTCAATAACCTTGATACCAGTCTCTAAAAGTTCTGTTGAGCTTGACTGATCTTCGTATGAAGGAGCTTCACGGTGAATTTCATAACGCTCTTCTTCACCAATGTCGCCACATTCATCGATAGGCTCACCCAATACGTTCATGATACGGCCAAGGGTTGCAACCCCAACCGGAACAGAAATTGGTGAACCCGAGTTTACTACCTCTAGACCACGACGCAGACCATCAGAAGAACCCATAGCGATGGCACGAACAACACCACCACCTAGTTGCTGCTGAACTTCCAGCACCAAACCATTACAAGTTCCTTCACCTGTGATCTTCAGAGCGTCATATACCTGAGGTACAGAATCTTGTGGAAACTCTACGTCCACAACCGCGCCAATTACTTGGACAACAGTACCTGTGCTCATGATTAATCCTCTAAACTTGATTTCGTTACCTAACCTAAACCGCTGCAGCGCCTGAAACAATCTCCGACAATTCCTGCGTAATCGCGGCTTGTCGTGCCTTGTTGTAAACTAACTGCAAATCGCTGATCAAATCGCCCGCATTGTCTGTTGCTGCCTTCATAGCTACCATACGGGCAGCTTGTTCAGACGCAATATTTTCGACAACACCTTGGTAAACTTGAGACTCCACATAACGAGTCAGTAATACTTCCAAAATATCTTTTGGATCTGGCTCGTAAATATAATCCCAAGGGTACTTAGCTACTTCTTCTTCCGATTTAGGCAAAGGTAGCAGCTGCTCGATCACAGGAGTCTGAGTCATTGTATTAACGAATTTGTTAAACACAATAAACAGACGATCCAGTTTACCTTCGTTGTAAGCTTGTAGCATAACTCTCACGGTACCGATTAAATCGGCTAACTTAGGCGCATCGCCTAAACCTGAGGCATGGGCAGAAACATCTCCACCAAAGCTTTTGAAAAACTGAACACTACGTGCACCAATAGGACAAAATTCAACATCTGCCCCTTGGTCTTTCCAGTCTTTCACGTCTGACACAACCTTTTTGAAAAGGTTAACGTTCAGACCACCACAAAGGCCACGGTCGGTTGACACAACAATGTAACCAACCCGCTTGGCATCTCGAACTTCCAAATATGGATGTTTATATTCAAGAGTACCTTGCGCTACGTGACCGATCACCTTACGCATATGTTCTGCATACGGGCGGCTAGATGCCATACGTTCCTGCGCTTTGCGCATTTTGCTGGCAGCAACCATTTCCATTGCAGAAGTGATCTTTTGAGTGTTTTTAACACTCGCGATCTTGGTTTTAATCTCTTTAGCGCCGGCCATTTCTACTCTCCAATCTGGGACCGAAGGTGCCCAAAGACACCTCGATAATTATTACCAGGTTTGGGTTTCAATGAACTTGTCCATGCCCGCTTTTAATTGACTTTCAATGTCTGCGTTGTAATCGCCAGAAGCATTAATAGTATTAACAAGCTCAGCATGTTCGCTGTTCATGAATGAAAGCAGAGCAGCTTCGAAGCTACCGATTTTACTTAGTTCTACAGTCTTCAAGTAGCCTTTTTCAGCTGCGAAGATTGAGATAGCTTGGGCAGCAATGCTCATAGGAGCATATTGCTTTTGCTTCATAAGTTCGGTAACACGCTCACCATGCTCAAGTTGAGCACGAGTTGCATCATCTAAATCAGATGCAAATTGTGAGAACGCAGCAAGCTCTCGATACTGTGCTAACGCGGTACGAATACCACCAGACAGTTTCTTAATGATCTTAGTCTGAGCCGCACCACCAACACGAGATACTGAGATACCTGGGTTAACTGCAGGACGTAAGCCTGAGTTAAATAAATCAGTTTCAAGGAAGATTTGACCATCAGTAATAGAAATTACGTTAGTCGGTACGAATGCAGATACATCACCTGCTTGGGTTTCAATAATAGGCAACGCAGTTAAAGAACCGGTTGTACCTTTTACTTCACCGTTAGTGAATTTCTCTACATAGACTTCGTTTACACGTGAAGCACGTTCTAATAAACGAGAATGTAGATAGAATACATCACCTGGGTATGCTTCACGTCCTGGTGGACGCTTCAATAGTAGAGAGATCTGACGGTAAGCAACTGCTTGCTTAGATAGATCATCATATACGATTAAAGAATCTTCACCGCGGTCACGGAAGTATTCACCCATTGAACAACCAGAGTAAGGTGCTAAGTATTGTAATGCTGCAGCTTCAGAAGCTGTTGCTACTACAACGATAGTGTTAGCTAATGCACCGTGCTCTTCAAGCTTACGTACAACGTTAGCGATAGTAGAAGCTTTTTGCCCTACAGCTACGTATACACATTTAATGCCTGAATCTTTCTGGTTAATAATTGCATCGATAGCCATCGCTGTTTTACCAGTCTGACGGTCACCAATGATCAATTCACGTTGACCACGACCAATTGGGATCATGGCATCAACGGCTTTATAACCAGTTTGGATTGGTTGATCTACAGACTGACGTTCAATAACACCAGGAGCAATCACTTCGATTGGAGAGTAACCATCGTTATCGACTGGTCCTTTTCCATCAATTGGCTCACCAAGAGTGTTAACAACGCGGCCTAATAAACCACGACCTACTGGTACTTCAAGAATACGACCAGTAGTCTTAACTTTTGCGCCTTCAGCTAAATTAGCATAAGGGCCCATTACTACGGCACCGACAGAATCACGTTCTAAGTTCAACGCGATTGCAAAACGGCCACCAGGCAGTTCGATCATTTCACCTTGCATTACATCGGCAAGGCCGTGAATGCGAATGATGCCGTCACTTACTGCAACGATTGTACCTTCGTTGCGAGCTTCACTAACGACGTCGAACTGCTCGATCCGCTGTTTAATCAGATCGCTGATTTCAGTGGAATTCAGTTGCATGCTCAAACTCCCAATTACGATTGTAGCTTATCAGACAAGCGCGATAAATTACCGCTAACAGAGCCATCAATGACTAAGTCGCCTGATTTAATAATTACACCGCCAATAAGCGCTGCATCTACACTACAATTCAGCTTAACTTTGCGTGCGAGACGTTTCTCAAGAGAAACACTAATTTGCTCTTGCTGCTCAGAGCTTAGCTCAGTCGCTGAAACAACAGTTGCTTCAACTTCTTTTGCCCACTCATTGCGATATTCAGCAAAAAGTAAAGATACTGATGGCAGTATCTCTAAACGACCGTTTTCAGCCATAACCTTTATAAGGTTTTGACCCTGTGCATTGACCTGCTCACCACATACTTCAATAAATAGTGAGGCAAGTTTCGCACTAGCCAATGAACCACCAAGCAACGGTTTAATTGATTCGTTTTCACTTACCAATGCCGCGAAGTTCAGCATTTCTGCCCAATCTTCAATTGCTTTATGTTCAACAGCAAAATCAAAAGCTGCCTTTGCATAAGGACGAGCAATGGTGCTTATTTCAGCCATAACTCCGATTCCTTAATTAAATTTCAGCAACAAGTTTATTAACTATGTCACTGTGAGCTTCTGGATCAATCGAACGTTGAAGAATTTTCTCTGCACCAGTTACGGCAAGAGTAGCAACTTGCTTACGCAAGTCATCTTTAACGCGATTACGTTCGTTTTCAATTTCAGCTTGACCTTGAGCGATGATTTTCGCACGCTCTGTATCAGCTTCAATTTTAGCTTCTTCAACTATTTGAGCTTTACGCTTATTAGCTTGCTCAATAATTTCATTAGCAGTCGCCTTCGCTTCTTTTAGTTGCTCATTAGCTTTCGCTTGAGCCAACTCTAGATCTTTTGCAGCACGTCCTGCATCAGCTAGCCCATCGGCAATTTTCTTCTGGCGTTCTTCGATAGCGTTCATCAATGGCGGCCATACAAACTTCATGCAAAACCACACGAAGAGTGCAAAAGAAATCGCTTGGCCTAGCAGGGTAGCGTTAATACTCATAACGACAACTCCTTCTAAGGGGGGCGATTAGCCAGCTAATTGACCTAAGAATGGGTTAGCGAATACGAAGAATAATGCAACACCAACTGCAATCATTGAGATCGCATCAAGTAGACCAGCTACGATGAACATCTTAGTTTGTAATGCTGGAGCTAGTTCTGGTTGACGAGCTGAAGCTTCTAAGAATTTACCACCTAAGATAGCAAAACCAATACCAGTACCTAGCGCTGCTAAGCCAATCATGATCGCAACAGCTATTGCTGTAAAGCTAATTACAGTTTCCATTTTATCTCCGATAAATAACTAATTTTAAATAAATTAATGTTCTTCATGTGCCATGCTTAGATATACAATCGTAAGCATCATGAAGATAAACGCCTGCAGCACAATAACCAAAATATGGAAAATAGCCCAAGGCACTGATAGTGCAAACTGAGCCCACCAAGGCATCAGTGCTATCAGAATAAAGATCAACTCACCTGCATACAGGTTACCAAACAGACGAAGCGATAATGAAATCGGTTTCGCAATCAGAGTCACTGTTTCCAATACTAAGTTTACTGGAATCAAAGACCAATGATTGAAAGGTTGTAAGGTCATTTCTTTTGTGAAACCACCAAATCCTTTTACTTTAATACTGTAAAAAACAATCAACGCGAACACACTCAAGGCTAGACCTAGAGTTACGTTTAAGTCGGTTGTTGGTACAATTTTAAGGTAAGGAACACCTAAAAATCTGTTTGCGGCTTCAGGTACAAAGTCAACTGGAATTAAGTCCATTAAATTCATCAGGAAAACCCAGACAAAGATAGTCAGACCTAATGGTGCGATAACAGCGTTACGCCCATGAAATGAGTCTTTAACGATTTTATCTACACCTTCCACGCACATTTCAACGAAACATTGAAATTTACCTGGAACGCCAGTTGTTGCTTTTTGTCCTACTTTGAAGAATGCCCACAAAAATAGAACCCCAAGACCTACTGAAAACAAAAGTGAGTCAATGTGCCAAGTCCAAAAACCGGCATCTTGACATGCATGATTAAAAGCAATTCCGCCATCAGCAGAACACATTTTCGCATTAGTCAGGTGATGCTGGATATACTCGGAAGCATTTAATGCTTCACCAGTTGTCGCCATGATTAATCTCACTTAATTTTGCTTGAAGTATAAAGGGGCTGTCCAAGGTATTAGTAATGCCAACAAATAACAGCTAAATAACGGCAAAAATGGCGTTTTTAGCATGCCAAATGCGATGGCAAACAACACAATGGTTAGCAGCAACTTTACCGCTTCCCCCAAGAAAAACATCCAAACGACTTTTCCTGACGCTTTAGCTCCCGCATGAGAGAAAGCAAGGGTTGCGAATACAAAATTAGGGAGTACAGCAATGAGACCACCTGCCAAAGCAGATAAGCCATACTGAGCTCCCCACAGAGCGAAAAAGAAAATTGAAGTTCCCCCAGCTACCGCCGCCTGTAACAACACTATTCGATAGGCTGACCACCGGCCACGACGCGCTAAAACCTTACTCAATTTTGAATCTCCGCATTAGTACTTATTTTTCCACTAGGCCATTAATGTGATCATTAACGACTCAGACAGGAAAAAAAGCATGCAAAGTATACCTTTTCACACCTTGTTTGCAACTTTGATGAGAGGTTAAACAGTGATATTAGGCGTGATTTGGCTTTATATTTCTAAAAACTCAAAATTACGCCTTGTTACAAAGTTACTATTGAAATGACTTTGTTGAGGGATTTAGTGAATTTTGCTAAGTATTCCATCTAATTCAGCAAGATCTTGGTAGTTTATTACAATTTTACCCTTGCCTTTAGTGCCATGATTAATAGCCACTTTAGCACCTAGTTTTTCAATTAACTGTTGCTCTAAGCGGGTTACATCATGATCTTTAGTTGGTTTTTCAGCTTCTTTAGCTGGATTTAGTGCTTTATTAACTAATCGTTCAGTTTCTCGAACTGTCATTTCTTTAGAAGCGACCAATCGAGCTAAATTAGTTTGCTCTTCACCTTCAATTGCCAGCAGTGCGCGAGCATGACCCATGTCAATATCGCCATACTCTAATAAACGCTTCACAGGTTCATTTAAACTATTTAAACGTAATAAGTTAGACACACTTGCTCTAGATTTACCGACCGCATCGGCAGTTTGCTGGTGAGTTAATTCAAACTCTTCGAGTAAACGTTGTAATGCAATCGCTTCTTCCATTGCATTTAGGTCTTCACGTTGAATATTTTCAATTAACGCTATAGCAACCGCTGACTCATCAGGTACCTGCTTAACAATACAAGGGACTTTGTCTAGTTGAGCAATTTGTGATGCGCGCCAACGTCGTTCACCAGCAATAATTTCATACTTTTCAGCATCAACTTTACGCACCACAATAGGTTGAATCACCCCTTGTGACTTAATTGACTCTGCTAACTCTTCTAACGCTTCAGGTGACATATCTTTACGCGGTTGATACTTGCCAGACTGCAATAAATCTAAATCGAGCATCAGTAAGCCATCTTCCTGTGGCGATTGGGTTACTTTTGCTTCTGTTTGAGTCTGTTCAGTTTTTCGGCTCGCAGCGTTGCTGTTGCTTAACAAAGCATCTAAGCCTTTACCTAAACCGCGTTTTTTTAACGTCATTTTATTCCCTTACGCTTACTTAGATTCTGTTTGTTGCTCAGCGCGGCGAATAATTTCTCCGGCTAAAGCTAAATAGGCTTTTGCACCTGCACTGGACTTGTCGTAATACATTGCTGGCGCACCAAAACTCGGCGCTTCAGCTAAACGAATATTTCGTGGGATCACTGTGCGATAAACTTTTTCACCAAAATGCTGTTTAAGTTGATCAGATACATCATTTGATAATCGATTTCGAGGATCGTACATAGTACGCAAGATCCCTTCGATATTTAACGTAGGATTTACCATTGCGCCTAATTTAGTAATGGTATCGATCAGGGCTGTTAAGCCTTCTAAGGCATAATATTCACACTGCATTGGCACCAATACAGAGTCTGCCGCAGACATGGCATTCACCGTCAACATGTTCAATGAAGGTGGACAGTCAATAAAGATGAAATCATAATCATCTTTAACTTCTGCAAGTGCATTCTTTAATCGAATTTCTCTGGCAAAAAACTCCATGAGTTTGATTTCTGCAGCAGTAACGTCACCATTACCGGCAATAAGATCGTATTTACCCGTCGTATCTTTAATGACTATTTCGGCAAAAGGCTTTTCTTCGACAAGTAACTCGTAAGCCGTATTTTCAACTTCGTACTTATCGACACCACTGCCCATAGTGGCATTACCCTGTGGATCAAGATCGATTAACAGCACTTTGCGTTTTGTGGCCGCAAGTGAGGCTGCTAAATTAACACAAGTTGTTGTTTTTCCTACGCCACCTTTCTGGTTAGCTACGGCAATGATTTTACCCACGTGTTCACCCTAAGGACATATTTACGATGTCCGATAATATTTATTCTATTGCTAGTGCTATTTTTGCTTCACTAGCTTTAACAGATGTCTTTGCTCATCTAACCTTGGTACTGTTAACGTGATTGTTTCAACCACGTCAAACCCAGCAGGAATACTGGTTAACTCAGCATCACTCAATTGGCCTTTTAGCGCATAAAATTGACCATTGTCAGCTGGTAAGTGATGACACCAAGTCAACATATCTTCAATTGACGCAAATGCACGACTGATCACACCATCAAATTTCTGCTCAGGCTCATAAGCCTCAACACGGCTTTCAACTGACGTAATGTTATTAATTTTTAATTCAAACTGAACCTGTTTTTGAAAACGGATCCGTTTTCCTAAACTGTCCAGTAATACGAATTCTTTGTCGGGATTTAAAATGGCTAATGGGATCCCTGGTAAACCTGGTCCCGTTCCGACATCAATGAACCTTTGCCCTTTAAGATAAGGAGAAACCACCAAGCTGTCCATAACATGACGGATTAACATCTGTTCAGGATCTCTGACTGATGTCAGGTTATAGGCTTTATTCCATTTATTTAGCATGGTAACAAACCCAACCAATTG
Source organism: Shewanella sp. 10N.7 (assembly GCF_020806285.1). Lineage (NCBI taxonomy): Bacteria > Pseudomonadati > Pseudomonadota > Gammaproteobacteria > Alteromonadales > Shewanellaceae > Shewanella > Shewanella sp. 10N.7. The sequence continues at coordinate 24,176 of NZ_JAJGZS010000024.1, forward strand.
TTGCTGTTGAGTTTCAGTCGCTGAAATATTGGTTTCAGCTAGATAAGTTTTAAGTTGATCGGCTAGCACGCTAAGTGACCTCAAAATCAAAGGGAATCATAAATCATCGGGTATTATGAATGGCAGAAATGACTAAGGGAAGCCTCAAAGCTTCCCTTATTAGTTAAAACACAACTTTTTACTGCTATTTAGGCGCTTTTACGCAATAAACCGCGTTTTTTTAAGTGAACAAGTAAAATAGAAATCGCAGCAGGCGTCATTCCAGAGATCCGAGAAGCTTGGCCAATGGTTTCTGGCTTATGCTCATTCATCTTAGCGATGACTTCATTAGATAAGCCTGCCACTTCTTGATAATCAAGATCTAACGGTAAACTAGTGGTTTCATGACGAATGGCTTTATCGATTTCACCTTGCTGTCTTTGGATATAGCCCGAATATTTTACTTGAATTTGAACTTGTTCTGCAGCGCGTGGATCTTCAATCGCTGGGCCAAAACCTTCTAAGCTCATGAGCTTTTGGTAATCCATTTCTGGACGGCGCAATAAATCTTCAAACGAAGCTTCACGTGAAATAGGCGTATTTAATTCAGGATTTAATACATCTAACAAAGGTGAATTGTTATGAACCCAATTACTGCGTAAACGCTGTAATTCAGTTTCAATCGATTCTCTTTTCTCATTAAATTTCTGCCAACGTTCATCATCAACAAGGCCAAGTTCGCGACCTTTTTCAGTCAAACGTAAATCAGCATTGTCTTCTCGCAGCAATAATCGATATTCCGCACGGCTAGTGAACATGCGGTAAGGCTCTTTTGTCCCTAAAGTTGATAGATCATCAACTAAAACACCAATATAAGCTTGATCACGTCTTGGACACCAAGCTTCTTTGCCTTGAACTTGTAATGAAGCATTCATACCAGCAAGTAAACCCTGTGCACCGGCTTCTTCATAGCCGGTTGTACCATTGATTTGTCCAGCAAAGAACAAACCATCAATATTTTTGGTTTCTAATGAATTCTTCAGATCTCGTGGATCAAAATAATCATATTCAATGGCATAACCTGGTCGAATGATCTCAGCATTTTCCATACCTTGAATTGATCGGACTAAATTTAGCTGAACATCAAATGGTAAACTGGTTGAGATCCCGTTTGGGTAGATCTCATTAGTCGTTAAACCTTCAGGTTCAATAAATATTTGATGCGAAGTCTTGTCAGCAAAACGATTAATTTTATCTTCAATCGATGGGCAGTATCTTGGGCCAATGCCTTCAATAACCCCAGAATACATTGGACTGCGATCAAGTCCTCCACGAATAATATCGTGTGTTTTTTCATTGGTATGAGTGATATAACAAGAGACTTGCTGCGGGTGTTGGCTTACATCACCGATGAACGACATTACCGGCAATGGCGTGTCACCTTTTTGCTCTTGCATCTTGTCAAAATCAATGCTGTTTGCATCGATTCTTGGTGGTGTGCCTGTTTTAAGACGTCCTACACGAATTGGTAATTCTTTTAAACGGTTTGCTAATGCGATAGCTGGTGGATCACCAGCACGTCCGCCGCTGTAGTTTTCTAATCCAATATGGATTTTTCCGCTTAAAAAAGTGCCTGTTGTCAGTACAACACTTGGAGACTCAAATGCTAATCCCATTTGAGTAACTACACCAATAACTTTATTATTTTCAACAACTAAGTCATCTACTGCTTGTTGGAAAATACGTAAATTAGGTTGGTGTTGAAGAATTTGTTGGATCTTTTGACGATAAAGCGCTCTATCAGCTTGTGCACGAGTAGCTCTTACCGCTGGGCCTTTGCTTGAATTTAAGGTTCTAAATTGAATACCAGCGAAATCAGTGGCTGTTGCCATTGCTCCACCTAAAGCGTCAATTTCTTTAACCAAATGACCTTTACCAATTCCGCCTATGGCTGGGTTACAAGACATTTGTCCGAGGGTATCGATATTGTGAGTCAGTAAGAGGGTTTTTGATCCCATTCTTGCTGCTGCAAGTGCCGCTTCCGTTCCGGCATGACCACCGCCAACAACAATTACATCAAACCGTTCATGAAAATGCATTTTGTAACCTTGGATAAAAGTAATTTTTCTAATTTACAGTTAAATCAGAATTTAAATCGAAAGACTGTTTCAGCCGAGTATTTTAGCACTTGCTTTGCCTTTCGGGAATGATCAATTTTCTCATTTTGATCAGACACGCTTCGCTTAATAGATCTTAAGATCTTTAAATAGATCTTTTTATTACTATTACTATTAGGATCGCCCTTTTCTGTGGAAAACCTTATTTTTTGTTTATAATCATTAGGTAACGTCAAAACGATCCTGTGATCTAGCTGCGATCTATTTCAATATAACTTGGGGATAGATCGCCTAGTTATCCACAGGGGGGATCATTAACAAGATCGGGTGTAGATCAATACAAAGTTATGATCGGATAAAATAATAGCTTATCCACATAGTTATCTTCTAAATTAACTTATTGTGGATAAGATTGGGTAATATTGTGAGTATAAATGAAGATATTAACTAAGTTGATTGATTAAATACTTGCTTGCCACTCAGATAACCAAGCTAAAGCAGCATCTTCAGGCACAGGATCCCTTTGTACATCAATTTGGATCTTATTCACAATTGGCTTTGCATCTAAACGATCTAGCTCAGAAATTATTTTTTCAGGTCCTTGGCAAAAAGTATCGTAACTTGAATCACCAATGGCACATAAAGCATATTTTAACGACTTAAGATCGCCATTATTACCAAATAATTGCCGATAAAAGGGCTCAATATTGTCTGGAAGATCGCCAGCTCCATGTGTTGAACAGACAATTAACCACAGTGAATCTGGGTCTAAATCAGTTAGATTTGGGCTTAAATGTATTTGAGTTTGGTGGCCTATATCGGTCAATTGAGCCGCCATATCATCTGCTACGTACTCGGTTCCGCCTTGCGTTGTACCGACTAATATCTCTACTTTTGCCATGTGAACACCTTATTTTTGGCTACGATTAACCATAGTTTTAAGCATAGTTTACGCAGATTTGTCATTGCACAAAGCGCTTTTTGTCCGTATTTTCAAAGATAACTTTTAACAAATGCGTAACTTATCTATGTCTCTTGTTTCTATTACGGCTGAAATTGCTGATTTAGCATGGGGGCCACACATGCTGGTTCTATTAGTCGGTGGTGGTCTTTTTTTCCTTATTTATTCTAGGTTTATCCCATTTCGTTATATTGGTCATGCCATCAATATAGTCAGAGGGAAATACCCTGAAAAAGGGGCTAAAGGCCATATTACACATGCTGGTGCGTTATCCAGTGCGATGGCAGGCACTGTGGGAATGGGCAATATTGGTAGTGTCGCCGTAGCTATAATGGTGGGTGGACCTGGTGCTATTTTTTGGATGTGGATCAGTGCGATTGTGGGGATGGCGACGAAATTCTTTACTTGTACCTTGGCTATTATGTATCGCGGTAAAGATGAAAATGGTGATGTACAAGGTGGACCTATGTACATTATCACCCAAGGACTGTCTAAGAAATGGCACTTTTTAGCGGTATTTTTCTGTGTTGTAGGCTTAGTGGGCAACTTTCCATTATTTAATGCCAATCAATTAGTGCAGATCATTCGTGAATGGCTAATCGTGAAACCGGGACATTTTCCAGCTGGTGAATCAACTTTTTGGGTCGATCTTTCCCTGGGTATTGTAGTGATGTTGATTGTCGCAAGCGTCATTTTAGGTGGGATCAAACGTATAGCATCGGTGGCATCTAAAGTGGTGCCATTAATGATCTTCATTTATATGGGTTGTGCTTTTTATGTGATTGCCACTAATTTAACTGATATTCCCGGTTATTTTGAGCTGATTATTAGTGAAGCTTTCTCACTTAATTCTGTGGGAGGAGGCATATTAGGTACCATGTTAATTGGGATCCGCAGAGCTGCTTTTTCTAATGAGGCGGGCATTGGTACTGAGGTAATGGCTCACGGGAGTGCCAAAACTAATGAACCAGTTAAAGAAGGCTTAGTAGCCATGTTAGGCCCTGCTATTGATACATTAATTGTGTGCACCGCAACGGCTATGATCATTTTAATATCGGGGGTTTGGCAAGGCGGGGAAGCGCAAGGTGTGAACTTATCAGCTCAAGCATTTGAAGTGACTATGCCTGGCGTTGGTCCCTATTTACTGATCCTTTGTGTGGTGTTTTTCAGTATTAGTACCATTTTCACGCAAGCTTTTTACGGTGGGCAATGTTTTGCATTTTTATTTGGCCGTAAAAGACTACGTTTATATCAGTGCTTTTTCTTGCTGGCGATCTTATTTGCTGCAACAGCCACAATTCAAGAAATCGTTAATATTATTGATGCTGCTTATGCCTTAATGGCGATTCCAACCATGACCTCTGCAATTTTATTAGCCCCTAAAGTCAGAGCTGCTTCTAAGAAGTACTTTGCAAAATTGGCGCAAAATAATTCATAAATGTGTCGTGAATTCTAAAATATATTCATTATAACGGATCAAAAAGGGAGTGATTATTCACTCCCTTTTTGTGTTCGGTCATAACAAATAATGACTTACTTTAATAAGTACTTTGCATGAAACCGAAGATGATCTTCTATAAAGCTACTGATAAAGAAGTAGCTATGATCATAACCTTCCTGCATGCGTAATGTCAGTGGGGATTGCTGAGTTTTGGCGGCATCAACTAAGGTTTCAGGCTTTAGTTGTTCGGTTAAGAAGTTATCTTCAGTGCCTTGATCCACCAGCATAGGCAGTTTAACCGTCGAATTTTTCATTAATTCACTACTATCGTACTCAGCCCAGGTGGTTTGATCTGATCCTAAATAACCATTAAAGGCCTTCTGTCCCCAAGGGCAATTTATAGGGTTACAAATCGGACTAAATGCTGAAATTGACTGATATTTCTCAGGGTTTTTAAGGCCAATCGAAATAGCACCATGGCCGCCCATTGAGTGACCACTAATACTGCGCATGTTACTGACAGGAAAATGCTGCTCAATTAATGTTGGCAGCTCTTTCACCACATAGTCATACATTTGATAGTGAGTATTAAAGGGGGCTTGGGTAGCATTGAGGTAAAACCCTGCTCCTAATCCAAAATCATAGGCTGCAGATTCATCATCTGCGACATTCTCACCACGTGGACTGGTATCTGGGGCAACTATGGCGATACCTAATTCTGCGGCAACACGCTGAATACCTGATTTTTGCATGACGTTTTCGTCGGTGCAGGTGAGTCCTGACAGCCAATAAAGCACAGGAACTTTTTGTGAAGCGGCTTGTGGCGGCAGATAAATAGCAAAGCGCATGTGGCAATTTAGCGTATCTGAATGGTGGCGATATTGCTTTAGCCAGCCGCCGAACATTTTATTACTACTGACGTTTTCTAAAGTCATTTGATTGATCGCTTATGATAAAAATGCCCTTAGCATAAGGTTAAGGGCATGATATTAATCCAACACAACAATAATATTTACTTATCGAAGTGAATGACTGAACGGATGCTTTCACCGCTATGCATTAAATCAAAGGCATCATTTATTCCTTCAAGACCCATGGTATGAGTAATGAAGTGATCCAGCTTAAATTCACCATTTAAGTATTGCTCAACAATACCGGGTAATTGACTACGGCCTTTAACACCGCCAAATGCACTCCCTTTCCAAACTCGACCAGTGACCAATTGAAATGGACGGGTTGAAATTTCTTGGCCTGCACCGGCAACACCAATAACAACCGATTCGCCCCAGCCTTTATGACAACACTCAAGTGCACTGCGCATGACATTAACGTTACCAATACATTCAAACGAGAAATCTACCCCGCCATCCGTCATTTCCACAATGACATCCTGAATTGGTTTGTCATAATTTTTGGGATTAATACAATCAGTCACACCTAATTTAGTGGCTAATTCAAATTTTGATTCGTTTAAATCAACCCCAATAATGCGACTCGCACCAGCCATTGTGGCACCAATAATGGCTGATAAACCAATGCCGCCTAGGCCGAAAATGGCCACAGTGTCGCCTTTTTGCACTTTAGCGGTATTAAATACGGCGCCCATACCTGTTGTTACACCACAGCCTAATAAACACACTTCTTCAAGTGGGGCTTTTGGATTCACTTTTGCTAAAGAGATTTCTGGAAGCACGGTATATTCTGAAAAGGTTGAGCAGCCCATGTAGTGGAAAATTGGCTGACCATCTTTATAAAAGCGTGTCGTACCATCAGGCATTAAACCTTTGCCTTGGGTTTCACGTACTGCGCTACATAGGTTGGTTTTACCTGAAGTACAGAATTTACATTTACCACACTCGGCTGTGTATAGCGGAATGACGTGGTCACCTACTTGTACACTGGTAACGCCTTCACCGACCATTTCCACAATACCGCCACCTTCGTGACCTAAAATGACCGGGAAAATACCTTCTGGATCATCGCCTGACAAGGTGAAAGCATCGGTATGACAAACACCAGAAGCAATAATCTTAACCATGACTTCACCCGCTTTTGGATACATGACATCCACTTCTTCAATTGATAATGGTTGTCCCACTCCCCATGCAACAGCGGCTTTAGATTTTATATATTGTGCTGACATTGTGTTTGTCCTTTTGGCGTGACGATAAAAATGTGGATCTACACAGTGTAGAAGATAAGTCTATTGTATTTATTTTCTGTCAGTTGATAATAAGCTTAAATTACAAATGACTTTTACGAGTGAGTAATAATGTTGCCATGGGAAGGAGTTTATGAATTTGTTGCAGTAGCTGAAACGGATAGCTTTACTGCTGCGGGTAAGCGTTTGTCGATTTCAACAGCACAAGTCAGTCGTCAAATTAGTCAAATTGAAAATAGACTAAGTACCAAACTGTTTTATCGCACGACACGAAAAGTATCGTTAACCGAAGAAGGACAGGTTTTTTATCGTCATTGCCGTCAAGTTATCGATGGTCTTGAAGAAGCTGAGCGGGCGATAACCAGTTTACAGAATAAGCCTCAAGGCCTGATTAAACTGACAGCGCCTGTAACTTACGGTGAAAAATTTATTATGCCGATTGTGACTGACTATATGCAGCAATATCCAGATGTAGAAGTTATATGTGAGTTAACCAATCGACAATTAGATTTGGTAGAAGGCGGCTATGATCTTGCTATTCGTTTAGGCCGATTAGCAGACTCAAGCATGATGGCTAAACGATTAACTAGCCGAGAACAATTTGTTTGCGCTTCGCCTGAGTATATTAGCCGTTTTGGTGCACCTTATTCGTTATCAGAACTGAGCCAGCATAATTGCTTAATCGGCTCACTATCCCATTGGCACTTTACTGAATCAGGTAAAAATAGAAGTATAAAAGTGCAAGGGAACTTGCAGTGTAGTAGTGGCATTAGTTTACTTGATGCGGCATTAAAAGGCTTAGGTATTGTACAACTGCCAGAATATTACGTTCAGCAGTCTATTAACGATAATAAGTTAACGGTATTACTGGCACCGTTTCAACAAGAAAAAGAAGGTATTTGGGCCTTGTACCCACAAAACCGTCATTTGTCTCCTAAAGTAAGGTTGTTAGTAGATAAATTGACAGTTTCTCTTACTCAGCAGTAATTTACTTGTTATTTCCCTCGATTTTATTGTGAGTTACCGATTTGGAACCTATTCCAAATCGGTAACTCACATCCATATTTGATTAAATTATGAGCTACATTTTATTTTCGAATATCTACTCCTTTAGATATAGCTAACTGCTGCCTAATTCCCTTTTTGGAATTGATTCCATCTTTATGATGAAAGGGTCAATTTAAACAAAGGGTGATGACCTATGAGTAATGTAGATCTGTTAGGACGCCGTAAATTTATTGCTGGACTAGGTGTAGCAGCAGGGGCTGCAATGGTAGCACCTGCGATGGCTGTTTCTGAAAAGGCAGACGGTGTTAAGTGGGACAAGGAAATTGAAATTGTCATTATTGGTTCGGGTTTCGCAGGATTAGCCGCCGCAATTGAAGCGACTAAACTAGGCGCTAAAGATGTCCATATTTTCGAGAAAATGTCTTATTTTGGTGGTAATTCGGCGATTAATGGTGGCTTGTTTGCCGCCCCTGGTACGCCAATGCAATCTAAAGAAGGCGTGAATGACTCAGTAGAGCGCATGGTTGCTGATCAAATGGCTGCTGGACGTGGTATCGCTGATGAAGCTTTATTACGCCATGTTGCAGAACATGCAATGGAAGCGTTGCAAATGACCTTTGATGCGGGGTCTGAATACCATCCATATTTACAGCAACTTGGCGGTCACTCGGTTGCGCGTACTTACCAAACAACTGTGAGTTGTGGCGCGGGTATCACTCAGCCTTTATTACATAAGTGTCGTGAATTGGGTGTTCATACCCATAATCGCTCGAAATTTGAAGGTTTCTTGATTGGTGATAAAGGTGAAGTTGTAGGCGTTAAAATGCGTGATAACTACCACTTTGGCGAAGATCAACCTGGAAAAATTATTAATATCCGCGCAAAACGCGGTGTGATAATGGCAACTGGCGGCTTTGCTCAAAACGTTAATTTACGTATGGCGCAAGATCCAACATTAACCTCTGAAGTGGGTTGTACCAATGCGCCTGGTGCTACAGGTGAGGGGATGTATGAAATGTTCCGCTTAGGCGCGGTACCTGTCCATTTAGCGCATATTCAATCTGGCCCTTGGGCATCACCTGATGAAGGTGGATTTGGCTATGTGTCTAACTACTCTATTTATAACTTTCCACATTCAATTGCGATTAACCGTTTAACTGGTCAGCGCTTCATGAATGAAATTGCCGACCGTAAAACCCGTGCTGATGCTGAGTTAGCTTGTCGTGATGAAAAAGGCAATGCATTACCACCAATCTTAATTACCAGCTATAAGGATTCTAAAAAGCATCCTAATACTAAAAAGGTCATTAAGTATAACATCGGCTGGAAGTTTGATTCTGTCGAAGAATTAGCTGCGCATTTCAAAGTGCCATTAAAAGCACTTAAAACCCAAATTGAAGAATATAACCAGTACGTTAAATCTGGTGAAGATACTCAGTTTGGCAAGAACATGACCAAAGCGAAAGATAAGTATATTGAAGCACCATTTACCGTGGTTCGTTTATGGCCAAAAGTGCATTACTGCCAAGGCGGCGTGCAAATTACTACTAAAGCTGAAGTGAAAGATAGCTTTACAGGTAACCCTATCAAGGGGTTATATGCCGCAGGTGAAGTGTGTGGTGGTATCCATGGTGTGAGCCGTTTAGGTAGTTGTTCTATCCCTGAATGTATGGTTATGGGTATGACAGCCGCCCGTAGCACAATGAAAGCTTAACCCAATTAACAAGAGGAATTATTGATGAAAACATTAAAGATGATGCTTGCATTGGGATTACTTTGCTTAAGTAGTGCAACAGTACAAGCGGTAGAAATCAGAGCTTACCATCAAGACGTTATCGGCAAAGATTGTAAAGCTTGTCATGACAATGGTATTAAACAATTTCCATCAGACCAAGCGTGTCAACAATGTCATGATGTGGATGAATTAGCTGAAACAACTGCCCGTAGTGAAGAGGATAAGTGGCAAAACCCACATAGCAACTTACATTACGGTAAAGAGTTACCTTGTCAGGAATGTCATGGTGAACATAAAGCGAAAGAGCCGATTTGTAGTGACTGTCATACGTTTAAGTATGATAAGCACAAAAAATAATACTTAATTGTCACGCCTCAAAAGAAGATTGAGTTAGTACAAATAATGAGTTATTAATTTCCCCATTTAAATTCATTTATGAAGTCTTCTGAAAGCCTCTAACTATCTGGTTAGGGGCTTTTTGTTTTTTAATCGTTTTGAATTATTAGCTATCAGCCACTTCTGCTAAGTTTTCAACATTGGCTTTGATTAGAGTGATCAGTTGCTGGGTAGCATCTGTTTGAGTATCTGGATTGAGATATAGCGCTTCATTGAACACAGGTAAAATGGGTAGGCCATGTTCAACGGGATCTAATATTTGCATTTTATCGTTGATCCTAAATTCGGCAACGGGTGCAATAGTCAGATCATTTTCAACCGCCATACATAAGGCTTGCGGTGAGGGCGTTGAAAGTAATACGTTGATCGAGCGCATTGTCAGTTGGTGGTTAGCAAATACTTGGGCACGAATAGGGCAGTTTTCTGGGTATAAAGCCATTGGAATCGTACTACGTTTATGAGCATTACCATTTTTAGCAGCAACCCAATGAAAACGTCGCTCAAACAGTAATTCACCGTTGGCCGGTGTTTGCCAATGTGTCGCGACTATCACATCAAACTCACCTTGCTTTAGGCGTTTGTAAAGGTTGCCACTCACGTCTGTATCAATCACTAATTCTATACGAGTGAATTCACGAATAAATTCAAGTAAACAGCTACTTAGATAACGTTTTATATAGTCTGTTGGCACGCCAAGACGGATGATTTCACGGTTTTGACTATCTTTTAAATCATCTAAAGCTTGTGAATTCAGTTGCATCATTTTATAGGCGTAATTGAGTAAAGTGACACCAGACTCTGTCAGTGTTACCCCTTTATTATCGCGTATTAATAATGGCTGGCCGACACTCTCTTCCAACTTTTTTATTTGCAAACTCAATGCTGATTGAGTTCGACAAATTTGCTCAGCTGCTTTCGAAAGGTTGCCATTTTCAGCCACGGCAATGAAGCTTTCTAGTAATTCAATTTTTAACATAGGCTGTAGAAAAACTGGCTATTGATAATGTTCATAGTGGTATCAGTATTACTTAATATCGAAGTCGTAAAAAGCTTGTTATCGTGTGAATGTGAACTGATAACATAATTTTGATATGAAGTAAGGAATGTAACATGGGAAGTTGGCAACAAAGAGGTGAATACCTAGTTGAAGTGTCACAACGATGCTTAAAAGGACATAAAACTTTTGATTTATGCCGTTCACATTTAGTCAAAGCGAGCCAGATTTCAAAAGGGACTATTTATAATCACTTTCCGACAGAGGCTGATTTAATGGTCGCGGTTGCTATTAATGATTTAAATCGCTGGAGTGCTCAAGCTGAACTTGATAAACAGGATTATCAAGATCCTCTCATTCAATTTTTAGCTCATCAATGTTGGCGATTACACGACACTTTAGTGAATAAGACTTTTGTTATTGAAAGAGTTATGCCTAACTCTGAGGTGCTATCACAGGCAAGTGAAGTTTATCAGTTAGCATATAAGCAAAGCTACGATGCTTACTTTGTATGGTTCAATGAGATGATTGCTAGAATTGGTAAAGTTGAAGGCTTTAATCGAGGTGAGTTAGTGATTAACTATTTACGCGGCGCAATAATTAACACTGATGATGCCGATAAAGATGGTAATGATGTTCAACTATATTATCAATATTGCTACGCCATTGTGCAGTTATTGGGGCATTCAGATAAGCGTTTACCTGGGATAGCTAAATTTCAAGAGTGGTTAAATAACATGCCGCAGCAACAGTGTGCGGCATAGGTTAAGTAAGGGGGAGAGTAAAACTCTGCACTCGATACAGGCTTAGCCTTGATAAAGTCTCCGCATATTATTCCTAATTAGCTTGTTTGAACTACACTGTTTAAGTGTGACTTTATTGCAAGTATTAGATGAAAAAGGAGGCGTATGAAAATATTGATCATTTGTTTTGTTGGATTTTTTTCCTCGAATATCTTTGCTGAAACATTCACTGCACATTGCCGCAATTACCCTCCTGAGTTATTTTTTGAAAATGGCGAATGCAAAGGTGTCGTTCCTGAAATGATGACTGATATCTTTATTGAGCTAGGACATCAGATTAACTGGGAAAATGTACCATGGATCCGTTCTATTAAAGAGGCTGAAAGTGGCAAGGTAGATCTATTAGTTCGCCATTCTATGACTGAAGCAAGACAAGTATTTCTATACCCAATCGCATACGGTTATTACATAAGAAATCTGAATTTTTATAAATCTCCTAGGTTAGACATAGATATAAAATCATATAAAGAACTCGATAATTATAGAGTTGGTGCTATTCGAGGTAATTTTTATTCACCAACATTTTCAACTTTCGAGAGTAGGGAATTAACTCTGGTGGGTAAAACACAGCAATTGGTGGGAATGTTAGAAAGGAATCGTATAGATGTTGCCGTTACCTCAGCTTCTCATAATGTTGAGTTATTTGAGGGTAAGTTTGAAAAAATTACTCTTGTAGATACTTTTGAAAATCCTATGTATATCAGCATACCTAAAAAGTCTAAAGCAGTTAAATTGTATTCTGACGTGGCTAGATTGATAAAAGAGTATGGCGACACAGGTAAGATAAATCAGTACTTTGAACGATATGGATTAGAAGTGCCTGAACAAATTATTGAATAGATTACAGTGATAAAACCCAAAAATGCCAACATTCAAGCTGGCATAAATTCTAAACTGAATACACGATATCGTGTTTTTATTAAAAACTCGTCATTATATTTTGTTGATAAAATCCATCACTTTGGCTTTGGGTAAACGAGTGATTGTTTGAACATTATCGAACGTTATGACTTGATGTGGACGGTGTAGCTCAATCGTTTCAAGCTGGTGAAGCCATAAATGGCCTGTCATGGTGGCATCGGCTAACGCGCGGTGAAATACACCATCATTGGGTAATTGATGATAATCCACCAAGGTCCCTAATTTATGATTGGGCGCATCTTGGTTAATTCTGCGTGATAGCAATAAAGAACAAGCAAACTGTCCAGAGTATTGGTAATTAATTCGCTCGAATTCAGCATCTAAAAACTTCTTATCAAAGCTAGCGTTATGGGCTACAAGGTTGAAGTCTTCAATAAAATTAGCAAACCGCGCCATGACCGTTTCGCAGTCATCGGCTGTTTGCAGCATTTGATTACTAATACCTGTGTAGTTTTCAATAAAACTATTTACACGGCGACCTGGATTCATCAATTCTTGAAATGAATCAACTACCACACCATCAACTAGCTTTACGGCACCAATTTCAATTGCGCGGTCACCATTATCTGGTGATAAACCTGTGGTTTCAAAGTCGAGAACGATGACGGTATTTGCTAATGTGCTTGATGCTATAGACACTGAATTTCTCTTTTAAATGTGGAACTTATTTACCAATACAAAATGAGCTAAAGATTTTACCCAATAGATCATCAGAGGTGAACTTACCGGTAATTTCAGATAGCGCCATTTGTGCCATGCGCAGTTCTTCTGCCAGTAACTCCCCTGCTAAATACACTTCCAGCTGTTCTTTACCTAGCTGTAAGTGACTTGATGCTAAGTCTAATGCTTCTAAATGGCGACGACGGGCGATAAAGCCGCCTTCTAGGTTACTTTGGTAACCCATTAATGTCTTAAGGTGCTGTTTAAGTTCTTCAACGCCTAAACCTGTTTTAGCAGAAATGCGGTAAACGTTATAACCATGTTCATCTGTGGTCATAACGGGCTCGCCGGTTAAATCAGCTTTGTTACGTACAACAGTGACGCCAAGTCTTGATGGTAGACGGTCGATAAAGTCAGGCCAAATATCATGAGGGTTAACATCAGTAGTGGTTGTGCCATCAACCATAAATAACACTCTATCTGCAGTGGCTATTTCATCCCAAGCTCGCTCAATACCTATTTTTTCTACGGTATCAACGGTGTCACGTAAACCCGCAGTATCGATAATATGCAGTGGCATACCATCAAGGTGAATATGTTCACGTAGCACATCACGAGTCGTACCTGCTATTTCAGTCACAATGGCAGACTCTTTACCTGCTAATGCATTCAGTAAACTCGATTTACCCGCATTCGGACGGCCTGCAATAACGACTTTCATGCCTTCACGGATAATTGAGCCTTGTTTCGCACTCGCTTGGACTGAATCAAGTTTATCGATGATTTTATACAGTGAGTTGGCAATTTTACCGTCTGATAAGAAATCGACTTCTTCATCGGGAAAATCAATCGCTGCTTCAACGTATAAGCGCAAGTTGGTGACTTGCTCTACGAGTTGATGTACCTCATCTGAGAATTCACCTTGGAGCGAGTTTAAGGCGCTTTTAGCAGCTTGTTCGCTGGTGGCATCAATTAAATCGGCAATGGCTTCAGCTTGGGTTAAATCAAGCTTGTCGTTCATAAAGGCTTGTTCACTAAACTCACCTGGCTTAGCAATACGAAGTCCTTCAACTTCCATCACACGCTTAATCAGCATGTCTAGTACGATTTGACCGCCGTGGCCTTGTAGTTCCAATACATCTTCACCAGTAAAGGAATTAGGTCCTTTAAAAAATAAGGCAATTCCTTGGTCAATGACTTCTCCAGAAGCACTTTTAAAGTCACAGTAATCGGCATAACGAGTTTTAGGTAAGTGGCCTAGAACGCTGTGCGCGACTTCAGTTGCTTTATCACCTGATACACGAATGATACCGACGCCGCCACGACCTGGTGCGGTTGCTTGTGCCACGATAGTGTCTGTCATTGAGGAAAACCTTGTTGAAAATAGTAAAGGAAAAGGCGGCTTAATAGCCGCCTTTAAAAATTATATCAGTTTGAGCTATGACTTATTTTAAGCCTTTTTTCTCAAGACCTGCATAAATAATCTTTTGTTGTGTAATCGCCACTAAGTTACCCACTAACCAGTATAGTACTAGGCCTGATGGGAACCATAGGAAGAACACAGTAAAGATAACCGGCATCCACTGCATCATCTTAACTTGCATAGGATCCATGGTTGGTGCCATTGGTTGCATTTTCTGCATTAACCACATTGACACACCCATTAGTAACGGTAGTACGTAGTAAGGATCTTGAACCGATAAATCGTCAATCCAAAGCATGAATGGTGCGTGACGCAATTCATAACTTTCTAGTAATACCCAGTATAATGCGATGAAAATTGGCATTTGCAGCAAGATAGGAAGACAGCCACCCATTGGGTTAACTTTCTCTTTCTTGTAAAGCTCCATCATTGCTTGACCCATCTTCTGACGGTCATCACCAAAACGTTCTTTCAGTTCAGCAAGTTTTGGCTGTAGGTTACGCATTTTTGCCATTGAGGTGTATTGCGCTTTAGTCAGTGGATATAACAGACCACGAACAGAAAGCGTAATTAAGATAATTGCCAAACCCCAGTTAGTTACAATCGACTGGAAGAACATCAGTAGTTTGTAAATTGGAATAGCTAACCACCAAAGGAAACCATAATCGACCACTAAGTTCAGGGTTTCTGAAATAGAAGAAAGGGCTTTCTGGTCTTTAGGACCTACAAAGAACTGCGCACTGATGGTTTGTTGTGTACCAGGAGCAATATCATGAACAGCACCACGGAAACCAATGTTCGCTTGTCCACCCGCACTCATGCTAGTGAAAATAGTGTTTGAATCAGTTGCTGGTGGTACCCAAGCTGACACGTAGTAATGTTGAAGCATTGCAGCCCAACCACCCAGTGTTTGTTGGTTCAGGTTACTTTTAGCAATATCTTCAAAATCATACTTTTCGTAACGCACGTTTTGAGTAGAGAATGCTGCACCACGGTATGTTGGCATCATCATGCTGCTTTCAGATGCTTGAACGGTTTGTTTAATTTGACCGTACATTTGCATTTGAAGCGGAGCTGCAGTGGTGTTGTTTACGTTGTAATCAACAGTCACATCATATTGGCCACGAGTGAAGGTAAATACTTTGGTGTAACTTGCGCCATTTGCATCTACATAGCTTAATGGTACAGATAAAGAGTCTTGGCCAGCCGCTAATTCATATTCTTCTGATTCAGCAGAAAAATGCGCACGTCCATGAGTACTGCTATCAATACCATCACGACCGATTAAACCACTTTGAGAAATATAGTTGAATGTACCGTTTTGCTCTAATAGAACAAATGAGTCATCACTGTCGATTTCAACTTTATGGTCAACCAGCGCTGCGTAAACAATATCACCACCGACAGGGTCGATTTTGATATCTAGCTGATCAGTTTTTACTGAAATGAGGTTTTGCGTCGCCGGTAATTGAACAGGCATGCTTGAATCAGCATCGGGTACATCGCCAATGTTTGACGAAGGTACGTTATTCGTTTGAACAACTGATTGTGTTGCTGTCGGTTGTGGTGCTTTATCGTCTTGCCATGCTTGCCAAAGTAAAAAACTGACAAACAGTAGTGCGATAAGCATTAAATTGCGTTGAGATTCCATAGCCTATTTGTTACACCTGTCGTTTTTAGGGGGGACGGGATCACTTCCGCCGGGATGTAAAGGGTGACATTTTAGTATGCGTTTCGCTGCAAGCCAACAACCTTTCGCAGTTCCATGCGTTTTTATTGCATCAATTGCATAATAAGAGCACGTTGGGTTGAATCTACAGCGAGGTCCCAGCATGGGGCTGATAAGAAGTTGATAACCACGAATAGCCTTGGTGGCTAGCCATTGTAACGGCGACTGAGCTTGCGCCATAACTTCTCTGTTAATTTATGTAGTTCTGCATTTTCCATATCGACCACGCCATTTCGAACCAAGACTACAATATCAAGATTTGGGATGTCATGCTGACTTAAACGGAAATTTGTTCTGATTATTCGCTTAATACGATTACGGTCGCTGGCATTTTTAACAAAACGTTTAGCAACTGTTAATCCAATACGAGGATGTTGTTCTGAATTAGGTATAGCGAGCAGAGTTATTTCAGCAGAAGATGCTTTGATGGGATTTGAAAATACAGATTTAAATTGCGCGGGAGTTAACAAACGTAACTCCCGCGTAAAAGCATAGCTAGTCACTATGAATATCTACCGATTAAGCAGATAAACGAGCGCGACCTTTTGCACGACGACGTGCAATCACTTTACGGCCGCCTACAGTGGCCATACGTGCGCGGAAGCCGTGAGAACGCTTACGCTTCAGGTTGCTTGGTTGAAAAGTACGTTTACTCATTTTGGCAATCCGTATATTTAGTAGTTAATAAACCTTACATTCTTAAAATAAGAGGTAAGGGCAAAAAAGAGGCCGAATTGTAATCACTTTAATCACTACCGTCAACAAGGAAAGTAGCTATATGAACAATTTTTACCTAATTAGTTTTTCGTTAAACGCCAAAAATGCACCACAGGATGTGGATAACTCTGTGAATCAACACTACATGTAGTGGATCAAAGGCAGTTTTACGAGATCAAACTGTGGCTATTATAGATCAAGAGTGATCGGTTAATAAAGCAGGATCTGCGAACAAATACGATTAATTGGATCGTTTTTGATCTTTAAAGATCACAGATATCCACATACAATGATCAGGCTGGGGATAAATATTTTTTTATCGATAGCGATCATTGAGATCTAACGATAGAATACCCCTCCTTCAACAAACGATATTAAGGAATTTTAAGTGGCGGTTTCACTTTGGCAACAATGTATCGGCAGGCTGCAAGACGAACTTTCTGCGCAGCAATTCAGTATGTGGATCCGTCCGTTACAGGCTGAAATGGATGGCGATACTTTGGTACTTTATGCACCTAATCGTTTTGTACTCGATTGGGTTCGAGATAAGTACATCAATATCATCAATCAATTTTTTACCGAACAGTTAGGTGGAAATGCCCCTAAGCTGCGCTTTGATATTGGTAGCCGTCCGTCAGCGGTCAGAACACCTGCACCTGTAAAGGCAGAGGTAAGACAACCGCAAAGCACTCAAGCTAAGCCACGTGTTAGCACTGCATTTAATACGCAAGCAGAGCCAGTTGAACATGCGAACCATCGCAGTAACATCAACCCAACTTACCAGTTTGATAATTTTGTTGAAGGTAAATCAAACCAATTAGGTAAAGCGGCGGCACTGCAAGTAGCAGAAAATCCTGGTGGAGCATACAACCCATTATTTTTATATGGCGGCACCGGTTTAGGTAAAACCCATTTATTACATGCTGTGGGTAATGGCATTATTAAAAATAATCCCAATGCTAAAGTGGTTTATATGCATTCTGAGCGTTTTGTTCAGGATATGGTTAAAGCATTGCAAAATAATGCAATTGAAGACTTCAAGCGTTATTACCGTAGTGTAGATGCACTCTTTATTGATGACATTCAATTCTTTGCCAATAAAGATCGTTCACAAGAAGAATTCTTTCATACCTTCAATGCACTATTAGAAGGTAATCATCAGATCATTCTGACATCTGATAAGTACCCTAAAGAAATTGATGGGGTAGAAGATCGTTTAAAATCACGTTTTGGTTGGGGTTTAACGGTGGCGATTGAGCCTCCAGAACTGGAAACCCGTGTGGCAATCTTAATGCGTAAAGCAGAAGAGAGTGGTATTAACCTTCCTGATGAAGTGGCTTTCTTTATTGCTAAGCGTTTACGTTCTAATGTTCGTGAATTGGAAGGCGCATTAAACCGCGTGATTGCCAACGCTAACTTTACCGGCAGACCCATCACAATTGATTTTGTCCGTGAAGCATTACGTGATTTATTAGCACTGCAAGAAAAATTAGTGACCATTGATAATATTCAAAAGACGGTTGCTGAATACTACAAAATTAAAATGGCTGATATGTTATCTAAGCGTCGTTCTCGCAGTGTTGCGAGACCTCGTCAAGTCGCGATGGCATTATCAAAAGAACTAACAAACCAAAGCTTACCTGAAATTGGGGATGCCTTTGGGGGTCGTGATCATACTACCGTATTACACGCATGCAGAAAAATTGCCCAATTGCGTGAAGAAAGTCATGACATTAAAGAAGATTATGCTAACTTGATACGTACATTATCTTCTTAATATCAGGAAATTGAGTCGAATGAAATTTTCAATTGATAGGGATGCCCTATTAAAACCACTTCAATTAGTGTGTGGCGCAGTAGAAAGACGTCACAATTTACCTATTTTATCCAACTTGCTAATCGAAGTTAGTGAGGACTCACTTAAGCTTACAGGTACGGATTTAGAGGTTGAGCTTGTTGGTCAAGCTCCTATTCAAGGTGAAGTTGAAGTGGGCAGTACGACAGTTCCTGCTAAAAAGCTATTAGACATTGTTAAGTCACTTCCAGAACAAGTCGAAATCAAGATTGAGCAACAAGAAAACAAATGGTTATTGCGCTCAGGCCGAAGCCGATTTTCTTTAGCAACCTTACCAGCATCCGATTACCCGAATGTTGAAGCATTCCAAGCTGAAATAGAATTTAGCCTTAAACAAGGCACGCTTAAGTCGATTATTGATTCAACTCAATTTTCAATGGCTAACCAAGATGTGCGTTATTACCTGAATGGTTTGTTATTTGAAACGTCTGGTACTTCATTAAAAGCGATTGCGACTGACGGACACCGTTTAGCATTAAGTCATCGTGACATTGGTATTGCACTACCTGAAAAGCAAGTCATTGTGCCGCGTAAAGGTGTGGTAGAAATGTCTCGTTTGCTAGAAAGTGAAGACAAAGAAATTAATATTGCTATTGGCGATAGTGCTATACGTGCGACCACTGACAATGCAGTATTTACCAGTAAGTTAGTTGATGGACGCTTCCCTGATTATCGCCGGGTATTGCCAAAAGGTGGTGATAAGATTGTCGTTGCTAGTCGAAACCACTTAAAACAAGCATTAACACGAGCTTCTATTTTATCTAATGAGAAGTTCCGTGGGGTGCGTATTCAGCTTGAGCCTGGTTTATTGCGCATTACTGCCAATAACCCTGAGCAGGAAGAAGCTGAAGAAATTATCGATGTTGAATATAACGCTGAAAATTTAGAAATTGGCTTCAACGTAAGCTATTTGCTAGATGTATTGAATAACTTAGCCAGTGACGACGTCAGAATCACGCTTATTGATGGAAACTCGAGTGCGTTAATAGAAAACCACGCCGAAGAAGATTCAATGTATGTCGTGATGCCTATGCGTTTATAGTTTCTATTGAACTAAATAGATTACCGAAACGTTTTTATCCCAAGAAGGTGCTACATTAAGGCACCTTTTTTAGTTTTATGTCTTTGTTGATAGGTTTGAGAAATTACCACTCATGAGTTTAACCCGTCTTAATATCGCCCAGTTTCGTAATATTCTTTCGGCGTCATTAATCCCAGCGTCAGGTTTAAACTTGATTTATGGTGAAAATGGCAGTGGAAAAACCAGTATATTAGAAGCTATATATTTTTTGGGAATGGGGCGTTCTTTTCGAAGTCACTTATCGCAAAGGGTGATTAATATTGAGCAAGACAGCCTAACGTTATTTGCCGAACTCGAAATGGAGTCGGGTGAAGCGAAATTAGGCCTAAGACGTTTTAGAAATGGCGACATTGATGTCAAAATGAATGGCGATAAAGTGAAGCGATTATCTGTTTTAGCTGAAACGTTACCTATTCAAGTTATCACCCCTGAAAGTTTTTCTTTGCTATTTGAAGGTCCAAAAGCCCGCCGTCAATTCATTGATTGGGGCGCTTTTCATGCTGACGTTAATTTTTATCAAGCATGGGTAAATACGAGAAGAATTTTAAAACAAAGAAATCAGCTACTTAGAGATGGATCTTCTTATGCCACAATTCAATTTTGGGATAAGGAATTGGTGCGGTATGCTGAACAAGTTACTTCGATACGAAATCACTATGTAGACTCGTTAAATGAGCTACTTAAGGGTATAATCGAAGAGTTTTTACCACGAGTTGATATTAAAGTTTCCTTTACTCGTGGCTGGGATAGCAAAACGGATTTTTCCGAGTTACTCGAAACTCAATATCACCGAGATTTATCATCGGGTAATACAGGTAGTGGACCACACAAAGCAGATTTGCGATTACGTGTTGGCAACCTACCCGTGCAAGATGCGTTATCCCGAGGACAGTTAAAATTATTAGTCTGTGCACTGCGTATTGCACAAGGCAAATTGCTTCAAGAACAACAGAACAAGCATAGTATTTACCTTGTGGATGATCTTCCATCTGAGTTGGATGCACAACATAGGCAGCTATTGCTAAAACAGTTAACCGAAACCGGTGCACAAATTTTTGTCACAGCGATTGATCCTGTTGCAATAGTCGATTCGCTGGCAAGCCCGCCAAGTAAAATGTTTCATGTGGAACACGGGCAAGTCACGGTAGTTGAATAAAAACGAGAGAGAAATATGTCAGAGAATAGTTATGATTCTTCGAGTATTAAGGTTTTAAAAGGCCTTGATGCAGTTCGTAAGAGACCAGGGATGTACATCGGCGATACAGATGATGGTACGGGTCTTCATCACATGGTATTCGAAGTGGTCGATAACTCTATCGATGAAGCCTTAGCAGGTCACTGTAATGACATTACTATCACCATTCATGCTGATGGTTCTGTATCTGTTACAGATGATGGCCGTGGTGTTCCAGTTGCAATCCATGAAGAAGAAGGGGTTTCAGCTGCAGAAGTGATTATGACCGTACTTCATGCTGGTGGTAAGTTCGATGATAACTCATACAAAGTTTCTGGTGGTTTGCACGGTGTAGGTGTTTCGGTAGTAAACGCATTATCTGAAAAACTGCAAATGATCATTCGTCGTGATGGTCATATTTATGAACAGTTCTACACTATGGGTGTTCCAGATGCGCCTATCGCACCAGTTGGTGATACTGAAAAGACTGGGACTCATATCCGTTTTTGGCCAAGTGCTGAAACCTTCTCAGATACCTTGTTCCATTTTGATATTCTTGCCAAACGTGTACGTGAATTATCATTCTTGAACTCAGGTGTGGGTATCCGTCTTGTTGACGAACGTGATGAGCGCAATGAATTCTTTAAATACGACGGCGGTATTAGCGCATTCGTAGATTACTTGAACCGTAACAAGACACCAATCAACAAAGACGTATTCCACTTTACTCAAGAACGTGAAGATGGCATTACCGTTGAAGTCGCAATGCAGTGGAATGATGGTTATCAAGAAAGCATTTTCTGTTTTACCAATAACATTCCACAACGTGATGGTGGTACTCACTTAGCGGGTTTCCGTGGTGCATTAACACGTAACTTAAATAACTACATGGAGCGTGAAGGCTTCAATAAGAAAGGCAAAACCAACGCAACGGGTGATGATGCTCGTGAAGGTTTGACCGCAGTTATTTCTGTAAAAGTACCAGATCCAAAGTTCAGTTCACAAACCAAAGATAAATTGGTTTCAAGTGAAGTGAAAGGCGCTGTTGAACAAACAATGGGTGAGCAGTTAAATGATTACCTATTAGAAAATCCAGTTGATGCTAAGTTAATTGTTGGCAAAATTGTTGATGCTGCACGTGCCCGTGAAGCAGCGCGTAAAGCTCGTGAAATGACTCGTCGTAAAGGCGCATTAGATTTAGGTGGTTTGCCAGGTAAACTTGCAGATTGCCAAGAGAAAGACCCTGGTCTTTCTGAAATCTACATAGTGGAAGGGGACTCTGCTGGCGGATCTGCCAAGCAGGGACGTAACCGTAAAAACCAAGCGATTCTTCCGCTTAAAGGTAAAATCTTAAACGTTGAAAAAGCACGTTTTGATAAAATGTTATCTTCGCAAGAAGTGGCAACGTTAATTACTGCACTAGGTTGTGGTATCGGTCGTGACGATTACGACCCAGAGAAAACGCGTTACCATAACATCATCATCATGACCGATGCCGACGTCGATGGCTCGCACATTCGTACCTTGCTATTGACCTTCTTCTTCCGTCAAATGCCTGAGCTAATTGAGCGTGGCTTTATCTATATTGCACAGCCTCCTTTGTTTAAAGTTAAAAAAGGTAAGCAAGAGCAGTATCTTAAAGATGAGCCAGCGTTAACTGAATACTTAACTACTCAAGCGTTAGATGGCACTCATATTTATCCGACTCAAGGCGCTCCAGGTATGACTGGTGAACCTTTAGAACGTTTAGTGAGCCAATATCGTGAAGTTGAAGCAATCATTGAGCGTTTAGCTAAGCGTTACCCTGAGTCTATTACTAATCGTATGATCCATCATCCAGGTGTGAGCAATGAAATGCTATCTGATGAAGGTCAAATGAAGCAGTGGTGTGATGCATTCGTGGCAGACTTAATTGAACTTGAGTCTGACGGTGTGATTTACAGCATTGAGCCAGTATTAGATCCAGAGCGTAAAGCTTATCTACCTAGCTTAACGATTCGTAAGCACGGTATTGATACGAATTACTTGTTTAGTTATGACTTCTTCCAGTCAAACGACTACTCGCAGATTGCCAAGTTAGGTAAAGCGTTGGACGGTATGATTGAAGAAGGCGGTTACATCAAACGTGGTGAGCGTATGAAGGAAGTGGAAACTTTCTTAGAAGCGCTTGAATGGACGATGAGCGAAGCTAAACGTGGTCTTTATATCCAACGTTATAAAGGATTGGGTGAGATGAACCCAGAGCAATTGTGGGAAACTACAATGGATCCTGAAACACGTCGTATGTTGCGTGTGACGATTGAAGATGCTGTAGGTGCTGATCAACTATTTACAACGTTAATGGGTGATCAAGTAGAGCCACGTCGTGACTTTATTGAAACTAACGCATTGAACGTAGCTAACTTAGACGTGTAACAATTATTCGTTAAGTCTTAAATTAAAAGGGAAAGCTTTGCTTTCCCTTTTTTGTGCCTACATCTCAGTGTCACACTCAAGCATGCCCATCCCAATACATTTACCCAATACACATACACATACACCTACTTGCACAAAACCTATTTCTGCTTCTCTGTGATTTGCTGACTCAATGTCTGAATCGCAATTTCTAGCTTTTTAATCTCTCTTTGGGTTGCACTGCGGTTCATCTCATTAAAGGTCCACATTTTTATTGCTATTTGCATCATACTACTCAGTAGTAGGCCCACTCCCCATTGCAGTTTAGTTGCCATTGATGACTCTACAAAAAAGAATTCATAGCCACACCACAACATCAGAGCAGAAAGACCAAATGCAACAATAGTCGATATGATCATCCAGCCACCTAGCCTACCTTGATAGGCACTTGCCAGCATACTCCACAAATTGGGGTCTCGATTTATTTGGGCTTTTAATAACTCATTTTCATGCTCAAGCTGTTCACGTATTTTGTCATCTAAACTCATAATTAATCCTTATCTAATACTTGTTTTAACGCTGCTCTGGCTCGAAACAATCTTGATTTAACTGTGCCTGAAGCAATGTTTAAAATGTGACTTATTTCACTGAGACTGAAGCCTTCTAAGTAAAATAAATGAATGACCTGATGCTCAATTAAGCTTAAATGCTTCATTGCTTGTGCTAACTCTGATGTATCGGTTTTGGTTTCTGCTGCTATCTCACCTACTGCATCAAGTGGGGTGTACATATGCTTTTTATTGCTTTTGACCATATCTAAAACTTGCCAATGAGTTAGTTTAAATAACCAAGTCTTAAATGCTGCAGGATCATTTATTCTATTCATTGTTGTTGAAAGCTTAAGCCATGCCTCTTGAACAGCATCCTGAGCTAGCCCTTTGTTGCTGGTTGTTCTATATGCAAACGACAATACTTGCGGATAAAAGTGCTGATAGAGCTGATCAAACGCTTTTAAATTTCCAGCTTGCGCTTCAAGTACCCAAAGTTCTATTTGTGCTTGTCGGATAAATAGATACTCCATGTAAGGTTTTAACAAGATGTAGAGTAAAGACGAGAGACAACATTGAATGGTTCGGTTTTTTATTATTTATTTTTACTGTGATGACTCATAGAGGTAATGATATAAGCAAAGGGTTATAAATCATTATCCTTTAAAGGGATAAAATAAATTTGTTTGTTTGGATATAATGTTACGTTCACTTTTAGACATTATTGGGAGATATCTTTTTATATTTCCAAATGTGTGAAGTGGTTACGTTCTTGATCCCTTGCGGTCGCTATACTTTATACTAGAACACAGTAAAGGATTACTCTCGGTTTAGTGGTTATTACTTTTACTTAGGTCATACAAGTGGTTAAAGCATTATTTAATAAGATATTTAATATTCGCTCTAAGAAAGAGGTGAATGCTGCTAGCGCATTAAATTCGCAAAACAGTCTTTTATCTAAAACGGCTTCTGTAAACGCATCACATGCGGTGAGCAAAACGGCGACACACCAGTCTACAAATCAGCCAGCGGCAACTATGGCAATCGCTGTCGACTCTTCAGCTTTGTTCTACAGCTTATTGTTTCCTGTAAGCGATCAAGACACTGGCGCTATGGCCAATAGTTTAGAGCGCAATGTTCTATCTAAAATTGAGCAGGCTTTTAGTTCGCCAAAAGTGATTGCAGAGAAGGTACTTAAATTGCCAAGCCGTCTATCTGAGTTAGATAGAAAGTTGGCTCAAGAAGATATTGATACTAAAGATTTGCTCGGCATGATTGAACAAGATCCTGTTTTGAGTATCGAGGTTTTAAAACTATGTAATTCCAGTGCCTTTAAACGTTCTGACAAAGAGATTACTAGCTTACAGCAAGCTGTGGTTCAAATTGGTTTGCAGCAGCTGCAGTTGTTTGTACGTACTAGTTTGATGAAAGAAATGATAAATATTAAGCCTATTTACTTCAGGCGTTTTGGTGCCGAAATTTGGCGCCATTCTATGCAGGTTGCCTTTCTTGCGAAGGCGTTTGCTGACGAGGATGGTGACACAGCGTTTTTTCTCGGTTTATTGCATGATGTGGGTAAAATTGCCATTTTTAAAATGATGATTGAAGCTTTTCGACAAGCAGAACCGGGTGAACAGCCTAGCTCAGTGTTGTTTAAGCAAGTCATGACCACTAAATCATTAAGCTTAAGTGCATTGCTGGTTAAACATTGGCAGTTACCAGCTCAATTTGAACAGCCATTAGCGCAACTGGCTAACTCTCTTCATCAACCTAGTGATCCATTAGCAATCGCGGTATGGCGAGCCAATATTGTCAGTGAATGTTCTATGCTAAAGCAGGTGAATAAATTAACTGTTGAGGCGCAGGGACAGCTTTTGTCTCAAGTGAAAATAGATGCCGAGCAGTTTGAAGTGCTGCATCAAAAATTGCTGAGTTTATAGTCATAAGTCGATCTAACTTCGACGTGATTAATGCTTGATGAACAATAAAAAACGCGCCGAAAGGCGCGTTTTTTATAAGTGCTTATTAGACATATTCATTACTGAAGTAATGAAATATCCGCAGCATGTAAGAATTGTTCACGTAAGCTATTTAACAGTGCTAAACGGTTATTCTTAAGTGCTGCATCATCAGCCATTACCATCACATCTTCAAAGAAGGTATCAACGCTTTCACGTAGATTTGCTAGTAAAGCTAGTGCTTCTTGATAGTTAGCGGCAGCAAATAAAGGAGCAAGCTGAGGTTGTAGCGCTACTAATTTGTCTGCTAATGCTTTTTCAGCACTTTCAACTAAAAGCCCTGAATCAATAGTAGATGGGATTTCACCTTCAACTTTAGCCAAGATATTAGACACACGCTTATTGGCAGCAGCAAGCGCTGATGCTTGCTCTAAAGTTCTGAAGTGAGCCACTGCTTTAATGCGACTTTCAAAATCTGCAGGGGCAGTCGGTTTGCGTGCTAAGACCGCAAGAATCACATCAACACCCACACCTTGATCTTGATACCAAGAACGGAAGCGGCCCATAAAGAACTCAAGTACTTGCTCAGATACTTTATCGTTAGTCAGGTTTTCACCATGTAATTCTTTTGCTTTAGCAATCAAATCAACTAAATCTAACGGTAAATTGTTCTCTAAACAAAGACGCAAAATACCGATAGCAGCACGGCGAAGTGCGAATGGATCAGCTGCGCCTTTTGGTGCTTGGCCAATACCAAAAATACCCACTAAAGTATCAAGCTTTTCAGCTAATGCGACACAGATTGAGATAGGTGCTGTAGGCACAGTATCGCCAGAGAATTTAGGTTTATATTGCTCAGCAAGGGCAACAGCAACCGCATCAGTTTCACCGTCTAAGCGTGCGTAATGCATGCCCATAGTGCCTTGAAGGTCGGTAAATTCCATCACCATATTGGTCATCAAGTCTGACTTAGACAATAAACCTGCACGCGCAGCTTCTTCGCTATTTGCACCTATGCTGGTGGCAATGAAACTCGCCATAGCTGAAATACGTTCAACGCGGGCTTTAATCGTGCCTAATTGCTTTTGGAAAACAACAGACTCTAAGCTGGATAAACGTGTTTCTAAAGACTGTTTTTTGTCAGTTTCAAAGAAGAACTCAGCATCAGCAAGGCGAGGGCGAACGACTTTCTCGTTACCCGAAATAATCTGCTGTGGATCTTTAGATTCTATATTGGTGACGAAGATAAAGTTCGGTAATAACTGACCCGCTTTATCAAATACTGGGAAGTATTTCTGATCGCCTTTCATGGTGTAAACCAAGGCTTCAGCTGGCACATCTAAGAATTTTTCTTCGAAGCTTGCAGTCAACACAACCGGCCATTCAACCAATGCTGTGACTTCTTCAAGTAGTTCATCTTCAAGTTCTGCCACGCCGCCGATTTGTTTGGCTGCAATTTCAGCATTCACTTTAATGATGTCTTTACGACGTTGGTAGTCAGCTAATACTTTACCTTGCGTTTCTAACTCGGTTAAGTAGTTGTCTGCATGGTCTAGTTCAAAGGTATCCACACCCATGAAACGATGGCCACGGATCGTGCGTGCTGATTCAATACCTAATAATTCACCAGCAACTAACTCATCACCTAATAACATGGTTACGGTGTGAACAGGACGGATAAACTGTGTGGTATTGCTACCCCAGCGCATAGGCTTAGGAATAGGTAACTTATCAAGTGACTTTTGCGCCATCGTTGCAATAAGTGACTTAGTTTCAACACCAACCACTTTTGCTTGATGTAATAACCATTCGCCTTTATCTGTTTTAAGGCGGTCAGCTTGTTCAACGGTAATACCGTTACCACGAGCCCAGCCCATAGCGGCTTTTGTTGGGTTACCTTCAGCATCAAATGCTTGAGCAACTGCAGGGCCACGTTTTTCAACAACTTTGTCTGCTTGAGCGACAGCGAGTTGCTCAATACGAATAGCTAGACGGCGAGGCGCTGCGTACCAAGTAGCATCGGAAAAAGCTAATTCTGCTTTAGTTAACTCTTCGGTAAAGTTTGCTAGAAATGACTCTGCAAGTTTACGTAATGCTTTTGGTGGTAATTCTTCTGTACCCACTTCAATGAGTAAGTTTTCAACGTTCATATTCTACCTCTACTTACACATTGGGAAACCAAGCGCTTCACGTGCTTGGTAATAAGATTCAGCAACACCTTTTGCCATAGTACGTACACGCAAAATATAGCGTTGACGTTCTGTAACCGAAATTGCATGGCGCGCATCAAGTAAGTTAAATGCATGAGAGGCTTTCATTACTTGCTCGTAAGCAGGCAATGGTAAAGGCTTTTCTAGCGTTAATAATTTCTGGCAGGCTTTTTCACAATCATCAAATTGCTTAAATAGCACTTCAACATCAGCGTGTTCGAAGTTATAAGTTGATTGCTCCACTTCATTTTGATGGAAAATATCGCCGTACATCACTTTGCCCATCGGGCCGTCAGTCCAGACAAGATCATAAACACTGTCAATTTCTTGGATATACATCGCAAGACGTTCTAGACCATAGGTGATTTCACCAGTGACTGGCTTACACTCTATACCACCGACTTGTTGGAAATAGGTAAATTGCGATACTTCCATACCGTTTAACCAAACTTCCCAACCTAAGCCCCAAGCACCTAGTGTTGGCGACTCCCAGTTATCTTCAACAAAACGCACGTCATGAACGCCCATATCCACACCTAGTGCTTCTAGAGAACCAAGATATAACTCTTGAATGTTACTTGGAGAAGGCTTTAGCACTACTTGGAATTGGTAGTAATGTTGTAGGCGGTTAGGGTTTTCACCGTAGCGGCCATCGGTAGGTCGGCGACATGGTTGCACATATGCGCTGCTCATTGGCTCTGGGCCTAATGAACGCAAAAATGTCATCGGGTGGAATGTACCTGCACCCACTTCCATGTCCAATGGTTGAACGATTGCGCAACCTTGCTGCGCCCAGTATTCCTGCAGGGTCATAATGAAGCCCTGGAATGTCTTTACGTCGTGTTTCGTCGTCATGTCCGCTTATCTACTGGTTGAGGCTAAAAATAGAAAATGGTTTTGATTATACCTTGTAGATTAATACAGATGTAGGTTATTTTTTAACGTAGAGATTAAAAATTTAAATGGGCTATACAAATGGATCTGAAACGCTGTACTTGGTTGAGTAACGACCCGCTTTATATCGATTATCATGATAACGTTTGGGGAAGGCCTGTTTATGATCCCATCGTGTTATTTGAGAAGCTGTGCCTTGATGGCCAACAAGCTGGATTATCTTGGATAACTATTTTAAAGAAGCAGCATAATTACCAAGATTTGTTTGCTAACTTCGATCCTAAAGTCATTGCCACTTTTGACGATGCTAAAGTAGAGAAGTTATTACTTAACCCTGGGATAGTTAGAAACCGTTTGAAAGTGAATTCTATCATTAAAAATGCTAAAGCCTATTTGGCTTTTGTGGAACAAGGAAATGACTTTTCAAAATTTCTGTGGGAGTTTGTCGGAGGTGAGCCGAAAATCAATCACTTCGCTACTATGTCAGAAGTGCCAGCGCAAACGCCTGAATCTGAAGCCATGTCTAAAGCCTTAAAAAAGCTCGGTTTTAATTTTGTCGGACCGACAATTTGTTATGCATTTATGCAAGCGGTAGGGATGATTAATGACCATACAACAGACTGTTTTCGTTATGGAAAGTGATTTTTAGGTCGATTCTCTTAATATAAAAAAGGGATGTTCCACGTGGAACATCCCTTTTTGTTATCTAGTAGCTGGATAGTTACTATTTAGTGGTTTCAAAGAAAAATGGTTTACGCTTAACTTCATCGCCATTTAACTGGTTCATGGATTCAGCATTGTATAATTTGCCGTTTGCCATGGTATAAGTCACTTTATCAGTCACTCTGATGTCCGCTAGTGGATCACCATCAATAACAATGATATCAGCTAATTTTCCTTCTTTGATTGAACCAATCTGATGATCCATTCCAAAGGTTTTCGCTGGGTTAATTGTGGCTGTTTTCAATACATCCATATTGCTCATCCCGCCTTGGGCAAACATCCACATTTCCCAATGTGCTGCTAAACCTTCACGTTGACCATGAGCACCAATGTTTGGATGAATACCTATTTCATTTAATTCATTGGCGACACGGGCGACATTGAAATGATTGTAATGTTCATCAGGTGCTTTGGTTCTGCGCATTGAGCGAGCATTCAAGATATCACTTGGTACGTACATACTTAAGCGAGGATGAGCCCATACGTCAGTTTTGTCATACCAGTAATGCTCTCCTGAAATACCGCCATAAGCGACAACTAATGTCGGCGTGTAAGCAACTTCAGTTTGGCTCCAGAACTGTTTGATATCACTGTAGATTGAACCTGCTGGAAGTGAATGTTCGATTGTCGTATGACCATCGGCAATCATTGATAAATTGTGTTGAAGCAAGCTTCCGCCTTCAGGCACAACCATCATTTCAAGTTCACGTGCAGCTTGGATTACTTGCTGACGTTGGTTCCGACGTGGCTGGTTATAACTCTTCACACTAAAAGCACCGACTTTCTTTAAGCGCTCCAAATGGAACTTGGCATCATCCAGTGAGTCAACATGAGACGTATAACCAGGAGCATTGGCACCATATAAAATTGTACCAGTCGAGAATATACGTGGGCCAACAATGTTACCGGCTTTTTGCTGCTCTGAAGCTGCAAAAATCTCAGTGGTATCATTTGATGGATCGTGAATTGCTGTAACACCTAAAGACAGGCCAGAGTATAGTTGCCAATTCTGCTGAGGAATAATTTCATCATCAGCTTGTCCACCATGTGCGTGAGCATCGAATAAACCAGGCATTAATGTTTTGCCTTTAATATCGATAACTTGTGCATCTTTAGGAATTGTCACGTTGGCATCACCGACACTAACAATTTTGTTGTCTGTAACGATGACAACACCATTATCGATGACTCGGTCGTTTTCCATAGTAATGATTTTGCCGCCAACAAAAGCGATTGTTCCACGTGGAACATCTGCTTTTTCTTTGAAGCCAATGGCAGTAATGCTTGGTTTAACTTCATCTTCTGTCTTAGCATATTGGGTATCAATAGCGGCTTGATATAGATCTGGGCCAAGGGTCCAATAAAGTTCGTTACTCTTATTGTTCCAGCTAATACTTTCACCTGCGCGTACACTTAACTGAGTTACAGGTAGGTTAGTTGCTTTAGGGCTAATCCGAACTGTTTCACCATGTTTAGCAAATGGCGTAACGTATACACGGAAACGTTCAGAAAATGCTAAATGTTCACCGTTAGGTGATACACGGAACTCCGTTGCATGCTCGCTGGTATAATGAGTACGCTTTTCAAATCCATCTAAACTGATAGAAGATAATTCAGGTGTTTCGCCATAATCCATGAAGAATACACGTGTTGAGTCAGCACCAAATTGCGGTTGGTAACCACTAGCGGTTATTTTGATGTTGTTCTTTTTCTTTAAATCTACCTTATATAAACCTGGTTCTTGTGACCAAGTACGAGGCGTCATATAGCCGCCTTTGGCTTTGCGGTATACAACCGTTTTACCATCAGGAGAAAAGGTAGGTTCAACGTACTTGCCCGGCTCACTGGTTAACTCTTTGCTACGGCCACCTTTAGCACTGACAATACTGACAGTGCCTTGATCCTGGTCATTCCAAGTCGTGAAGACAATGTTCTTACCATCACGTGACCATTGCGGGAATAGTTCATTAACATCGTCATCTAAACGAGTTAAGCGTTTACGTTTTCCGTCTTCAATATCACGAACCCACAGCTTACCCAATGCTTCGAATACCACTTTTTCACCATTAGGTGATACCTGTGCCATACGTAGCATTTTTACATCAAACTCATCTTGATCTAGATTTTGAGTAAAACGAACAGAAGGTTGAACATCTAACTCTGTTTTAACTGAAAAAGGAATATTACTGACTTCTTTGTCTTCAACATTGAGTTTATTAATTTTCCCTTTTGCCCAAAATACGATTTCTTCGTTATCTTGAGTCCAAGACATGGTTGGGTATACGCCATGGATAGCCCATGTTTCTTGCATGTCACGATCAAGATTATCGTAAAGTTTAGTGTGTTTACCTGATTTTAAATCCAATAAATACAACGTCGACTGGAAACCATCACGTTTAATATAGGCGAGCTTAGTGCCATCAGGGCTTGGCGTAGGTCGGATTGCACCGCCAGTACCTTCAATCAAGACTTCGATATCACCAGTTTGAGTATCGTAGCGTTTAATTTTATAAATTCCTTTTACAGAATCTTTTGAGTAATGGAACGTTTTACCTGGCGTAGCATCTTGGCTGAAGTAAATATATCGGCCATCAGGAGAGTAAGCGGGTTCGCCTAAATCTTTTTGATCGTTAGGGCGCTCTGTCAGTTTTACACCTTCGCCACCCGCAACGTGATACATCCAAACTTCACCTGCACCTAAGCTGCGACTGGCGGTAAAGTGTTTACGTGCAACAAGGTATTGTGAGTCAGGACTCCATGCAGGACTGTTTAATAAACGGAATGTTTCTGAGGTGACTGCTCTTTGGTTACTGCCATCTGCATTCATTACCCAAATATTATCGCCGCCATCTTCATCCGATGTAAAAGCGATTTGTTTGCCGTCAGGGCTATAGACAGGTTGCATTTGCCAAGCAATGCCTGAGGCGAGCTTTTTAGCTTCTCCGCCACTAATAGGCATCTGATAAATATCGCCTAATAGGTCAAATACGATGGTTTTGCCGTCAGGTGAAACGCTGACATTCATCCACGTACCTTCAGTAACATCAATTTGTAGTTTTTCTAAAGGCGCATTAGCTGGCGCATTCACTTGCCATTTTTCGGTTTCATCTGCTGCGTTAACAGCTAAAGAAGCACTCGCTAAGCTAAGCGCAATAGCAGTGTAGAGAGGTTTTATTTTTGAGGTAAACATGCACAGTCCATTTATGATTATCGTTATAAGGTCGAGTTATACTTTTATTAATCGAGTGTTGTTTGCGAGTTATAAAACTGATGATATTTATCGCATAAATTAACCAAGAACTAAACAGTTTTTCTGTTTCAAATGATGACAGTACAAAAGCTATTTGAATTATTGAGGATTAATACAGAAGGGGGTTGATGGTTTAGCTTATTGGTTAGACGTTGAAGAGTCGTTTTTAGCTTGATGAATAATTAATGGGCATGCTGATTGGAATAAAAAATATTGTGGGTTTTCGTTTTTGGTCCAGTGTGTTGTTAAACGGTTTTATTGTTAATCAGCTTTTATTAATCAGCTTTTATTAATAAGTGACCTTATCGAATACGAACTGTATCCTCTACTTGAATTAGCCCTTCTGTGACAACTTTACAGGTAACACCGCCTCGCCACAGGGGTAGTAATGCTTGTTCAAGACCTGGGTGTGCAATTTCCATTTTGGCACAAGGGTCGGTTTCGCCAGTGATAATTAAGCTAACATCGTCGCCAATTGAAATCACTTTACCGACATCATCAGCGCTAAACTGATAGTCGTCGATTAAAATATTAGCTCGTCTTGTTAGCCAATCTAAATCAGCATTAATTTCCTGACAGGCTATTTGCCATTGCTCAACTGACATGACAGTAACTTGTCGTTTGCCTGGTCGACCGAATACATCATTTTCAACACCACGAAGCAAACTTACATTGGCACAAAAGACAGGGTTCATTTTGCCTTTTTTAGCTGTTTTATAAGCAATTGCTTTTAGTGCTGACATGATTAAAGTCCTTTTTTTATCATATATTTGTATGGCGTTTTCTGAGTATCGCTGGCAATGAGGGTGTGATCCATGAACTCACAGAAGCTAGGGATATCACGGGTGGTTGCAGGATCATCAGCAGTAATAAGTAAGGTTTCACCTTCGGCCATCTTACGCACGGTTTTACGGATCATCATTACGGGCTCTGGACAACGTAGACCTAGGGCGTCTAAATGATGTTCTGCTGTTGAAAATATTTCGCTCATACTAACTCTTATATACGACTAGCTAACAATAATTGCGCTAATTTTACTCTGGTTAAAGACTGTTGCAAGTGCTGAAACATAGCTTTATTAGTATTTCGTGAACTAACACAGGATGTTCCACGTGAAACACAACTGACTTCGCAGATACAATATGTAACACCTCGTTTATCTCTAATTCACAATACTATTTTCAGAATTTAATTTCATTCATGTATTTTTTTTAGGTTAATAATTCAAAGTCGATAAATAAATAGAATATTACACTTTTTTTAGTTTTTTTAAGTTACTGAATTCAAATGCTAAACTCCTTATAAAACTGTTTGGGTTAATACTTATGGTGTACGATGCTAGGCGTTTGTTAATTAAGATAAGGGAATATGTCTCATGAAGAAAATAGTTTTAACTCTAGCGGTATTATCACTTTCAGCCTGCTCTGCCATTCCGGTAAAAAATGAATCTGGAGTCGTAGATACCAATTTTGATTTTGGTGCCCAACAAGCATCTGTCGATAAGAAAATTGCAATTGTTAAACCAGGTGGAGTAATTACTACTTACGAGCAGCGTGTATCTGCACAAAATGCAATGTTAAATCAATTTGGTTTAAGTCGTCCTTCACGAAATGACAATTTTGAAGCTGTACGCTTAAATTACAATGCAAAAGTAAGAAGCGCTTTTCAAAATGGTGTTGAGACTTTAATAACGCGTAAAGGTTTTACCTATTCTGGACCATACGAAACTTTTGATGAGATAACCTATGGTGACAAGAAGAATAGCTATTTAGCTATCGTTCCACAGTTTGATATTAAAGTTGGTAAAGCCAACGTTAATAAGGAAAGTTTTTCGTCTTATGCGCAAGAAACTGGAACCATAAAAATTGACGGTTCATTTATTCTAAAGTTTATTGAGCCATTAACAGGACAGGTTATGTCTCAAAAGAGAGTTGATCTAACTAAGTTAAATATCTCTGAAGAGTATATTATTCAATGGGAAACTAAAGCTGGTGGAAGTGGTATTATTGGTGGGGCAATTGGCGGAGCAATGAAACATGCTAGCAAGCCAGATGTTTTGGTTAATAACGTCGATAAAGCTTATGCTGATGCGATGACAAAATTTTACCAAGGCTCTATGGTTCAATTAAAGAAATATGTGTCAGCTGAAGAAATTCAGAGTTTTGAAGCTGATATTCGTGAGTTAAAAGCTATCAAGCGTTACTAATATTTGAATTACAAAAACAGCCGCTACACAATTAATTTGTGAAGCGGCTTTTTATTTACATTTATTTTTTAGCTATCAACACGCTCAAAAATTGTTGCGATGCCTTGGCCTAAACCAATACACATAGTTGCTAGACCATATTTTGCATCTTTAGCTTCCATTAAGTTAATCAGCGTTGTTGAGATACGCGTTCCTGAACAACCTAGTGGATGACCAAGAGCAATTGCGCCGCCATTTAAGTTAACTTTTTCGTCAACCACATCAGTAAGGCCTAAATCCTTAACGCATGGAAGAGACTGTGCTGCGAATGCTTCGTTTAATTCAATCACATCCATATCATCAACAGTTAAGCCTGCACGAGCTAATGCTTTCTTTGTTGCTGGCACTGGGCCATAACCCATGATTGCAGCATCACAGCCGGCTACAGCCATTGAACGAATACGAGCACGGATAGGTAAACCTAATGCTTTGGCTTTTTCTTCTTCCATAACTAACATTGCCGAAGCGCCATCAGATAATGCTGATGAAGTACCGGCTGTCACTGTACCGTTAGCTGGGTCAAATGCTGGGCGTAATCCTGAAAGTGATTCAAGTGATGTCTCAGGACGAATCACTTCATCATGAGTCACTTTAATTAACGCACCATTTGCGTCATGACCTTCAATAGGTACGATTTCGTTATCAAAACGACCTTCAACAGTAGCAGCATGAGCACGTTGATGAGAACGAACTGCAAATGCATCTTGTTGTTCACGAGTGATACCGTGCATCTTGCCAAGCATTTCAGCGGTTAAGCCCATCATGCCAGATGCTTTAGCGACATTGCTTGCAAGGCCTGGATGGAAATCGACACCGTGATTCATTGGTACATGACCCATATGCTCAACACCACCAACGATAAAGGTGTCGCCTTGGCCTGTCATAATGGCTCGCGTTGCTTGATGAAGTGCATCCATTGATGAACCACATAAACGGTTTACCGTAACAGCACCAGCTGTTTTTGGAATGCCAGCTAATAGCGCAGCATTACGGGCGATATTAAAACCTTGTTCTAGTGTTTGTTGTACACAACCCCAGATAACATCTTCGATATCATTTGGATCAAGCTTACTGTTGCGGCTTAATAATGATTTCATTAGTTCAGCAGAAAGGGTTTCTGCACGTACATTTCTAAATACTCCAGCCTTAGAGCGGCCCATCGGAGTACGAATGCAGTCTACGATTACAGCGTTTTTCATGATGATATTCCTTTACTGCTAATTAGGCTGGGTAGTATGTGCCGTTAGTGGCTGCAAGCTCGCGCATTGCATCAGTCACTTGATATAGACCACCTAAGTGGGCAAATTTGTCTGCCATCGCGACAAAGTTAGCCACACCCATAGTATCTAGGTAACGGAATACACCGCCTCTAAATGGTGGGAAGCCAATACCGTAAACTAGGCCCATATCGCCTTCAGCAGGAGAAGCAATAATGCCTTCTTCTAAACAACGAACTGTTTCGATAACCATTGGGATCATACAGCGTGCGATGATCTCATCTGCTTCAAACTCTTTTAGCTCACCGAACTCTTTAGCCAATAATTGGTAACTGGTTGGGTCTAAATCTTTCTTTGGCTTACCACGACGGTCAACAGAGTAAGCATAGAAACCTTTAGTGTTTTTCTGACCAAAGCGCTCGCTTTCAAACATAATGTCGATAGCATCTTTGCCATTTTTACCCATGCGGTCAGGGAAACCTTCAGCCATTACCGCTTGTGCATGATGACCAGTATCTAGACCAACAACATCAAGCAAATAAGCTGGGCCCATTGGCCAACCGAACTGTTTCTCCATCACTTTATCTACTTTAGAAAAGTCAGCACCGTCGGCTAATAATCCACTGAAGCCTGCAAAGTATGGGAATAAAACTCGGTTAACAAAGAAGCCTGGACAATCGTTAACAACGATTGGTGTTTTGCCCATTTTGCTTGCGTATGCCACTACTGAAGCAATCGTTTCTTCTGATGAGTTTTCACCGCGAATGACTTCAACCAAAGGCATTTTATGCACAGGGTTAAAGAAGTGCATGCCACAGAAACGCTCAGGTTTCTTCATGCTCTTAGCAAGTAGGTTAATGGAAATAGTAGACGTGTTTGACGCGATGATAGCGTCATCAGCAACATAGCCTTCAACTTCTGCTAATACAGATGCTTTCACTTTTGGATGCTCAACGACTGCTTCAACAATAACGTCAGCATCCTTTACTGGTGCGTAATCTAAAGCTGGTGTGATGTTGTTTAATACTGCAGCCATTTTAGCTGGAGTAGAGCGGCCACGTTTAACTTGTGCCGTTAGCAACTTAGCTGCTTCGCCTAAGCCTAAATCTAATGCAGGTTGTGCGATGTCTTTCATGACAATCGGCGTGCCTTTACTTGCGCTTTGATAAGCAATACCACCGCCCATGATACCAGCGCCTAATACGGCTGCACTGTTCACTTTCTTAGCAAGTTTACCTGCTTTTTTCGCTTTACCTTTTACAAATTGGTCATTTAAGAAAATACCAATCAGTGAGGTTGCAACGTCGGTTTTAGCCAATTTGATGAAAGCTTTGTTTTCAACTTTAAGGGCTTCTGCACGGTCAAGTGTTGCTGCTTGTTCTATCACACTCACAGCCATCATTGGTGCTGGGTAGTGTTTGCCTGCAACTTTAAATACCATGCCTTTAGCTGTGGCGAATGACATCATTGCTTCAAGCTTTGGTAATGTTAATGCCTTAAGCTTGCGGTTACGACGAGATTGCCAATCTAGCTTTTCAGCGATGGCATCTTTAAGCATCTGCAGTGCAACTGCTTCAAGGTTTTCTGGAGCCACTACAGCGTCAATTGCGCCAACTTTTAATGCCGCTTCTGGACGTTGGTCTTTACCTGTGGTTATCCACTCAAGTGCGTTATCTGCACCTATGATGCGAGGTAAACGAACTGTGCCACCAAAACCAGGAATTAAGCCTAATTTGGTTTCTGGTAAACCAATACGAGCATTGGTATCTGCGATACGTAAATCAGTTGCAAGAATGGCTTCACAACCACCACCAAGAGCAAACCCGTTAACAGCAGAGGCTGTTGGGAAAGGTAAGTCTTCAAGTTTATCAAATACCGCACTAGCTTGTTCAACCCAAGTTAATAGCGTTGCATCGTCAAGTTCGAACAAACCTAAGAATTCAGTAATATCTGCACCAACAATAAAGGTACTTTTACCTGATGTTACTAATAAACCTTGAATACTTGTGTTTTGTTTGATGCTCTCAAGAGCGGCATCTAATGAAGAGAGAGTTTCTTTATCGAATTTGTTCACTGAACCAGGTGCATCGAAACACAACTTGGCAATGTTATCCTCTAATAACTCTACTTGAATTGTAGGACTTTGGTAGATCATTGCTTGCTTCCTTTTTGCTAAAAGCGACTTCTACATCACAATTACTGTGTTGTTATTTAGCTTTGATATCTAGTTTTTTATCACAGCAGCGACGGCCATCATTTGACCAGTTGCCAAACAGTGTGCGACGAAATGAGATAAATTACA
Source organism: Shewanella sp. 10N.7 (assembly GCF_020806285.1). Taxonomy (NCBI): domain Bacteria; kingdom Pseudomonadati; phylum Pseudomonadota; class Gammaproteobacteria; order Alteromonadales; family Shewanellaceae; genus Shewanella; species Shewanella sp. 10N.7. The sequence continues at coordinate 63,072 of NZ_JAJGZS010000024.1, forward strand.
ACACTCAATTTAAACGTCCGTTTAAATTTTTCTCTGCTAGAGGCATTTTTGTCCTTTGTGATACACTTCACAGGTTCTTAAACAAGAAAAATAACATCATAGGGATAGCAAAAATGGATCAGCTAGCTAATTTTTATCATGCTCACATTGCAGAATTAAATCGTCGTGTTGCCGAAATCGTCTCTCGAGAACAATTGGCTGGCTTAGTGATACATTCAGGCCAAGCTCATCGCCAGTTTTTAGACGACTTAAGCTATCCATTCAAAGTAAACCCGCAATTTAAGGCGTGGCTACCAGTGCTTGATAATCCAAACTGTTGGGTTGTCGCGAACGGTATAGATAAGCCGCAATTAATTTTTTATCGCCCAGTGGATTTCTGGCATAAAGTCAGTGATGAGCCAAATGATTTTTGGGCTGAACATTTCGATATTAAACTATTAACCAAAGCCGACCGAGTTGCTGAGTTATTACCTTCTAATATTGCAGAGTGGGCATATATAGGTGAGCACCTTGATGTCGCTGAAGTATTAGGGATGAGTAAGCGTAATCCTGACTCTGTTTTGAATTACCTGCATTTTCATCGTGCTGATAAAACACAGTACGAATTAGAATGTCTTCGCCGCGCTAACCAAATCGCAGTAAAAGGGCATCTAGCTGCTAAGAATGCTTTTTATAATGGTGGCAGTGAGTTTGAAATCCAGCAGCAATACTTGTCAGCGATTGGTCAAACTGAAAACGAAGTACCGTATGGCAATATTGTTGCCCTTAATCAAAATGCTGCCATTTTGCATTACACAGCACTTGAGCATCAGATCCCATCACCGCGTCTATCATTTTTGATTGATGCAGGTGCTAACTATAATGGTTATGCATCAGATATTACCCGCACTTATTCATTTGAGAAGAATCGTTTTTATGAGTTGATTGTCGAAATGAACAAGTTGCAGTTAGCTATTGTCGACTTAATGAAGCCAGGCGTTAAATATACTGACCTTCATCTTACTACTCATGCCAAGCTCGCACAGTTGATGCTGGATTTTGATATCGCCAAAGGTGATGCTGAGGGATTAGTGGAACAAGGTATTACTAGCGTGTTCTTCCCTCATGGTTTAGGCCATATGCTGGGGTTACAGGTACACGATATGGGCGGTTTTTCACATGATGAACGTGGAACGCATATTCCAACTCCGGATGGACATCCATTCCTTCGTTGTACTCGTGAAATACAAGCCAACCAAGTGTTCACTATCGAGCCGGGTATATATATTATCGATTCATTATTAGGCGAATTAAAAGCCGATAAACGCCAATCGCAAGTAAATTGGGATATGGTTAATGAATTGCGTCCATATGGCGGTATTCGTATTGAAGATAATGTTATTGTTCATCAAGACCATAATGAGAATATGACACGAGAGCTAGGCCTGGTTGACTGAACAATACTTAATTCCCAATCAAACATTAACGATTGAGGAAGATATTAAACATAGCCGTTTCATTACAGTGCTGTTTCACTGCTGTAGTGAAACAGAGCTAAAGTGTGCACTTACTAACTTAAAGGTCGAATACCCAGGCGCAAATCATTATTGCTATGCTTTTGTGGCGTCCGATCCTCAAAATAGTATTGCTATTGGCAGCAGCGATGATGGTGAACCCGCTGGGAGTGCAGGACGTCCTATGTTGGCGACGCTTCAAGGCTCTGGTATTGGTGAAATAGGCGCGGTTGTGGTGCGCTATTTTGGTGGTACTAAGTTGGGTGTTGGCGGTTTAGTTCGCGCTTATTCATCCGGGATTAAATCGGGGTTACCCGAATTAGCAACTGTCACCAAGTATATCCGTTATTCATCATCGCTCATTTGCAGTTATCCGCAGCTCAATAATGTGGAATATCTGATTAACCAATTTGATGGCGTTATTATCAATAAAGTTTTTACTGATGCGATAGAAGTTGAGTTTGAAATAGCGAAAACATTTCATGATGATTTTAATCGAGAATTAGCCACGCAAACACAAGGCCAGCTTAAAGCAAAGTTTAACGTTTGATAGGGCTAGAAAGTATGCCAAAATATAACGTTAAATAGCCGTTAACATAATGCTGAATGAATCCAATGCTATGCAAACTAGTACAATAATAATCAATGCAATATAAAACAATCATCAGAATTACCGGCTTGTTGATGGGATTATTTTCTATCACCATGTTACCGCCTTCTTTAGTGGCTATTCTTTATAAAGATGGCGGCGGGACTGCTTTTATTCAGGCATTCTGTGTCAGTTTGTTTCTTGGTTTTTTATTGTGGTACCCCAATCGCCGCGAAAAAGGTGATTTACGCACCCGCGAAGGCTTTTTAATCGTCGTGTTATTTTGGACGGTACTGGGTTCTATCGGTGCTTTGCCTTTTATCTTTTCTACTGAACCCAACTTAAGCTGGACTGACAGCTTTTTTGAATCCTTCTCAGCTTTAACCACCACAGGTGCGACTGTTATTGTCGGCCTTGATGACTTACCCAAAGCCATTTTGTTTTACCGGCATTTACTGCAGTGGATGGGCGGTATGGGTATCATTGTACTTGCAGTAGCGATTTTGCCGTTATTAGGTATTGGTGGCATGCAGCTGTATAAAGCTGAAATTCCAGGGCCTGTGAAAGACAGTAAGATGAAACCGAGAATTGCCGAAACCGCTAAAGCGCTTTGGTATATTTACTTATTGCTCACAGTCGCTTGTGCGACAGCATTTTACTTTGCTGGTATGAGTGCTTTTGATGCTATTTGTCATTCATTTTCAACCATTGCCATAGGCGGTTTCTCGACCCATGACGCCAGTATTGGCTACTTCGATAGCCCACTAATTAATGTCATTTGTGCTGTATTTTTATTGATTGCCGCAGTGAACTTTAGTTTGCACTTTGCTGCGTTTAGTTGGCGTGGGATTAACTTTAAAGTCTATTTTCGTGATGCTGAATTTAAAGCACTCATTGGTATTCAATTAGTGTTAACTGCCATTTGTTTTGCGACCTTATATCGCTCAGGTATTTACGATAGTCCAGAACAAACATTAGATTATGCCTTTTTCCAAGTGGTATCGATTTCAACTACCGCTGGTTTTGGTACAGAAAGCTTCCATACCTGGCCATTGTTTCTCCCCATCTTACTTATCTTTTCAAGCTTTATTGGTGGCTGTGCTGGTTCAACCGGTGGCGGCATGAAAGTCATTCGTTTTGTGCTGTTATTGCTGCAAGGCTCCCGCGAGATGAAGCGTCTTATTCACCCTAAAGCTATGTACTCTATTCGTATTGGCAAGTCAGCATTACCTGATCGGGTGATTGATGCGGTGTGGGGGTTCTTCTCGGCTTATGCGTTAGTGTTTGTCGTTTGTATGGTGTTGCTAATGGCGATGGAAATGGATGCCATTACCGCATTTAGTGCCACAGCAGCCAGCATTAATAACCTCGGCCCAGGTTTAGGTGATGTGGCCAGTAACTATGCCAGCGTGACTGATGGCGCTAAATGGGTGTTAGTACTCGCGATGCTATTTGGTCGTCTTGAAGTGTTTACCTTGTTAGTCTTGTTTACACCGACTTTCTGGAAAAACTAATTTATACCTTATGTTCACTGACAGGGAATGGCTATTTACAAGGAATTAAAATGTCGAACAACCTTATTATTTACTCAACTGTTGATGGCCAAACACTGGCAATATGTGAAAAAATCAAACAGCATTTAAGCGCTGAAAATGAACAAGTGACCATAGTGTCATTAGAACAAGCGAGCGAATTGGCACTTAGCAGTTTTGATAAGATTTTAATCGGTGCCAGCATTCGATATGGCAAGCATCGACCTGCATTATTTGAGTTTATTGCTCAGCACAGAGCTGTATTGGATGGTGTAAAAACAGCATTTTTTACCGTTAATGTCGTTGCTAGAAAACCTGAAAAAAATACACCAGAAACTAATCCATATATGCAAAAGTTTCTCACACTGTCTAGTTGGACACCTGCGTTACTAGGGGTATTTGCTGGCAAGATTGATTACCCGAAATATCGCACTGTGGATAGAGTGATGATCCGTTTTATTATGTGGATGACCAAAGGGCCTACAGATACCACGGGAACTTATGAGTTTACCAATTGGGATAAGGTTGAAGCATTCGCTAACGAGTTTAAGCTGCTGTAATTTTTCAGTGTTCGCTGTAATGACTCACTTAGGCTTTGATAGCATTTTAGTCGCTAAAGCCTAAGCTACAAGACGCTTATTTAGCGCAATATAAACGGTGCAGAATCGAAATAACTTCAGTCACTTCTTCATTTTTTAATGTGTAGTAAACATTTTGCGAACTTTTACGCGTATTGACTAAGTCCTGAGCTCGGATCACTGCAAGGTGTTGTGATAACGCTGACTGACTCAATGGTACCTTGTCATTCAACTCTGTCACGCTGTGCTCTTTGTCGAGTAATAAACACAAGATCATCAAACGGTATGGGTTAGCAATCGCTTTTAGCCACTTGGCTGCCATTTCCGCATTACCTAGCATCGAATCTACATCAATATTTTCAGACATCTATATACCTTACCTGAGTAAATACATTAAATTTATTACTTAAGTGGCATCATACTGCTGGCTAACACAGATCTCAATTTTATCGTTCAAATATATGAGTCATTTCTAATTTGTGATCAAAGAGGACGATTGCAATGGCTTTTTTTGCCACAATGATTACCTACTAACGCAACCATCGGTGTGAAAATGGCAAAAACATTAGTGATTTATTACTCAAGAGGCGGTCATACGGCGCAAATCAGTCGTGCGATAGCTGAGCAGATTGTACAGAGTGGTCATCAATGCGATGTGGTCAATATTCTTGATAATAATCATGCTGACATTGATTGGGCTAGCTATGATGCTGTTGCATTGGGTGCTTGCGTTCTTTATGGCTCGTACCATAAGTCTGTTTTTGAGTTTGTTACTCGCTACCAAGCAGAATTAAGCAGTAAGCCAAATAGCTTCTTTTGCGTTAACGTTGTTGCGCGCAAACCTGAAAAGCGAATTCCTGAGAATAATAAGTACCTGCAAAAATTTATCGAACTTTCACCTTGGACACCACAAGATGTGAAAATCATTCCAGGAAAAGTCAATTATCCTTCTTGGACTTGGTACGATAGTTTAGCTATTCGCTTAATTATGAAAATGACTGATGGACCTACCGATCCAACGACTGTGATTGATTACACCGATTGGGATGACGTGAAGGTTTATGCTGATCATGTGGTTAGCTTGATTAACTCGGAAGCGGTTAGCTAAGACTATATATTCGATCTGCAATATTAATGAAAGGTGGGGCGTTAATCGAACTGCCTTTTTTTTTACCATTATTAACTGAATTTGGGTCAATATTTATCGTTGAGACTAAAACTAGTATTTCCAAAACTTAGGTGCAAATAGCACTGCCACTGTAATTATTTCAAGTCGGCCTAATAACATCCCAAAGGCTAAAGCCCATTTGGCAATATCCGGTAAGCTAGAAAAGTTTCCTGCAGGGCCGATAACTGGCCCCAAGCCAGGCCCTACATTAGTCACAGCAGTGACTGCGCCAGTAATACTCGTTACTGCGTCTAAACCAGTTAGCACCAAGATTATTGTCAGTAAAAGAATCACCAGCAGGAACAACATAATGAACGCCATAATCGAGCGAATAATATCGTTATCAATGGTGCGATTGTTATAGCGTTTTTTAATGACGGCTTGTGGGTGAAATTGCTGTGTCAGTTGTTGGTACATGACCTTTATTGAGATCTGAAAACGAAATATTTTTATTCCGCCAGAAGTTGAGCCTGAGCAACTGCCTACAAACATCAGAAACAAAAATGTCAGGCTCGCGAATGCTCCCCATGCTTGATAATCCGTTAGGCCATATCCCGTTGTCGTTACCACTGAAACCACATTGAAACTAGAAAGCCTCAATGCATCGAGGTAATTCATATCGGACTTAAGCCATAACCAAGTCCCAAGGCTAATAGAGACAAACATAATAAACTTGATGAAGCCTTTCACCTGCTCATCATTCCACACTTTAAATGACCGCTGCTGAATAGCTTGGACAAACATCAATAAAGGTAAGCCACCAGCGGCCATAAACAATACGCCGACCCAGTGAGCTGCGGGTGTGAATGACGACATTGAGCTGTCGGATGTTGAATATCCACCAGTTGAAAGGGTGGTCATGGCGTGATTAATGGCTTCAAACCAGTGCATTCCTGATATGTGATAAGCCAAAGCACAAATGATGGTAAGTAACACATAGACTTTGAATAGTTGTTTAGCCATATGTTGGGTACGAGGGGTTGTTTTATCTCCCCAGTCGGAAGATTCGGTGCGAAACAAGCGCATACCACCAACATTAAGAAAGGGTAAAATCGCCACCGCCATTACGATAAAACCAATGCCACCAAGCCATTGTAATAATGAACGCCAAATTAAGATGCTGTGGTCCATGTCGTCGAGACCTGATAATACAGTAGAGCCAGTTGTGGTGATCCCAGACATGGTTTCAAAAAAGGCATCGGTATAATTAATACCGTGGTAAAGCGTAAAGGGCAGTGCAGCAAATAAACTGACAATTAACCAAGTTATTGTGGTTAAAAAGAACATGTCACGGATATTGAGTTTTACTTTCTTTGTGTGGCCAGCCTGAATACATAAAATGGCGACTAAGCCGGAAAATAAACCGGACATCATAAAGTCGCCAATGGTTTCTTCGTGGTAAAAAAGTGCAAACCCCATTGGCACCAGCATAAAAGCAGTGAGAATAGATAAAAATATGCCAACAATAAACAGTAGCGGCTTTAAATTCAGCATGGGTTGTTAGAAGAAAAACGCACTCGGTTGGAATAGCTTTTCTACATCCCCAATGAACTTCTTGTTCACTAAGAATAGAATCACATGATCTCCTTCTTCAATAATGGTTTTATCGTGTCCCATGATCACTTCATCATTTCGCACGATGGCACCAATAGTCGTTCCTGGTGGCAGTTTAATATCGCTAATTTGCTTACCCACTACCTTAGAGGTGGATGAGTTACCATGGGCAATGGCTTCAATTGCTTCGGCTGCACCACGTCGTAATGAATAAACATTACAGATATCGCCTTGGCGAATGTGGGTTAATAATGCCGAGATGGTGGTTTGTTGTGGAGAGATAGCAATATCAATATTCGCTTCTTGAACGATATCGACATAGGCTTCACGCTGAATAAGCACCATGACTTTTTTAGCACCCATGCGCTTTGCCAGCAGTGCAGACATGATATTGGCTTCATCATCATTGGTAACTGCAATAAATACGTCAGTTTGATCTATGTGCTCTTCAAGTAATAATTCTTGGTCAGAAGCGTCACCATTAAATACGGTGCAATTCTCGAGCTTTTCAGACAAGCTTTCTGCGCGCTCTAAGCTGTGTTCAATCAGTTTGACTGAATGATTTTTTTGCAGGCGCTTAGCCAAACCAAAACCAATATTACCCCCACCGGCAATCATGATATTACGGTACGAGTTATCCAGTTTTTGCATTTCACTCATTACCGCGCGAACGTGACGCGTATCAGCAACGAAGAAGACTTCATCATCGGCTTCGATGATGGTCGTGCCTCTAGGCATAATGGCTTTGCCTTTTCGGAAAATAGCCGCCACTCGGGTATCAATATTTGGCATATGCTCGCGTAAAGCAGCGAGGGCATTCCCGACTAAAGGGCCCCCATAATAGGCTTTTACAGCGACTAGGCTGAGTTTACCTCTAGCGAATTGCAGTACTTGTAATGCGCCTGGGTATTGCACTAAGCGTTCAATGTAAGATGTTACTAGTTGCTCTGGTGCAATCAATTCATCAATAACAAAACCACCACGAGTTTTGCCATCGCTGCTTTTCACTTCGGTATTGATGAAGAGTTTTTCTTGCAGATCTAAATAGGCTTCAGAGCGAATACGCGCAATTTTAGTTGGGGTACCAAATAAACTATAGGCAATATGACAAGCAGCCATATTACATTCGTCACTATTGGTAACAGCAATGAGCATGTCAGCATCTTCAGCGCCGGCTTTTTTTAAGGTACTAGGATGTGCGCCGTGGCCAATAACCGTTTGCAAGTCGAACTTATCTTGTAAATATTTAACTCGCGTTCGGTCATTATCAACCAGAGTGATATCGTTGTTCTCGCCTACAAGATTTTCAGCGAGAGTACCGCCCACTTGTCCTGCGCCTAAAATAATAATCTTCATTACTGTGCTGGTATCCCTGCTATAACACGCTTAGGCCGCTTTTATTAAACGGGCGTAATAAAAGCCATCCATATTGTTTTGACCAGGTAGGATTTGCCATCCAATATCATCAGCAGACGATTGCTGCGCAATCGGTGCTAGTGTCGCATCTGGAGTACGTTGTAAAAACTGTTCAATTTGCTGACTGTTTTCTTGTGGCAAAATAGAGCAGGTGGCATATAACATCGTGCCGCCAGGCTTGAGCCACTTCCAGCAATGAACAATGATTTGTTGCTGCAGTAGAGCTAGCTCTTCAATATCACTGTTCTTACGTAACCATTTAATATCGGGGTGGCGACGGATAACACCTGTTGCCGAGCAAGGTGCATCTAATAAGATACGGTCAAACTTATCACCTTGCCACCAACTATCAATATCTGCAGCATCACCATGAATAACTTGCGCTTTTAAATTTAATCTGTCCAGATTTTGTTGCACACGCTCTAAACGTTTTGCATCAAAATCCACAGCAACCATAGAGATACTCGGTTCACATTCAATGGTGTGACAAGTTTTACCGCCGGGAGCGGCGCAAGCATCCAGAACTAGCTCATCTGCTTGAGGCGTTAATAACGTCGCGGCCCATTGTGCGGCGCCATCTTGTACAGATGCAGAACCTTCTGCAAAACCAGGTAATTGCATCACATCTTTTGGTGACGACAACAGAATGGCATCATCACTGTCACCAGCACTGGCTTCAATTTCTTGTTCAGCAAGAAGGGTTAAATATTGGTCGCGAGTTTGAGATAGTTGATTGTTGCGAAGCCACATAGGAGGGCGTTGATGACTTTGCTCAATAATATCTGCCCAACTTTCTGGGTAGGCACTTTTCAAGCGTTTAATAAACCACGCTGGTGTATTGTATTTTAAGGTATCGTTGTCAGTGTTTAATGGCGCTTCTTTACGCTGAATATTACGTAAAACACCATTAACGACTTTCACTAAGCCATCAAACTTCATTTGACGACAGGCTTCTGCCGTTTCTGAAATCGCAGCATGGGCAGGAATACGGGTAAAATATAATTGATAGCAACCAACTAAAAGTAGCTGATGCAGTATTCTTTGCTTGGCTTTAAAAGGTTTACTGAGGCAATCACTGACAGACTTATCTAATTGCGGCAATTGACGCATCACGCCATAACAAAGCTCGGCTAATAAAGCTTTGTCTTTACCATTCGTTAAGTGTTGCTGTTGTTCAGGCAGGGCAACGGATAACGAAACACCTTTTTCTAAGACATTAAAAATGGCTTTTGCTGCAAGGGCTCTAACATTCATTAAGCTTGTGCCTCTTTTGATTCATCCGCGCTAATAAAACATGTGCCTTCAACAAACCACTCTGCGCGAGAATTTAAAATATCAGCTACAGGCATTTGTTTCTTCCCAGGAACTTGCATAACTTGCAATTGTAGAGCGCCATTGCCTGTTGCTACAGTGATGCCATGCTTATTGCTTTCAATGATCGTACCTGGTGCAGCACTCGTTTGCTCGGCTGAGTAACTGGCTTGCCATACCTTGATGGTATTACCTTGCAGTGGAAAGTGACTGGCTGGCCAAGGATTAAACGCACGAACTTCTTGCCAGAGCTGTTTAGCATCTTTACGCCAATCTATTTGCGCTTCTTCTTTAGAGAGTTTTTCGGCGTAATTAGCAAGAGCTTCGTCTTGCTTCTCTGGTGTGATTGAACCATCACTAATACCGGCTAACGCTTCGATAAGCGCTGCTGGACCTTGCTCAGCGAGTTTGCTGTAAAGACTAGCAGAAGTATCTGTATCTTCAATTTTTAATGATGTTTTTAATAGCATGTCACCAGTATCTAAACCGATATCCATTTGCATGATAGTCACACCAGTTTCATTATCGCCAGCCCATAACGCTCGTTGAATAGGCGCCGCGCCGCGCCATCGAGGTAAAATAGAGCCATGGACATTAATACAACCTAAGTGTGGTGTATCTAATACTATCTTTGGCAAGATCAACCCGTAAGCCACAACCACCATAATATCGGCATTTAAAGCGGCAAGCTCAGCTTGAGCTTCTTCTTTACGCAGAGATGCTGGTTGGTAAACGGGAATATCATTGGCAACAGCTAACTGTTTCACCGGACTTGCTTGTAACTTCTTCCCTCGACCTGCAGGTCTATCTGGTTGTGAGTAAACAGCAACCACATTATGTTCTGATTCGATCAGGGCTTGCAGATGTAAAGCTGCAAAGTCAGGTGTACCAGCAAAGATAATATTTAACGGTTTCAAATGGAGTCCTATGCTTCTTTAGCTTCTAAACGTGCTTCTTTCTCAAGCTTTTTCTTAATGCGGTCACGCTTCATTTTTGATAAATAATCAACGAAAAGCTTACCTTGTAAGTGATCCATCTCATGCTGAATACAAATGGCGAACAAGTCATCTGCTTCAACAATGAACTCTTCACCATGACGATCCAAGGCTTTGAAAGTGACAAACTCAGAACGGTCAACCTTAGCGTATACACCTGGTACCGATAAGCAGCCTTCTTCATTTGTGAAGTCACCACTCTTGGCGATGATTTCTGGGTTGATAAAAATTGTTGGACGTTCAACATCATCTTGCAGGTCCATCACAATTAATTGTTGATGAAAATCTACTTGAGTTGCTGCTAAACCAATGCCTTTTTCTTCGTACATTGTTTCTAACATGTTATCAATTTGGGTTTGTAGTCCTTCACCAAAATCGGTTACTGGCTTGGCTACAGTACGTAATCTTTCATCTGGAAAGCGTAAAACTTTTAATAATGGCATATATAAACTCTTAACAAGTCTGTCAAATTTCAGCCAGTTAGCTATACTGGCTTAGATAATGGGTTAATTTTAATCCTTACTGACCATCAATAACAGCAAAAGCTCTAATAAAGAGCTAAACACATGGAATGAACCATGAAACGGATATTTTTACTCGCGTTTTTGACACTAAGTACACTGTTAGTTAATGCAGATACTTTAACATTAAAATCAGGTCACCCTGATTCTTATATCGTTAAGAAAGGCGATACCCTCTGGGATATCTCTGCTTTTTTCTTAGACGATCCTTGGCATTGGCCTAAATTATGGGGCGCAAATCCACAGATTGCTAACCCGCATCTCATTTATCCAGGTGATAGATTAACGCTTGTTTTTATCGATGGCGAACCACGCTTGGTATTAAAGCAGCATATCAAAAAAGGACCTGAAGGGCGTATTAGTGATAAAGGTGGTCCAATTCCAGCGATTGATCTTGCTTTGATTCAACCTTATTTAGTCCAAAACCGTATTGTTGATCCTGAGTGGGTTGAAGGTTTGCCGATGATTTTGGCTGGCGAAAGCCCGTCTCGCCATCATGTGGTCAATGATGTGGTTTATATTAATGCCAATTTGCCTGTCGGAGAAAAGCTCGCTATATATCAAGAAGGCCGAGAGTTCTTAGATAGAGAAACTAGCGACATTTTAGGCCAAGAAATCATCTTAACGGCAAGTGGTCGTGTCATTGAGTCAGGTGAAATATCTAAAGTTGAATTATTAAGTAGCTTACGTGAGTCAAAGGCAGGCTTTAGAGTTGCGCCCGTTGAAGATGAAGCGCTGATGTCAGCTTACTTTATGCCTAAAGCTGCACCAGAAACGGTTCCTGCTAATGTGATTGCGATTGAAAAAGACATTCGCGAAGTCGGTAAACTGGACATCGTTTACTTAGATAAAGGTGAACAGGACAATATTGAAACGGGACATGTATTTGCGATATATCGCGATGGCGAGCAAATAGTCATCAATGGCGATGGCTTGCCTGTGCCAACACTTGACCGTAATGCTTATGAAAATTTAAAAGCCAAAATTTCAGATGATGACGTGTACACAATGCCTGACATTTATCATGGTAAATTAATGGTCTTTAAAGTTTTTGAAAAGACCAGCATGGCTATCATTGTTGCTAATGAGCACCCTGTACGAGTTGATGATAAATTAATTACCCCTAAAAGCACTGACTTAAGAGGCGAGTAAATATCTGAAAAACTGGTCGATTGGCTAGTTGTTTGTGCAGTATCCGGGCTAGGACCCGCCCGGATTCAACAATTATTAACTCAAATGGATGTTGAGGAATTACGACAGCGTTTAGAGTTTGAAAAGCAGTCTTTGCCGTTATCGGCAAAGCTGTTATCTCAATTTCAGATAGATTTTGACAAAGTTGATACAGCGCTTGAGTGGCAACAGCAGTCCTCACAACACCACATACTTTGCTTTTCTGATCCCGAATATCCAGCTTTACTAAAACAAATATCCGATCCGCCTTCAATATTGTTCGTAAAAGGCCAACTAGAAAGTTTGTTACTGCCATCCATTGGTATGGTGGGCAGTCGAAATGCATCTGTCGGTGGTTTGAGCACGGCTAATACCTTAGCGGCTGAACTAGTACAATTAGGTTTCTCGATTACCAGTGGTATGGCGACAGGGATTGATGGCGCTGCGCATAAAGCGGCACTAGGCAATAATGGAGTGACGATTGCAGTGTTAGGTACTGGAGTCGATTGTATCTATCCCAAAAGACACAGTAATTTATATCAGCAGATTCAACAGTCGGGCTGTATTGTCAGTGAATACTGGCCTCAAGTAGGTCCATTTGCAGGCAACTTTCCGAAGCGCAATCGAATAATAAGCGGTTTATCTCTCGGCAGTATTGTGGTCGAAGCAACACGTAAAAGTGGATCATTAATCACTGCAAGATTAGCCATGGAGCAAAACCGAGAAGTGTTTGCTGTGCCAGGCTCAGTAGCTGGTGGCTATCATCAAGGGTGTCATGATTTGTTAAAGAATGGGGCGAAATTAGTGGAATGTGCAGCCGATGTTGTTGAAGAATTGTCCACAATGACAAGCTTTCACCTTGAAGATGTCGCTAATCGTCACCATATAGAACATAATACAACAAATTTGCCATTTTCTGCGCTGTTAGCTAGTGTAGGTTATGAGACTACCAGTATTGATATGGTGGTCGAGCATAGCGGGAAGTCGATAGATCTGGTGTTAGTAGAAATGCTTGAACTTGAATTACAGGGCTGGGTTGCGCAAGTGCCTGGTGGTTACGTCAGACTAGAGAGGAGATAACCATATGTTTGATATCCTCATGTATCTTTTTGAGAACTATGTTCATAGTGAAGTTGAGCTATTAGTTGACGAAGATGAGCTTACCAAAGAGTTAACCCGTGCGGGCTTTCACCAAGCTGACATTTTAAAAGCCTTATCGTGGCTAGAACGTTTAGCGGATTTACAAGAAAGTGATAAACCTTACTTGTGTAATCATGCGCAGCAATCATTTCGAATTTATACCAAAGACGAGATGGCGAAATTGGATGTTGAAAGCCGAGGTTTTATTTTATTCCTCGAGCAAATCCAAGTGCTGACAGTGGAAACTCGTGAAATGGTCATTGACCGCGTCATGGCGTTAGATGAAACCTCCCTAATCTTGGAAGATTTAAAATGGGTGGTGTTGATGGTGCTGTTTAATGTGCCAGGCAACGAATCAGCTTATGAACAAATGGAAGATCTTATTTTTGAGCAGCCTGATGGCCGTTTACATTCATAAGATTGGTTGTTTGTGATGAAGTGATTAAAAAGGAGGCTAGGCCTCCTTTTTTGATCTTCTTGTTTGCTACTATATTTTTATACCAATTATATCCTTTACTACCCATGAAGGCTGAAACCAGTTTTCACCTTAAATGTGAATCGAGAGCCAGATGTCTAAAATAGATGAGCAGTTATTTACCGTGCACGAACACGCTTTAGAAAAAGAGTTTGAGCTCTGCCCTAAGTGTGGCTGCGAGTTGTCGGTTAAGAACAGTAAGCATGGTGGCTTCATTGGTTGTAATAATTATCCCACTTGTGACTTTACCAGGCCCTTAGTGCAGCATGAGTCAATAGAGACTCAAGTAATAGAAGGCTCTGAATGTCCCGATTGTGGTAATGAGTTAGCGGTTAAGTCTGGACGTTTTGGTATTTTTATTGGTTGCACAAATTACCCTGAGTGTACCCATATTGAAAAGCACGATCATGATGCAGAAGCTGAAGTAATACCTTGCCCACATTGTAAAAAAGGTCATTTAGAGTCTCGCACGAGTCGTTACGGCAAAACCTTCTTTGCTTGTAATTGTTACCCTAAGTGCAAATACTTAGTGAATTACCCACCTCATAACGAAACATGCCCTGAATGTGACTTTGGTATTCTTGTTGAGCGTAAAGGCGCGGCGGGGAGTCGCTTAGAGTGTCCTCAAAAATCCTGTAAATATAAACGTCCGCTTTAAGCTTATGACTAAATAGCTGGTATATCAGTATTTGTTCATATCCGTATAGTCTGTATAATTTGCCATTAATTTAAGAAGGTTAAAGGGAAAATCATGCAGCTGTTGCAACCATCTGAAGTCGGCAAGGTGTTTGTTGAAGGGGGCGTTATTGCTTACCCTACAGAGGCGGTTTATGGCCTCGGATGTGATCCTGATAATCTTTCTGCTATCCAAAAATTGCTGGATATAAAACAACGACCTTGGCAAAAGGGCTTAATCCTTGTGGCCAGTGATTACCAGCAACTCAAGCCTTACATCGATGAAGCTCAACTAACAGAAGAACAACTGGCTTTTGCATTCAGCAAATGGCCAGGTCCTTATACGTTTGTTATGCCCATTAAAGCGGGTGTTAGTAAGTTGCTTTGTGGTGAGTTTGATTCAATTGCGGTACGCATCTCTGCCCATCCTGTGGTGAGAGCCCTTTGCGATAGCGTGAATAAACCTTTTGTTTCAAGTAGTGCTAACTTAGCAGGTCAAAATCCTGCCATGTCAGCAAGTGAAATTGAACAGACTTTTTCTGCTGACGTTAATGCCCTCGTACTCGGTGAGTTAGGAGCTCAACGTCAGCCTTCAACAATTATCGACGCCCGCAGCGGTAAAGTGCTGCGCAATGGACAATAAGGATTTTGATATGGCAATACCTGATGCCTCAGTAGTTAAGCAATATTTGTTAGCGCTTCAAGCAAGCATTTGTGAAGGTTTAGAAACGCTTGATGAAAAAGCTAAGTTTCAAGCTGAGTCGTGGGAACGCGCTGAAGGCGGTGGTGGCACTAGTAGGGTATTAACCAACGGGCAAGTATTTGAGCAAGCTGGGGTGAACTTTTCCCATGTAATGGGAGCAGCAATGCCAGCATCTGCTACAGCGCACCGTCCTGAACTTGCAGGTAGAAGTTTTGAAGCCATGGGCGTGTCATTAGTGATCCACCCTAAAAACCCATTCATTCCGACCACTCACGCCAATGTACGCTTTTTTATTGCTCGTAAAGAGGGCGCTGATCCTGTGTGGTGGTTTGGTGGTGGTTTTGATTTAACCCCTTATTATCCTTTTGAAGAAGACGTTGTCTCATGGCATCAAACTGCGGCTGACATTTGTGTGCCATTTGGCGAAGAAGTCTATCCAAAATATAAAAAGTGGTGTGATGAATACTTCTTTTTACCACACCGTAATGAAACTCGCGGCGTCGGTGGTTTATTCTTCGATGACCTTAATGAGCACGGATTTGAGAAAAGCTTTGAATTTATGCAAGCGGTAGGTAGCGGTTTCTTAACCGCATATTCGCCAATTGTAGAGCGTAACAAAGACCTTGAATACAACGATGATGAACGTCAGTTCCAGTTATACCGTCGTGGACGTTATGTTGAGTTCAACTTGGTTTATGA
The DNA here is from genome assembly GCF_020806285.1 of Shewanella sp. 10N.7. Lineage (NCBI taxonomy): Bacteria > Pseudomonadati > Pseudomonadota > Gammaproteobacteria > Alteromonadales > Shewanellaceae > Shewanella > Shewanella sp. 10N.7. Next base: position 79,091 of record NZ_JAJGZS010000024.1, read on the forward strand.
CCGAGGCACTTTGTTCGGTCTACAAACCGGAGGGCGTACCGAATCTATTTTGATGTCGATGCCGCCTTTGGTACGCTGGGAATATGGTTTTACGCCCGAAGAAGATTCTCAGGAGGCAGAGTTATACGAGCGCTACCTGAAACCACAAGATTGGTTACAGTTAGATAACGAGTCTTTGTAGGGGCTAAAACAATAGCTGTACTAAGTAAATGATGTCTATGCCATCATCTTTGTACGCTGGGAATATTGCTTTACGCCCGAAGAAGATTCTCAAGAGGCAGAGTTATACTATCGCTACCTGAAACCACAAGATTGGTTACAGTTAGAAAGCTAGTCTCTGTATGGTTTAAAATCGATGGAGGCACTAAATTATTTCTGCTGTTTATGCCTTCATCATTTGTTCGCTAGGAATAGGGTTTTACGCCTTTACGCGAGAACAAGGTTCTCAAAAGGCAGAGTTATACGAGCGCTACCTGAAACCACAAGACTGGTTAAACCTCGAGAATTAATCTTTATTTCGCATATTATTGGCAAGCGTTGAAATGGCCTGAAATATCACTTGCTGATGTTCAGGCTTTTTTATTGTCTGAATAATAGCTTGTTCCATGCAGATGAGCCATTGATCGACCATCGCTTGGTCAATCGCAAAATGCATGTGTCTAGCACGTAATGCTGGATGGCCATACTTTTGCTGATATAACTGTGGTCCGCCTAACCAGCCACTTAAAAATTCAAATAACTTTTGCTCAGAGTCCGCAATAGGCGCTCGATGAATAGCAAGTAGCGATTCAGTCTCGGTACGATGCTGCATTTGCTGATAAAACTGCTTTGCTAGTAATCGAATCGTTTCCTCACCACCTATCAAATCATATGCGTTGGATTGTGTAGTATCACGATCATCACTTGATATGCTGCTTTGTTGTCTAGAACTAAATAGTTTTTTTAACCAATTCATGATGATTACGCTAAGTTAGGCTAATTTGATGATGAATTATAACGACATTTTTTCTAAGTATGTAATAAGGAAAGCTCATCACTGTCGTATTTCTTAATTGTTAATGTTTTGCTACAAATCATTTCAGAGTGTTACTTTATTTACGTTAACAACTTAGTTAAATTAGGCACAACAATAATAAAAGGGAGTACAAAGCAATGGCCAAATTTGCGCCGTCATTAGTAGTAATTGCTGTATCAACGGCACTGTTAGGGTGTAATCAAACTCAACAGCAAGATCCTCAAGTGACAATTAATAAAAATCCCTATCCTAGTACTTATCAAGTATTACCTCGCATAACGACCTTGCTCACCAATGCAACAGTATTAACAGGCACTGGCGAAAAAATAGAGCAAGCGGATGTGTTGATGGTCGATGGCAAAATTAAAGCCGTTGGTGCTCAACTTTCTGCAGAGTTAGTCAAAGGTGCCACAGTTGTTGATGCAACAGATAAGTGGATCACTCCTGGTATTATCGATGTGCATTCTCACCTTGGTGTTTACCCGAGTCCTAGCGCCGATGCGCATAGTGACGGCAATGAAGTGACCAACCCTAATACCGCAGAGGTCTGGGCTGAGCACAGTGTCTGGCCGCAAGACCCAGCCTTTAACCGAGCAAGGGAAGGTGGCGTGACTACGTTACAAATTCTCCCTGGTTCTGCCAATTTAATTGGTGGACGTGGCGTTACCTTGAAAAATGCACCATCAACAACAATGCAGGGTATGAAATTTCCCGATGCGCCTTATGGCTTAAAAATGGCTTGTGGCGAAAACCCTAAAGGGGCTTATGGAAGAGGACAAAAAGTTGCACCAATGACGCGTATGGGCAATATGGCTGGTTATCGCCAAGCCTTTATAGAAGCGACAGAGTATAAGCGTGCATGGGATAAATATGATGCGGATTATGCTGCTGGATTAAATCCAGAAGTCCCTCAACGTGATTTAACCAATGACACTTTAAAAGGGGTGTTAGAAGGCGAAATACTGATCCATAACCATTGTTACAAAGCTGAAGAAATGGCAATGATGGTGGATTTAGGTAAAGAATTTAATTACCACTCAGGCACGTTCCACCATGCCATTGAAGGTTACAAGATTGCTGAGCTATTGGCTGAAAATGGTAACTGCGCAGCGATGTGGCCAGATTGGTGGGGCTTTAAAATGGAAGCGAATGACATGGTGATTGAAAATGTCGCAATGGTCGATGCCGTGAAGAATTCCTGTGCCGTAGTTCATTCTGACTCTAGCACCACTATTCAACGTTTAAACCAAGAAACAGCTAAGATCATGCATAGTGCTAATCAGCACGGTTTTGAGCTAACCGAAGAACATGTCATCAGCTGGATCACTTCGAATGCAGCCAAGTCTTTAGGTATTGCAGATAAAACCGGTTCACTTGAAGCGGGTAAAAATGCCGATGTTGTCATTTGGAACAGTAATCCATTCAGTGTTTACGCTAAGGCTGAACAAGTATTCATTGATGGCGCCAAAGTGTTTGATCGCCAAGATGATAAGTACCAAGCGAAAAGTGATTTTATGTTAGGTCAAAAATAAGGAGCAAGACATTGAAAAAATTTAAAAAATCATTAGTTGCCATCTCAATGCTTGCGGGCTTAGTACCGTCACTATCACAAGCTGAAACGATTGCAGTTACTAACGCGAAGATCTATACCTCAACAGACAAAGGCGTGCTGAGCAACGCATCTGTTATCGTCGAAGACGGTAAGATCGTTGCCGTAAATCCAGAGATGGTCAATGCAGATATTATCATTGACGCCAAAGGTGGAGTCTTAACTCCTGGCTTTATTGGCGCAATGAATTCATTGGGGTTAGTTGAAGTGGGTCAAGAAAAAATGACGCGTGATACTAACGACAAAGCAGCGGATATGACTTTTGATCCTAGCCTTGCATTTAACCCTAAAAGTACAGCAATTCCTTTTGCTAGAAAAGGCGGCTTAACCCGCAGTATTGTTGCACCTGGTGGCGGCGAGACAATTTTTTCAGGTCAAACCATTGAGGTTGAATTAACTGGAGATTGGGATAGCATTGTTGCCACAGAGCAAGCCTTGTTCGTGGCTTTAGGTGCGGAACACGATGGTTCCCGAATTATCGGTATGCAGAATCTAATTAATAAATTAGATGAACGTCAAAAAGCATTAACTAAGGCGGCAACGAAGAAAGCTGATAAAGAGGCCGATAAGGCTCCAACTAAAGAAGAATTGATTTTGAATGCCGTTCTGAGTGGTGAGAAGCCTTTAATCGCTTATGCAGATCGTGCCAGCGATATTTTGCAACTCATTAAACTTAAGCAACGCTTTAAGCTTGATTTAGTGTTGTTGGAAGCTGCCGACGCTGTGGTGGTTGCAGATCAACTCGCTCAAGCAGGTATCCCTGTGGTGATGGATGCCATGCGTAATTTACCTGAAAGTTTTGACTCTTTGAATAATTCACTGGATAACGCAGGGAAATTAAGTAAAGCTGGCGTCCAAGTCGTGTTAGCTGTACCAGGTGATGCCCATGGCGTATATGGTTTGCGCTATAGTGCCGGCAATGCCGTTGCCAATGGGATGAAGTATGACGATGCAATGGCGTCGATTACGTCAAACGTAGCAGATACTTTTCACCTTGATGCTGGACGCATAGCCGTTGGCAAGCCCGCTGATATGGTGTTGTGGAGTGGCGATCCGTTTGAATACAGTAGTCACATTCAAAAGATGTGGATTAACGGTGAAGAGCAAAGCACTGAAAGTCGCCATGATGAGCTGCGTGACCGCTATATGACACAATCCAGTATGCCTAAGGCTTACACTAAGTAACTTTTAATATTAGTAATTTGCAATATTAGTAACTTAATATCAATGCAATAAACGAAGAGAGAATATTGATGACCGATAAGTATGCAGTATTTGGCAACCCAATCGCACAGAGTAAGTCGCCATATATCCATACTGAGTTTGCTAAACAAACTCAGCAAGTAATCACTTACCAAGCGATACTTGCACCGGTAGATCAATTCTCTCAATCGTTAATGGCATTTTTCACTGCTGGTGGTAAAGGGGCGAATGTCACCGCTCCTTTTAAAGAGCAAGCTTATGCGGCGTGTGATGAATTAAGTGAATTAGCAAAACTTGCAGGTGCCGTTAACACTCTTATCTATTTACCAGATGGAAGAATACGCGGTGACAATACTGACGGCGTGGGTCTTGTCGCTGATATTAAGCAGCACTTTGGTTGTATATCGAATAAGCGTTTATTGTTAGTTGGAGCTGGTGGCGCAGCAAGAGGCTGTATTAAGCCATTACTAGAAGCTGGGGCAAAAGTCACAATATGCAATCGTACGTTTAGCAAAGCGCAAAACCTTGCTGAAATTTTTAATGAGTTTGGTGAAGTGCAAGCTAGACCCATTGATGAGTTAGATACACCATTCGATATGATTATTAATTCAACATCGGCAGGGTTAGCAGGAGAGCTTATTAGTCTCCCACAAAGTATTATCAGCCCTAAAACTCAATGTTATGACATGTCATACGGCGCAGAAATGACATTATTTAATCAATGGGCATTATCAAAAGGCGCTGTTGAAGTCGCCGATGGCTTAGGCATGTTAGTTGGGCAAGCAGCGCAAAGCTTTAATATTTGGCGAGGCGTTATGCCAAATACTCAAGCTGTCCACGACACCTTGAGAGCGCAGTTGGTATAAGGGCGTTCGCATGAACCAAAGTATTATTTTTACCGATATTGTCGAATGGGATGAAGCATTAAAACAAGTGTACTTAATTGTACAAGTTCAAGGAGTGAATGTTAGCTGCTTCATTAAACCTGCGATTATAGAAAAGTTGACATCAACAACTATCAAAAATGGAACAGAAGCAATAGTTGCCTTTGAGCAAGTCAGATTTGATATAGAGGATTTAGCAGAGGCACTCATCGAATCAGAGTCGTTCGATGAGCACGGACACATATATATCGAATAGTATCGGCTTATATGTGCCAAATTTATAAAGATGGGTTTAGCTAGACTGTTGAAGGTCCACTAAATACTCATTCTTTAAACGCACATAGTTATCTGCAGATTGAGGTAAAAAAGCGATTTCTTTATCAGTTAAAGGTCTCACTTGTTTACAAGGACTCCCCACATAGAGAAACCCGCTTTGTAATACCTTACCAGGAGGGACAAGTGAGCCTGCACCAAGTATCACATCGTCCTCTAAGATAGCCCCGTCTAAAATGATCGCGCCCATGCCGACTAAAACACGATTACCAACAGTACAACCATGAAGCATAGCTTTGTGACCAATAGTGACATCATCACCAATCAATAAAGGGTTACCTTCTGGGTTAGAAGGTGATTTACGAGTAACGTGAAGAATAGAGCCATCTTGTACATTACTACGTTTACCGATACGGATGATATTAACATCACCTCTCGCTGCAACCATTGGCCAAATACTGGCATCATGATCTAAAGCAATATCACCTACTATTACAGCAGCACTATCTACATAGACATTATCAGCTAATTGAGGATGGATCCCCTGATAAGAACGAATTGAGCTAAACATATAAAATCCCTGATTTGTTTAATTACCCTCAGTATAAAGCCTAAAAGTGCTCTTTTGTTGTTAAAAAAGCATAAAAAATAGCTGATTAGTTTAAATTCTCAGCAAGCAAACGCGGAAAGTGAATTTTCTTTAAAAAAGCCCTTGCGGTGTTTCAGAATCTCCCTATAATGCGCATCCACTGACACGGC
>NZ_JAJGZS010000025.1:0-83215 GCF_020806285.1 Shewanella sp. 10N.7
TTGTGACAAGTAGTACAGCTATCAGTAGTCACAGCATGACGACGATCGTATTCTGTTTCTTGTGATAAATCAGCAAGCTCAGTTACTGGCGAGTAGCTAGTGAATGAAACACCGTATTTGCCATCATCATCGTTCCAGTTTCCACCTTTAAAGGTCAAGCGAGAGCTTGCCATTATTTGGGCTGTTTGAAGATCTAATGTTGGATGACAGAAAGTTTTAGAACCGTCAGCGTTGTATGACTCTTCGTAGCTACGAGACTCACGCCCAACAATCGACTCATTGTGGTAACCATGAATGTATGTGCTGGCATAACTAAGTGTACCGTCAGCATATAGTGTTTCGATGCTTAGTTGCTCTTCGCCTTTGAATAAACTTAGGTCAGTACAATAAGCACCAGTGTCATTCATGTATACAGCAGAAAGTGTAGTTGAATGCTCAGCACGGATTACTTGACGCTCATCGATACCAATTTTTTCTGATTTAGCGTGGAATTCACGTGCATCAAAATCACTGTTTGCCATAATGAATTGTGCAGAAGCAGAACCCGTTGTGTGACAATCACTACAACCATTACCTGCAATACTTGTATTCATCACTGGCTCAGCGTGACAGGTATAACAGTTAGTTGGTGTAAAGTCTTTTTCAAACTTCTGGTGATTGATGTGACCTAGTTTCTGCATAGTCGCTTTAGCATATCCGCCAGTATCTAAAGAGTTTCCTTCAGAATCGACATCACGAGCTACGTTGTTATGACAAACCATACAACCGCCAACGAAATCTACTTCGCCATCAGTATTTAAAGCAACATAACCGCTATGTCTGATATCTGAAGTCGCGTAATCAACGTGACATGAATAACAGGTTTCAGTTGTTGTTGTGTGAGTCATCTCTGGTTTGTTTACAATAATGTAAGGTGAAGAAGCGATGTTATCTCCGCCACCTACTTGTAAACGAATTAGCCCTTCAGTATCAGCTTGAACAGCTGCCATTGGCGCGACAAATTCGTAGTGACCATCGTCAAGCATAGTTAACGTTGCACCTTCATCGCTTGCAGATGCACTGCCACCAACAGAGCCATCACGCGAACGTTGAATGCCATGGTCAGTTTTTGCAGCTAAATATACTGCAGCATTTTCAAGGCCATTGATTAATGCATCATCTTCATCTGTAATCACAAACTCGAGTGTCACTTGACCTTCTTCAACCAAATGTGAAATAAATTCTACATTAGTCACTTCAGAAGCTTCTACTACTGGTGGAGTTGGTCCTGGACCTGGTTCACCTGGTGCGCCATCTTCGCCGTCTTTACCATCGCTACCACAACCTGCAATCCCCATTGCTGCTGCAACAACGAATGCTAATCTGCATTTCGTTAAATTTTTCATCATCACTCCGAATAAGTTTGATACTACTTTGTAGGTATAACCCATTTGTATCTTAGACTTTTTCGCATTTTTAAAGAGTGACAACAATCACACGCATCATGATGATATGTTGTATTTATAACCTTTATGCTAGAAATTTGACGCAGATCTAAATCAATACATGCTTATATAATTAAAAATAAACCCAAAAAAATTAAGCTGATGTTTTTATTGACAAAAATAAAACATTAAATCAAGGATATAATTTTAAAACACCCATAATCATAGCTTTACAACAAAATTAACTATTAATTTAGTGAGCAAAATGCCAATTTTTTAATAGTATTAATGAACACTTAAGCTTATTTTAAGATTAAGTATTCCATAGCAAGTCATTAACAATGTAACCATATGTATCGGAAAGACTTTAATTACAAATAACCCCAATATTAATATCATGCTGATAGCGCAAATAGAAGTCACAAAAAAGCCGTCATCAGACTAATGCCGTTCGGATAAGCATTACTGTTTAAATCTAAGTGGATAGCGGCTAGGTATATAAAGCACTGAACGTGGATACGTTCGGTGCTTTCTTTTATCAGGTAAGATAAAGTGTTTTATATCGGCTCGCATTTGTTTCAATTTAGCGGGCAACTTTCCATCAGGTGATAGAGCCTGCCACCTCAATTGGGTATCTATTAGACTTATTGCTGCCGTAAAACTAATTCGAGAGGGCGCAACCTCTGCCTCTTTTGCTATCGCAACCATCTCTAGGCGGATAAGATTATAAGCGATAAGCATGCCCCACAGTTCTTGCCTTACTCCTTCTGCAAACCTGCTGCGTAATGTCACCTTACTTTGTAGTTGAGTTTGCTTAAGCTCACCGTATCCTTCTTCTATTTCCCAGCGTTGCCAGTAAATATTAAGCAATTTTTCTAGTGGATACTTTTTGGGGTCAATAAGTGAGGTAACAAAGCCTTTTATTTCGCCTTTAGGCGCTTGATAAGCGATAAAACGTGCCCGCCATGTTTCAGGGAGCTCTGGATTTTTCTTTCTCGCCTGTGGTGAGACTGGCATATCGATGAGTAAGTCATTATTCGCAAATTCTTCAACCACCTCATAGCGCATTTTTGACTTTACTGGTGTCAGCCAGTGTCGCAGAGTCCCTGCAGCTTGCCAGTTTAGCAATAAGTCAGCTGAAAAATAACAGCGGTCAAATAACGTTAAAGAGTTATCTGAAGCGTCTTGAGCTATGCGTTGAGCCAGCGTAATTTCGCCTACGTGACAGCCATCAAAAGCCGCACCCAATACCATTCTGGTTTCTGTCGATATCAGGCTGACAAGTCGAAGCTGGGGATAAGGTTTGTGTGTTTTTGAAATAAAACCAAACTCGTTTGCGTTCTCTTCTGAGTCTTGGCAACGAAACACGGTGCCATCAACAGCGAGAGTTGTAAGCCCCAGCTCATTATTCCCACCTAAAGCTTGCTTAAGCCAAGCTGAGATAGTGGATTTAAATAGGTATGACATTGGGGCTTCACCTAGGCGACGGCGACAATCTGTTAGTACACTCGGTGCGACACGAGACCAGTTGTTATTGCCAGGTTGAAGTGCGATATCCATTGAGCTGCAGACTTCTTTTATGGATTGATTACGGATTAATCCCATCCATAGCACGAGCCAGACGGCTTGCTGCGCAGGCAAGCGACGATTACGAATGCTTGCCTTGTTGGCTGAAAGTAATGATTGTTCTATCCACTGTGAATCAATAGCTTCCATTACAGAAGCATAATTCCCACTTTCTTCTACTGACTCATGAACTAACTCAAGCTCTTGCGCAAACATAAAAAATCCCCACCAGAATACTGGTAGGGATTATCTTTCATCTGCAGGATCGTTCAAGTGTTCTTAACCGATCGGCATTAACTATAATAAGTGGCTTTTTAGGGGGTCTAGGCAGTTTTCTTAATATAGGCTATGCCTATCAATGATATTTACTGAGCTTGGTTAACGCTCAAAAACATGGACTTTTTCGATACCGAATGACTTACCTTCAGCATGGAAAGTGGCATAAAACTCAGAATGGAACAGCGGCATATTGGACATAGTTCGGACGTTAAAAAGGCCCTTTCGGGCCTTTATTGAACGGCATATTTTCAGTAATTAAAGTTCCACCTATACAAGCATTAAGAACAACAGTCCCTTCTCATACTCTTTTTAGGTAACTTATCGTAAATCACTTTTGCCATTAGTAGTGCCAACACAATACCCGAGCCTATGGTGACATACGAAGGAAGCAGTTCATGCTCGTGACCAATTTGCGGCATCACCACAAAACCAAACTCTGCCACAAGATAGTTAACCAATACACCAAACGCTAATGCGACACCCAGTACGCCGCCTAGATAGCCAAACAAGGCGCGCTTACCTAACTCTTTAGTGACAACGCCTAAAGTCGCGATATTGGTAGCAGGACCTGCCATCATGAACACCAATACCGCACCAGGTGAAACACCAGCCAATAACAAACCAGCCGCAATTGGCGTGGATGCTGTAGCGCAGATGTACATTGGCACAGAAATCAATACCATCACTAACATAGCCAATATGCTATCACCCCACTTGGCAAGAAAATCACCAGGCACAAACGTCTGTACTAATGCAGCAAAGAATAACCCCACCAACAACCATAACGTGGTATCTCTGACTAAATCAGTGGCGGCATAAACCAACCCTGATTTCACTCTTGATAATATTGACTCACTTTTAAGCTCTGTCGCCATGTCTTTAGTGGATTCACAGCAGCTTTCAGACGATTCAGCAGCGAGATCCGGCTTACTTGAACAACAACAGGTCTCCTCTGTCATAAGGTTAGCTTTATCCGCTTTGCTTGCACAACAGCTAGCTTTGTCTGACTTAACCTCAGCTTTATCCACTTTACTAGAACAACAGCTGGTTTTTTCAGGCTGTACCGCCTTACTTGAGCAACAGCTTTTAGTCTCAGTTGTACTAGCCATCATAGGCGCTGTATCAGGTGTAAATTTAGGCGCTGCGCTGGCTTTATTTTTACTGCAGCAAGAAGAAGTCACTTCACCTTTATCGCCAAGCTCGCGGGCTAATTTTTCACCCTTATCTAACTTAGTTTCAACGATTTCAGGCTTATCATCTCGACCGACTAATAGCCCAGCCACAACAGCACTGGTGATAGCAGCAATAGGGCGAATAATGGCCATAAATGGCCCTAATAAAACATAAGACACCGTTACTGAATCGACACCCGTTTCAGGCGTCGACACTAAAAATGATGTCGTTGCAGCTTTTGAAGCACCCGAGCGACGAAGTCCCACTGCCGCCGGAATAACCCCGCATGAACACAGCGGCAAAGGTGCGCCAATAACAGCAGCCTTAACAACAGTTTTTAAACCGTGACCACCCAGCTGTTTTTGCATCCACGCCATCGGTACAAACACTTTTAACAAGCCAGCCAACACTAGGCCTAATAACAGCCACGGCGCTGACTCTAAAAATAACTCAATAAAATTACTTAATAACATAATATGTCCTACCCCTGCTTTTCTGCATGAAGGTGATGTTCAACTTTTGGGCTTAACTCTTTATCGGTTGATTCTAGCGCCTCTAAAATAGAGCAATGCTCAGCACTATCAGGTCCGCCGCAACACGCCTGTGATAATTTATTTAATGAACTGGCAAAAAATTCAAGCTCTGCGATCTTCGCCTGTACTTGTTCTAACTTGGTATCCACCAAGCCTTTCACATCGGCGCAGGCCCAATTAGCTTTGTCCAACTCAATCGATAACAGCTCTGCGATATCATTTAAACTAAAGCCGACCGCTTTCGCACGAATAATAAAACGTAATTTTTGCGCATCATCTTGGCTATATAGTCGATACCCTGCCTCTGAACGAGTTGAAGATGCCAATAAACCGTGCTTTTCATAAAATCGCAGCGTATCTGTTTTAACATCAAATAAAGTCGCGAGTTCGCCAATTCGATACATATATTTACCTGCCCAGTGAAAACTTAAATTCAAACCTTTACCAGCTTAATAAGCCAATTATAAACCTTGGAGTTAAATCCAAGGTCAAGGGTTTTATAGAACAAAGTTCACCCCCTTACTTTGTTCTTATTTCAATATTGTGAAATCGCGCATAAATTTCCCGAAATAACACTGATTACGTTAAAATACGCGCGTTTCATTACGGCCCACCTAAAAACAATAAGATGAAGGGCGTAGGAACTTTGGCAAAACAGATTTCACGCAACTGTGTTCGAGTAATTCTGTTTTGCCAAACTTCCTTAAAATAAATAGTGGACACTGTACCTACATGAATACTGTCAGACCTATTCGTCGCGCGCTGTTAAGCGTATCTGATAAAACTGGAATGCTTGAGTTTGCTAAAGCATTACATGAGCAAGGCGTAGAATTACTTTCTACTGGTGGCACCGCTAAATTACTTGCTGATAATAATATTCCAGTGACCGAAGTCTCTGACTACACAGGTCATCCTGAGATCATGGATGGTCGTGTTAAAACTCTGCATCCAAAAGTACACGGTGGCATTCTAGCCCGTCGTGGTATTGATGAAATCGTGATGGAACAAAACGCCATCAAACCAATCGATTTAGTTGCCGTTAACCTATACCCATTTGCTTCTACTGTAGCAAAAGAAGGTTGTACCCTTGCCGATGCTGTTGAAAACATCGATATCGGTGGCCCAACAATGGTGCGTTCTACCGCTAAAAACCATAAAGACACCACGATTGTTGTTAACGCTAGCGACTACAACCGCGTCATTGCAGAAATGCAAGCAAACGAAGGTAGCACCACACTTGAAACCCGTTTTGATCTAGCGATTGCAGCGTTCGAGCACACTGCAGCTTATGACGGCATGATTGCTAACTACTTTGGCACTATGGTTCCTGCCCACAGTAAAGATGAGTGTCACGAAGATTCAAGCTTCCCACGTACATTCAACACTCAGCTAATCAAAAAACAAGATTTACGCTACGGTGAAAACAGCCATCAAAAAGCGGCTTTCTATGTTGATAGCAACATTGATGAAGCCTCAGTTGCAAGTGCAACACAATTGCAAGGTAAAGCGCTGTCATACAACAACATCGCCGATACTGACTCAGCACTAGAATGTGTTAAAGAATTTGACGGCCCAGCTTGTGTCATCGTAAAACATGCTAACCCTTGTGGTGTGGCATTAGGCAACACCATTCTTGAAGCTTACGATCGCGCATTCAAAACTGACCCAACGTCAGCATTTGGTGGCATCATCGCCTTTAACCAAGAGTTAGATGCTGATACCGCAAAAGCCATTGTTGACCGTCAATTTGTTGAAGTGATTATTGCGCCAACAGTAAGCCAAGCAGCACGTGATATCGTGGCAACAAAAGCTAACGTACGTTTATTAGAGTGCGGCCAGTGGAATACTAAAACCACGACTCAAGACTTCAAACGTGTTAACGGCGGCTTATTAGTTCAAGACCGCGACCAAGGCATGGTTGATGTGGCTGACGTTAAAGTGGTATCAAAAATACAACCAACAGCCGAGCAGCTAACTGACTTAATGTTCTGCTGGAAAGTGGCTAAATTCGTTAAATCTAACGCGATTGTTTACGCAAAAGATGGCATGACTATCGGTGTCGGCGCTGGCCAAATGAGCCGTGTTTACTCAGCTAAAGTGGCTGGCATTAAAGCGGCTGACGAAGGTTTAGTGGTTGAAGGTTCAGTGATGGCATCGGATGCCTTCTTCCCATTCCGTGACGGTATCGATGCAGCAGCGGCTGCAGGTATTAGCTGTATCATCCAACCGGGTGGCTCAATCCGTGATGAAGAAATCATCGCAGCGGCAGACGAGCACGGCATTGCCATGGTATTTACTGGCATGCGTCACTTCCGTCACTAAATAGCATTTGAATAGAGCAGCCTCATTTGGCTGCTTTTTTCGTTTTTAAAAGATTATATTTTTAATTGTTTGAGGGTGAATCAATGAGAGTCTTAGTAATAGGCGGCGGCGGGCGCGAACATGCGTTAGCTTGGAAAGCAGCACAATCACCACAAGTTGACACTGTATTTGTCGCGCCAGGCAATGCGGGCACGTCTTTAGAGCCAAAACTAGAAAACGTCGACATTAACGTTGAAGCGATTTCAGAGTTAGTTAAGTTTGCTCAAGACAACAAAATTGAATTGACGATTGTTGGTCCAGAAGTGCCATTAGCACTGGGCGTAGTCGATGCTTTTAACGAAGCAAAATTACCGATTTTCGGCCCTACCCAAGGCGCTGCGCAGCTTGAGTCTTCAAAAGCCTTTACCAAAGACTTTTTAGCACGTCATAACATCCCAACAGCTGACTACTCAAACTTCACTGAAATTGAAGCAGCAAAAGCGTACTCAGCAGAGTTAACCTCAAAAACAGGTTTCCCTGTTGTGATTAAAGCTGACGGCTTAGCAGCAGGCAAAGGCGTGATTATCGCTGCTGACCAAGCTGAAGCTGATGCAGCTATCGAAGACATGCTAGCAGGCAACAAGTTCGGTGAAGCCGGTTCTCGCGTCGTTATCGAAGAATTTTTAAAAGGTGAAGAAGCCAGCTTTATCGTGATGGTAGACGGCAAAAACATCTTAGCAATGGCCACCAGCCAAGACCATAAAGCCCGTGATAACGGCGATTATGGCCCTAATACTGGCGGCATGGGTGCATACTCACCAGCCCCTGTTGTCACCCAAGCCGTTCACGATTGGACGATTGCAAATGTTATCCGCCCAACGGTTGATGGCATGGCAGCAGAAGGCAATGTATACACTGGCTTCTTATATGCAGGTTTAATGATTTCTCCAGATGGCAGCGCAAAAGTACTTGAGTACAACTGCCGCTTTGGCGACCCAGAAACACAACCAATCATGATGCGTCTACAATCAGACTTAGTTGAGCTTTGTCTAGCAGCCACCCGTGGTGAGTTAGATACTGTGACTGCAGAATTTGATTCACGCGCAGCAGTCGGTGTTGTACTTGCAGCAGGCGGTTACCCAGATGCATACCGCAAAGCTGACGTGATTGACGGTTTATCTTTAGGCGACAACAACGCCAAAGTATTCCACGCTGGCACAGCAATGAAAGACGGCCACGTTGTCACTGCAGGCGGCCGCGTATTGTGTGCTACTGCGTTAGGTAATACAGTTACAGAAGCACAAGCAAGCGCATACAAGTTAGTCGATGCCATCCACTGGGATGACGTCTACTTCCGCACTGATATTGCCTACCGTGCGATTGCACGTGAGCAAGGGAAAGACTAATTATTTAGTTTGTACTTGTAGTTGAAGCGATAAAAATAGAATCCCTGTGATGGCAACTAATGCCAAAAATCATAGGGATTTTTTATCAAACATCTTAGCTAAATCTCGAATAATCGATTGCAAAAGGATGCTTACGTTTTAAATACTCAGCGACTTCAAACCACTCAAGATCAACACCAACTTTTTGCCCACTTATTAGCTCTAATTCAGCCATGTAATGTTCAAAATTTGTTTCTGAAGCTTTACTCGAAATAAATTTTTCAATCTCAGATTTTGCAAATTTCACCGAACTCTCTACCAGTGTTCTATTTTGCATATGCATTTCAGATATAGCATGAGCAAAACCTTCGATTGCTTCAGTAAATTCAAATTTCATCCCATTAGATAACTTCTCTTTCGGAACTTTGAATTTGATAAGCTCTTCATAATTAATGAATATATTGAAACCAACTAGAGTTTTATTATCTTGCTGATTATTACTTATTGAAGTTGTGAAAGTGGAGATTGGCAAATTTCTATGTTGCGAATTATTTCTTATTTTACAAGCTATGACATAACCCAAATTGTTATTATACAGTTCTTCTCGTTTATCTATGATTGATTGTTCTATGTCTTGACTACCTGTTAAATCCCTAGAAAAACACCTTTTTTTGTCTTCGTGATAATGAATATCGAGATAAGCTTTACCTAAATTAAGTAAATTAAAAGCTAACCGATTTAAAGAGCTTCTTATCTCATGATTCAATACATAATCTATTGGTTTAGATACACTCCTTAATCGCCAGTAATCTACTTTATTCTTATATTCCCAGAATTCTTCAATAACTTGATCAAATAAAACTTCAAGGTCTAAATACTTCGATAATATTTCTTTATTGCGCTGAAGCATATCAGCTTCTTCAGACGATAATTCAAAAGTAAGATGAGTAAAGCCATTCATATTTTCGATTTTTAATTTATCCATAGTTACTCTTTTTTATCTTATCCAGTCTAGTTAAATCAAATGAGGTTTTATACATGTTAACTTTACCCCATTGATGTACTTGTTACGCTAAACATTATCGTAAAAACATCAACTTAACCAATTGCCTGCCGCAGGCTTATGTGCAGATACAACTGCGAGGCGCTGCAAGTACATCCATGTAAGCTCTGCCAAAACATCCATGTTTTGGAAGCTCGCTGCTGCATCTACACTGGGATTATTACTTCTTCGATTTAACTTCATTTGGGTATTCTAAAAAGCTCGAGCATACAATTTGAAGACACCATATGACTTGAGGCCATCAAGTAAATTGCGTGAGTCTAGCCATGGATGGCTAGCTAGCTTTCGAAGGGAAGGGACGCCCCATCGAAAGCGTTAGTCATTTTCGAAGATGGTCGAAGTAGAATCAAAAAGAAGCTAAAAGCTGGATCCATCCTTGTAGAAATCTTTCGCTTTTCAGAAAATTTCGTTAAGGCGGCAGGGTGATCCAAGAGGGTATTGCTGTTGATACCCTTTTGGTCTGGTGTGGGCGAAGCGTCACGACTTTGATTTTTTTCAAACGATAACTTCAAAATTTGAAATAATTTTTGGGGGGCAGAATGTGTTAGTTTTTAACTGGCTTCCTCACCAAAAAGTATCAAACAATATTATAAATTATCAAACACTATTAAGAGTTACCAAACGTTAATATAAACTCACAATTAGCTCATTATCCCCTTCTTAATTTGAGTATCAATGAACTGTAATTAAGATATTCATCGCTTGTTATCCGTGCTTATACGATTAAGCCTCCTTGCACCCTAGGATCCCATGGCATTGAACTGATATACTGCCCGCTTGATTTTTGGGAGGACCAATGGACGTATCATCATTATTAGATGGCTTAAACGAAATGCAACGCGAAGCCGTAGGGGCACCGCTTTCTAGCATGCTGGTTTTGGCTGGCGCAGGCAGTGGTAAAACGCGGGTATTAACCCATCGTATTGCTTGGCTAATGCAGGTTGAACAACAAAGTCCATACTCCATTCTAGCGGTAACCTTTACCAATAAAGCGGCGGCAGAAATGCGCGAACGTGTGGAAAAGGTCGTTGGCACAAACATGGGCCGCATGTGGATTGGAACCTTCCATGGCTTAGCGCATCGCTTATTACGCACCCATTATCAAGATGCGAATTTACCGCAAAGCTTTCAGATCATTGATTCTGACGACCAATTACGTCTACTAAAACGTATCCTTAAAAGTCTAAATTTAGACGAAAAACAGTATCCTCCTCGTCAATGCCAAGGCTATATCAATGGTAAAAAAGACCAAGGATTACGTCCTAAGCATATCGATGCGGGCAATTTCCCCATTGAGCAAAACCTTTTAAATATCTACAAAATTTACCAAGAGTCATGCGATCGCGCAGGCTTGGTGGATTTTGCTGAAATATTATTGCGCGCCCATGAGTTATGGCTCAATAAACCTCACGTATTGGCGCACTATCAAGAACGTTTTAAGCATATTTTGGTGGACGAATTTCAAGATACCAATGCGATTCAGTATGCCTGGATCAGAGTATTAGCGGGTAAGTCAGCTAATGTGATGATTGTGGGTGATGACGATCAATCTATTTACGGTTGGCGTGGTGCGCAAGTTGAGAACTTACACCGTTTCTTAACTGACTTTCCTGGTTCAAATACGGTTAGACTGGAGCAGAATTATCGCTCAACAGCCAATATCTTGAATGCCTCGAATGAACTCATTGCTAATAATCCTGAGCGTCTAGGTAAAAAGCTGTGGACCGAAGATAAAGCCGGTGAGCCCATCGCCATTTATTGCGCCTTTAATGAGATGGATGAAGCGCGTTTTATTGTCGGCAAAATGGCTGAATGGCATGCAAAAGGGGGCAATCTAGCTGATTGTGCGATTTTATACCGCTCAAATGCACAGTCACGTGTCCTTGAGGAAGCGCTGTTACATAAAGGCTTAGCTTACCGAATCTATGGTGGTTTGCGTTTCTTCGAACGCCAAGAAATTAAAGATGCCATGGGCTATATGCGACTCATTAATAACAAAGATGACGACGCAGCCTTTGAAAGAGTGGTGAATACACCAACCCGTGGTATCGGTAATCGTACTTTAGAAATTATTCGCTCAACGGCTCGCCAGCAAGAAATGACCATGTGGCAAGCCAGTGTGCGATTAATGGAAGAGAAAGTATTAACTGGCCGTGCGGCGAATGCCGTTAATGGCTTCATGGATTTAGTGATTGGTATGCGCACCGACACCAGTGACATGAGTTTATATAGCATGGCTGATACAGTGATCCAGCGTTCTGGTTTACGCGCCATGTACGAGGCTGAAAAGGGCGAAAAAGCCCAGTCTCGCGTAGAAAACTTAAATGAATTAGTCACCGCTGCGCGCAGTTTTGAGATGCCAGAAGAGCTGGAAGATATGGGCGAGCTAAATGCCTTTTTATCTCATGCCGCACTTGAGGCAGGTGAAGGGCAAGCCGATAAGTTTACCGATGCGGTGCAGCTTATGACTTTGCATTCGGCTAAAGGTCTTGAGTTTCCAGTGGTCTTTATGGCGGGCGTTGAAGAAGGGATCTTCCCAAGTAAAATGGCATTGGATGAAGGCGATCGTTTAGATGAAGAACGCCGCTTATGTTATGTGGGTATGACCCGCGCAATGCAAAAACTGTACATCAGTTACGCTGAATCTCGTCGCATTTATGGCCGTGAAGATTACGCCAGTCCTTCTCGTTTTATTGGTGAAATCCCATCGGAATATGTGGAAGAAATTCGCATGAAAGCGTCGGTATCAGCACCAGCGATGAGCAGCCGATTTAACGTGCCTCGCCAGTCAATCGCCAATGACAGTGGCTTTAAAGTGGGACAAAAAGTGAAACACTTTAAATTTGGTCAAGGCATAGTGACTGACTTTGAAGGCACAGCCGATAAAGCCCGAGTACAAGTTAATTTTACTGATTTTGGCAGCAAATGGTTATTAGTCTCTTTAGCCAAATTGGAAGCGTGTTAATAGAGAAAGTGAGCCGTTTTCTGTTTAATATCATTTGTTGATATCGATCAAGCAATTGCCATGAGAATAAGCTTTAATGGCTTTTGCTGATTAATTCAATTTTCAGCGTGTTAGATTATTATTTTGGCCAACACATAATAAAGAACGTCATGACAGTGTGACTAATAAGAAGTGAATAAACTTCAAATGCGGGAGTGAAGTTAGCCATGGCAGTATCCTCATGGACGCTAAAAGAGAAAATTTCGATTTACCAACGTTTAACACGTTTAGACAGACCCATTGGGACTTTGTTGCTCATGTGGCCATGCCTTATGGCACTGGTATTAGCGGCTGGTGGTATGCCGGATATAAAGGTACTGGTTATCTTTGTATTTGGCGTGTTTATCATGCGTGCTTGTGGCTGTGTGATTAATGACTTTGCCGACCGAAAACTCGATGCCCATGTCGAGCGGACTAAACACCGCCCTTTAGCTTCTGGTGAAGTCAGTAGTAAAGAAGCCTTATTACTATTTGTGGTGATGGCATTAATCGCCTTTAGCTTAGTACTGTTTTTAAACCCGCTGGTGGTTAAGCTTTCTGTGGTGGGTATCATTCTCACCATCATGTATCCGTTTATGAAACGGGTCACCAATATGCCACAGATGTTTTTAGGCATTGTTTGGAGCTGGTCAATCCCCATGGCCTATGCCGCCCAACTGGGTTATGTCCCCATTGAAGCATGGTGGCTATTTGCGGCTAACTGGTGCTGGACAGTCGCATACGACACCATGTATGCCATGGTGGATAGAGATGATGACTTAAAAGTCGGTATCAAATCGACAGCAATTTTATTCGGTCGCTACGATAGAGAATGGATTGCACTGTTTCAACTGGCTGCGTTAGTGTGTTTCATCTGTGCAGGATGGTCGGCTGAACGCGGCTTATTTTATGGCATTGGTATTAGCTCGTTTATTGTTTTTAGTGGCTACCAACAATGGCTAATTTACAGCCGTGAACGGGCACCTTGTTTCAAAGCTTTTTTGAATAATAACTGGGCTGGATTTGCCTTGTTCGTTGCACTCGCTGCTGATTATATGTTGCCCTACTAATTTAGTGTGAAAACGGTACAATAGCCTGAATAATAGCTGGGTCAATCAGAGGCTCAGCATTAATCAATAGCGCTAAAACAACATCAACAAGGATAGCTGATGCACACTTTTTTATTGCTGGTTGTGGCGGTAATGGGGTTATGTTTATCAACCTTACCGACGCCAGCAAAGGCAAATGATGCCTTTTCCATTCCTAATACAAGCTCCATTACACTAGAAGACTCAGACCGAAGCTATAAGGTGTTTATTAAGCTGCCTAATAGCTATCAAGAGAACGATCCCGCTCAGTATTACCCTGTGGTCTATATGACCGATGCCATGTACAACTTTCAAGTGGTTTCAGGTGTTACTCGATTACCAATGAATATGCGCAATATGCAGCAAGCGATTTTAGTGGGGATCGATTGGCAAGAGGGCATGAGTCCTGCGGCAAGTCGTATTCGTGATTACACCCCAAACTCAGATGAAAGCTGGAAGCGTAAAACCGGCGAAGCCGAACGCCATTTGCATTTTATTGCGAATAACTTGATGCCCCATATCAACAAAACCTACCGCACTATACCTAGCCAAAACACCTTAGTGGGTCATTCTTTAGGTGGGTTATTTGGCGCCTATAGTTTACTGACCCAGCCGGATTTATTTAATAATTACTTATTGAGTAGCCCTTCTCTGTGGTTTAACGATAAACAACTGATGAAGCAATTTCGCGGCAGTGACTTTATGCTTAAAAGCATCAATGCCAAGGTGTTTATTGCCATTGGCGAGTATGAAACGGCTGAGCTGACTGATTTCGGTCATGATATGGTTAATGATGCGAAGGAATTTAAAGCCATCTTAGAGCAAAAAAATAGGCTGTCGGCGACCCAAGGGGTTAATGTCAAATTGCAGGTTATTGCCGAGGCAGATCACAGCATGGCATTTCCAACCGCTGCGATTCAGGGCTTAAGTTGGTTTTTGCCTCAGCAGAATAGGTTGGCTTTGCACTAATCAGCTAGCTCACGGTTTATCGTTACAAGGAGTGTATTGTGAAACGTTCGCTTAAATTTCGTTTGGGCTTTTTAGCCCTGGCCATTATCAGTTATGTCATCGGTTTTCAGGTGATGCCTGAGCAGCTTAATAGCACTTATGAAATGACGGTTGTGAGTGGTATTTCTGTGCTTTATTTTCTGGTTTTACCGGTACTTTATTGGATTGCAATTATCAATATCGGTAAGCAAAAACCATGGAAAATATTGGCGATACTCAGCTTAAGCGCCTTGATGGCACGTTTGAGCTTTCCTGAAGACATTGCCAGTTACTTTGAATTTGTGATGTGGGTGCGCTATCCCATTCTTGCGGTTATTCTACTGTTTGAAATTTACTTATTATTTAGTGTGATTAAAGGTTTATGGCAGGCAAGAAAACTAAAAGGCGACCCAAGAATAAAAGCACTGAATATTAGTGACGATGAGAAAAGCCAAATGGTAGGCATGATCATGGCGGGGGAAGCGGCTAATTGGTTTTACAGTATTCCTAAGTTTAGTGCTAATCACCCCAAAGCAATAACCAATATTAAGCTACTGAGTGCCAAAGCTTGGTTCATGTGGTTAATGATTGGCTTATGTTTTATTGGCTCGACTATCGCGTATTTATTGTTAGTGGACTGGAGTGAAATAGCGGCAATTCTGGTGTCGGCTATTGTCGGTTATGGCTTTTTGACCTTTATCGCGAACTACAGAATATCTCGGCATTATTCATTGTATGCCCATGATGACAAACTGGTGATTAACAATAGTATTTGGGGGTTGTTGATGGTGAATATCGCTGACATTAAAGCGGTGACCATCACTGAAACAACCAAAACCAAGGATGAAGACATTTTGTTTGTTGGCCGTGGTGATGTCGCCAATGTGACGGTCGATTTTAACCAAACGCAACGTTATTTTGGCGCCATGGGGCAATTACCAGAGCCAATTGAGCAGCTATTACTGGTGGTGGATGAGCCACAAAAGCTACAACAAACCATCGAGCTTGCTCAATCCAACAAGGCAGACTCTGAGCCGTAAACGTTATAAAAGCTCGATGTTAATACTGCTTATAATTCTACCTTGCTCACTATCCTATTCATTATTCTACTCACTATGCCACTCATAGAGTGGCATTTTTTTGTTTCAGGCATGAGCTAGTCCAAAGTGGTATATCAATCAGGCGGGTTTCAATAGACATCAGTATGATGATTCACCACAATTACCGAAAAACTAACAACGATTAAAAGCTATTTAAATCAATAGCTTTGTAACTAAATTGTTTCATAAATATTGGTAAATGTTACAGCTATGAATAACAAGCAAGCTCTGTTTGGTCTCATCATACTCATGCTAACTCTGGTTGCTGGGAGCACTTTGCTCAGCTCTGATGGGTTGTTTCTTCGGTTACTACTAGGGTTAAGTTTAGGTTTTGCCCTTGCGAAAGGCTCTATTGGTTTTGCGGGAAGTATTAATCGTGCATATCGACGTGGTTCAACGCAACTATTACAAACCTTGATGTTTATGTTTGTTATTACGGCCTTTATCAATGCAGGTCTGTTGATGAATACCGGATACAGTCAGTTTGATCTGTGGATTAATCCAATCAACTTGGGCTTATTGCTAGGCGGGGTGATGTTTGGTGCTGGGATGAGTTTATCAAGCTGTTGCGCCACTGGCATGATGGTTGAATTTGTCAGTGATATTCCACGGGCTGCGACTACGTTAGTGTTTTTTGGCGCTGGGGTATTTTTTGGCTTTCCATTACAAAGCGGACAGGAGTGGATAACTGATACTTGGGTTTCTTCTCAAAGCTATGACGGTAAAGGAGTATTTTTACCTGACTTATTCGCTAATACGCCTTTGAATGGCTACTTTATGGCGATGGTGATTACCTGTTTATTGGCATTCATTGTCGTAGTACTTGCTAAAAAGTATGAGAGCCACCGTCGCCAGAATGGGTCGTATTTAGGCGTCGATGGCGAGCTAGCCCGCCAACAGTTAGCTCAGCAAGAAGACAAACCCTTTAAGTTGTGGAGTGTGGAAACATATCGAGCATGGTTTGCTAGCTTATGGCAAATGCGCACCACAGCGTTAGTGATTGCAATTATATTTGGCGTCATGATGGCTAGTACGGGGTCAGGCTGGGGCGCTTCAACGCCATTTGGTATTTGGTTTGCCAAAGGACTGATGTTGTTTGGCGTAGAGCTAGAGACTATTTCAGCTATGAGTGATCGCCCTGAAGGCATGTTTACTACGGCATTTTTTGACCATGAAATATCAGTGCAGAACATGGCGATATTTTTAGGTGCGTTAATTGCGGTATTGTTTATGGGTAAGTTCCGATTTTCATTACGCTTAAATCATTCTTATAAACAGTTTGCCTTATTTGCTTTGGGCGGGTTGTTGATGGGCTTTGGCACACGCTTTGCCAATGGTTGTAATGTGGGCGCTTTATTTACGCCAATCGCTAACTTTTCATTATCGGGTTGGGTGTATTTGGTTGTGCTGATTTTAGGTGGAATTATTGGCAATCGTTTTCAGCGCTGGGCGGTTTCTTAAAGAAATGCTTAATAGAATGTCATAATAAGTGCTCACTCAGTGATTATTTGCCATAAAAAAGCGCTCATGAGAGCGCTTTTTTGTTTTCGGCTTGGGGCTCAGCTCAAAGGGAGATCAGTTCGTAACTAATTTAGCTAAATCTGCAGGGCGATAATAAACGGATTTTAATACCTTACCTTGGCGAACCACCTTACCTGCCATTTCCACATCTTTGGCACACTTGGCAATGATAAACTCACCTTTAGTGCTACCGACAATTTCAACACCTTGCTTGGCATAATGAGCAATAGTTTCGGTGAGTTCTTGCTCGTTGCGGCACACTTTACTCATGTTGCTTGAATGAACTTCATCCCAACATTCAATGAAGTTAACTTCACGGTTTTTAGCAACGGCGAGTAATAAATCTATCAAATAGCTGATCTCTAAACGATCGGTCATATTCGATGCGCCCAGGTGTACTAAACGGCCCATAAGCACATAAACAGAATCAACAATGGCATCAGCTTGTTCAACACGGCAATCTGCTTCTGCGAGCTCTGTGAGCTCTTCAATAATCAATGAAGTGTGTAGGGTATCTGCTTTGTCGTCTAGGCTAGCTGCATTTTCAATGGGCAAATCAAAGGTGCTACGAAACTCTCTGATATCACGATATAAATGGTCATAAATGGGTTGGTCTAATACAGATAACTTCATTATTTATTAAGCCTAGAAAGTAGTAAATAGGCGAATATGGTAATGAATTGACAGGGCTTGTTCAAGATAAACGGTGATTCAATTAACTTAACTTTGAAAATAAATAGTGAATATCAGTTTTTAGAAAATGGCTACTGATAAACAAAAAACCGACTGGTAAAAGTCGGTTTTTTTAGTGTGCTTTTAAATAAACTTATTTGATAAATGCGAAGGCATCACCATAAAGGTGAGCTTCATCAACGCCCATTTCACGAAAGACTTCACGTGCTGCACCAACCATATCAAAACGGCCTGCAATGTAGATGTCGTAACCCACTAAGCTGACATAGTCTTGCTTAATTTGCTCAAGCAAATTGGCTTGTTTGCCATTCCAGTTAGCAGGTGCTTCTTCGACAACAGGCACAAACTCTAACCAGTTGTGATCAGCATGCCATTGACGGGCAATCGCTTGATAGTACATTGCATCTTCAGTGCGGCAGCCCCAGTAGAATTGAGTTGCTACTGTTTGACCTAACGCGATTTGATTTTCAATGATGCTTTTGATGTAAGAGAAACCTGTACCACCAGCTACCATAATACGTGGACGTTGGCTTTCAACGCGTAAAAAAGCATTACCTGCTGGGGCTTCAATGTCTATGTATTCATCATTTTTTAGACGTTCTACCACTTGCATTGGGTAGCTTTCAGAAACAGCAGCGCCGATATGCAGTTCAAGCAGTTCTGCATTTGGTGCAGATGCTATTGAGAAAGGACGTTTGTCTTTTTCTCCCATCACGATCGATAAGTATTGCCCAGCTTGGAACTCAAAAGCCGCTTCAGGCTTAAGAAATACCTGAAAAACTGCGTCATTAAACGCGGTGACTTTTTCAACTTTACAGCGAATGGTGTTCATCTAACGTCCTTTGTGACCCTTTCTGAGAAGGGTTATTTTCTTTTTATATGTGGGTTCTAGGTCAAGCTAGTGTGATATAGATCACCATTATAGCGTTGGAGTGTCATCAATACCTAATTCTTCCCAAATATGATCAATCTTTTCTTTCACTTTGGTGTCCATCACTATCGGCGTACCCCATTCTCTGTCAGTTTCGCCAGGCCATTTGTTAGTGGCATCTAAGCCCATTTTTGAGCCTAATCCAGCTACTGGTGAAGCGAAATCTAAGTAGTCGATTGGGGTGTTATCTACCATCACAGTGTCACGGGTTGGATCCATACGGGTAGTAATAGCCCAAATGACATCTTGCCAATCGCGGCAGTTCACGTCTTCATCTACAATGATGATGAACTTAGTGTACATAAACTGACGTAAGAATGACCAAGCGCCCATCATCACGCGTTTAGCATGACCTGCATATTGCTTACGAATCGAAATCACTGCCATACGGTACGAGCAACCCTCTGGCGGCAAGTAGAAGTCGATTATTTCAGGGTATTGCTTACGCAAAATTGGCACGAATACTTCGTTCAGTGCAACCCCGAGCATCGCAGGTTCATCAGGTGGACGACCTGTGTAGGTGCTGTGATAAATAGCATCTTTACGTTGGGTCATATGGGTGACAGTAAAGACTGGGAACTTGTCTGTTTCGTTATAGTAGCCTGTGTGATCGCCGTAAGGACCTTCTTCAGCCATTTCTTCTGGGTCAATATAACCTTCTAAAATGATTTCGCTGGTAGCGGGGACTTCTAAGTCGCAACTTAATGCTTTACAGACTTCAGTGCGTTCACCGCGCAATAGGCCGGCAAAGGCGTACTCACTCATTGAATCTGGTACAGGAGTAACGGCGCCTAGAATGGTCACAGGATCTGCGCCTAGAGCTACAACAACAGGGTAGCGCTCACCTGGGTGTTTTTCTTTAAAATCTTTAAAGTCTAACGCGCCACCACGATGGTCAAGCCAGCGCATAATAAGCTTATTTTTACCGAGTAATTGCTGGCGATAAATACCTAAGTTTTGGCGTTTCTGACGTGGCCCTTTAGTGATGGTCAGGCCCCATGTTACTAATGGAGCGACATCCCCAGGCCAGCAGTGTTGAACTGGTAGTTTGGTTAAATCCACATCGTCACCGGTAATAACCACTTCCTGACATGGAGGATTACGCACGGTTTTAGGCGGCATGTTCAAGGCTTGCTTGAATTTAGGGATTTTAGCAATCGCGTCTTTAAAGCCACTAGGAGGTTCTGGCTCTTTTAAAAATGCCAGCAATTCACCGACTTCACGCAGCGCTAATGGATCTTCTTTACCCAATGCCATGGCCACACGTTTAGGTGTACCAAACAGGTTAACTAGCACTGGCATGCTGTTATTTGTTGGGTTTTCAAAAAGCAGGGCTGGACCACCAGATCGTAATACACGATCGGCAATTTCTGTCATTTCTAGATTGGGATCAACAGGATAACTAATACGTTTCAGTTCACCGTTGGTTTCTAGGTGATCGATAAAGCTACGTAAATCCTTAAAACTCATGGCTTATTCACTCTATTGTTAATCGCTCTTTGGGGCGCACTATAGCATTTTTATAATATTGGGTTAAGCCAAGATTATTAGTAGGACGGAATTTTGAGGTAAACTGAAATGAGTAAAGTTTGCCCGTTTCTTCATGTGAGTTTTTGTTTGAACCCAATTGTCAGGTAAGTGGGAATGAGCTGAAGAAACTAAGGAGTAATAGTATGACTGATAAACATGATGACCGAGAGCTTTTGCACCGTAGGCTTTACGGTTTAATAATACTCACGCCTCTTTTACTAACTGTGTATTCAAGTGCTATTAATGCTGAAGTATATACTCATCATCAGCTCTCTAAAGTGGCTGCTGATGAACATTCGCGGCACGCTACAAGTTATTCGACAGGTAAGCATGTAAACGATCGGTACTCTCGCCATTCAGGATCGTCAGTGAGATGGGGTGTAGGTTATAACAATTATTGGGGCCCGAGCGTTGGTATTGGTTGGAGTAGCGGTTGGAATAATCGATGGCATAACCGCTGGGGCTATAATGGTTGGCGTTCCCCATATCGATACGATTATTATGATCGTTATTACCGTGATCGATATATGAATAATAGACCGCGCAGTAATTACGTTCAAAAAGCGACGCCGATCGAAGCGCCTAAACGTACTACAACCAGTATTGAATATGCCAAAGGACTGACTCAGCTACCAGAAAATGCGCGAGTAATTCAGCGCGATGGTCAGACTTTTTATCAATGGGATGGTAAAGAGTACTATTTTGATTGGTCTACAGAGCGTTATCTGTCAGTGAGTCAATAAGCTCTTATTCCGCTAATTCTGAACAATATGATCACCAGTACCTGTGACAGTATGTTTTTAACTTAAAAATGGTGAGATGCAGATGTTATTCGAGCTGTCATTAAAAGTACCATTGAATAGAAAGGTAAAAGCCCTAATGAATCCATTTCATTAGGGCTTTTGTTGTTGCATTGTCTTACGACATTTTATCGTTACATATTATTATTTTTATTCCCTGTAACGTACTTCAAAATAGCCGCTGTTGTTTATGGGGGCACAACAGCAATTATTAAGAATGAACTGACAAACTTGCCTGTCATTATATTTTTATTATCCCTTCCCAATCGCTTTCGCTGATGAGAAGTCAAGCAAGTTTGTCGTAGCACTTTACGCTGTGAACCTAACCTTAATTACCACTAGATCCAGCATAATAAATTGACAAGATATGTTGCTAGTTTTAACTCTCGCTGGGGATCGAAAGCTAAACAACTTATCTTGCCGAAACTGCTAATGATTATTGAGTAACTCGCTTAACTTAGTTGTTCAATAAAACATTATAAAATTGACAAGAAGAGTGACTGTTATCAGCTAATTATAACTGCCTAATATTCGCTGGGGGACGAATATTAAAGCCACTTTTCTTGCCTGAACCGCTAATGAAATTTTAAGACAAACCACTCACTCATTTGCTCAAATTCTCACTGTAAAATTGACAAGAGAAGTGACTGTTATTATCTAACTGCTTAACCTTCGCTGGGGGACGAAAGCTAAAGCCACTTTTCTTGCCTGAACCGCTATTGAAATTTTAAGACAAACCACTCACTCATTTGCTCAAATTCTCACTGTAAAATTGACAAGAGAAGTGACTGTTATTATCTAACTGCTTAACCTTCGATGGGGGACGAAAGCTAAAGCCACTTTTCTTGCCTGAACTGCTAATGAACCAATATTTTTATTGTGTTCACTTATTTATATTCATTACTGGCTTCGAACTAATTACTATTGATTGCAACCAGTTGCTGGTTTAGTTGAGACAGCTTACGTTGTAAGTTCGCTATTTCAGCTGTGATGGCGCTTTTGTTCATAGTGGCGCTTTTGTTCATAGTAGCGCTAAGTCTCTGGTCTTTCTTTCTCACCCATTGATAAATGGTTTTAGCAGACACACTGTACTGTTTTGCAACATCCGAAATTAAACGGTTTTGCTGTTGAACTTCCATGATCACTTGCTGTTTAAGCTCGGTTGTATAAGTTCTGTTTATTGCTGTCATAACACTACCTACTACTTAACTTGATGCTGTTACTATTCGTATTCAATTTATTACTTAAGCCGATAACTCTATGACTTGATATTGTTATCCACATCCCAACAGCTAAAACCAAGATGATGAAAAAAGTTCCATTGGTATTGGCATTGCTCAAAGATAACTTTTAGATGCTCCATGTTTTTCTCCTTTATCATATTTTGTGTCTTCACTGTTGCTCCAAATGGGTCTTTTGTGGTGAAATTGGTCAAATATCAAACTACCCCTAAGGTGGTATATATCTATATGGAATACTTGTGCCAATTTTGTGATAAATATTTTTTCATTTAAAAACAGCGGCTTAACTTTTTAAAGTGATAACTCTAAAATATAAGGTCGCCCCTTATTGGTGCAAAATGTCTGATCTGGTGCAAAGTTGCGTGTAATTGGTAAAGAATAATAACCAGTGTTGTCAGCAAGGATTTTACCTTAAGTTTGTGTCAGAAATTTGATCGTCTAGCTAAGAAGGTAAATTAGCAATATAGGCGGGAACAGTGGTTTTAGCTTTCAGTGATAAATTATATAAAAGTTACAAAAATGACTGCTTTAATTTCTTATAAATCATAGGTGTAGCTAAGTAGGTTTGTATGAATAAATCTCTGAAGTTATTATGTGAAATCTGCGTTTGAGAGTTTGAACTTTAAGATAGCCAATATGTATAGAGTACAAGGCTCGTAAACTGCAGGGGTTTGGCTGTTTATGTTATCCATTAGCTTAGGATAGATGTTCTAGCCTCGTATGATGAGGCTAGCGATGGTGGGATTTTTTACTTACCGTTTACATTAAGTGACTGATTACATGAGGAATATTGTTGCAAGCCCTAAGAATGCAAATAAGCCAATCACATCAGTGACGGTTGTCAGTACCATGCCACCAGCAAGTGCTGGATCGATGTTGAGTTTTTTAAGTATCAACGGGATACTTGCACCAGCCAAGCCTGCGACAGTCATATTGATTAGCATGGCCCCGCCAATTAAGCCGCCTAATGCCATGTCATCTTTCCAAAGCCATACCGCAAAAAATACCAGTACAGACCACATGATCCCGTTAAGGAAACCAATGGCTAACTCTTTACCGATAAGCCAACGGGAGTTACTTTGACCAATATGGCCTAGTGCAATACCACGTATAACCAGCGCTAATGTTTGGTTACCTGCAACACCGCCCATACTTGGCACAATGGTCATTAAAATAGCAATGGTGGCAAACTGCTCTAAGGTGCCTTCAAACATGTTACTTACTGATGCAGCAAGTAACGCAGCAAATAAGTTAATTGTGAGCCATAGAGAGCGTCTGAAGGTACTTTTCATGACGGGGCCGAAGGTGTCTTCGTCATCATCCATACCAGCCATCCCCATCATGGAGTGTTCGGCGTCTTCACGAATAACATCGACCACGTCATCAATGGTAATACGACCTAACAGCTTTTGTTCTTCATCTACGACAGGGGCTGAAATCCAGTCATGGCGTTCGAATAATTGCGCGACTTCATTATCAGGCATTGCCACAGGGATACTTTCAAGCTCAGGATCCATAATGGTTCGGATCGTTTCGCTCGGATTACAAGTGAGCAAGTCGGCTAAGCGAACTCCGCCCAATACATGATCGTTTCGATCAACGACATACAAGGTATCAGTCGTATCGGGTAAATTCCCGCGCTGGCGAAGGTAGCGTAATACTACATCAATATTAACGTCTGGTCTGAGGGTGACGGTATCGGTGTTCATGATACTGCCAGCGGTGTCGTCAGGGTATAACAATGCTTGCTCTACACGGTGACGATCTTGGCTGCTCATTGATTGCAGTACTTTTTTATATACTGCGTCAGGAAGGCTTCTTAAGATATAGGCTAAGTCATCGGTATCCATACCAGAGGTAGCTTGTGCGACTTTTTCGGGTGTCATACCGCTGATGAGCGAATCTTTAAGTTCTTCACCAAGATCTTCTAAAATATCACCCGCTTGCTCTTGGTCAATGAGTTGCCATAGAACTTGACGAGTTTTAGGTGGAGAAGATTCAAGGATGAGGGCGACATCTGATGCTGCCATATCATGGAGCATGTTTCTAACATGGACAAACATACCGCTGCCCAAAGCTTGAGTCAGCTGATTTAGGCGCTGTTCGGTAAGCTCGCTGTCGATTACTTCGATACTCATTCGCCACTCCTCAAAAATTCGATTGCCAATATTAACTTAACAGGGTGGAAAGGGAGAAGCAGTTTCTAAGCGTCGTCAAGTTACTGCATAAAAATTAAGCGCTTTATTGATTTTTGTTGGACTTTAAACAGTATAGTGAACAAAACAAACTTGAAGGGAATTAACTGGAGAAAGGGTGGGAATAATTATAAATAGAGAGTTTGTATACCGTTGGGGTTGACTGAGGCAATTGAGATTACAACGGGTTTGATATCAACACTGGTGATTAATGTCGAGATTAGCTTTCTTCATCAAACTTGTCATTGATCAATTTACATACCGCATCTAAAGCGAGTTGAGCATCAGCGCCTTGTGCTTTGACGGTGATGACTTTACCTATGCCACTTTCTAGCATTAATAAGCCTAATACACTGGCAGCGCTAGCCTGCTTTTCACCTTGAATGAGGGTTATGCTTGCTTCAAACTCAGTGGCTAGTATGGCCAGTTTAGTTGCAGCTCTTGCATGGAGTCCAAGTTTGTTACTGATGGTGATATCTTTCGAGATACTCAATTCAGTTGTCACAGTTTGAGTTCTCTATGGCGGGCACTGACTTGATGCTTAGTATTAGAAAATCGTTTTGTTAGTTGATCGGCAATATAAACTGAGCGGTGCTGACCACCTGTACAACCAATCGCGATCGTTAGGTAGCTACGGTTGTTACGCTCAAGGTGCGGCATCCAAGTTTCGAACAAGTTTTCAATTTGCCAAATGAATTTATTCACCAAAGGCTGTCTACCTAAGAATTCCTGCACGGGTAAATCGAGACCTGTTAGAGGTCGTAACTCAGTTTCCCAATGAGGATTTGGTAAAAAGCGTACATCAAACATAAAGTCAGCTTCAGTAGGCATACCATGTTTGAAACCAAAAGATTCAAAGTGGATCACTAATTCTTTATCAATGCTGCCCATTAAGATTTGTCTGACTTGATCGCTTAAGTCATAAATCGTTAGCTGCGAAGTATCAATGTAGTGATCGACCATTTTAGCGATAGGCTCGAGTAAACGGCCTTCTAATTGAATCGCTTCTTGCAGTGAAATTTGGTTTTTTGACAGAGGATGTAAACGGCGGGTTTCACTGTAGCGCTTTAACAGCACTTTATCATTAGAATTTAAAAATAAACTAATGATGGTCGTATCGTTAGAGTCAGACAACAAGGCTATTTGCTCTTCTAGCACTTTGCCTTGCTCTTCAATATTACGAACGTCGACGCTAATCGCGACAAGGTCGTTATTGCCTTTGAGCTGTTCAAGTAAACTACCAATAAGTGGTAAAGGTAGGTTATCAACACAGTAATAACCTAAATCTTCTAATACCCTTAGTGCTACTGATTTACCTGAGCCTGATCGTCCTGATACGATGACAAGTTTCATGCAGTTATAACCTGATAAAGTTCTGTAGCGTCATGACTCTTTCGAAGTCGCTTAAGGATTAATTTATCGCTCAGTTTTTCAGCCATACTCGACAGCGTACTTAAATGCTGTTGGCATTGATCAGAAGGAACTAACAGCGCAAATAATATATCCACGGGTTTCTTGTCGATAGCATCAAACTCAATGCCTTCTTCACACTTGATCAAAATTGCTATCGGTTCTTCGATATCAGTTAATCGACCATGAGGAATCGCAATGCCATTTCCTATACCTGTACTACCCATTTTTTCACGTGCTATTAAACTTTCAAAAATAGCCTGTGAAGATAGGGTTGGGTACTGGGCAGCCATTAAATCGCTGATAAGTTCCAGTACTTTTTTCTTACTGCCCGGCGTGGCGCAGGTAGTGCACGCCGGCTGCAGAATGGTGCGAAGTTCCATCGTTAGTGTTTAATTAACTTCTCTTTGTGTTTAATTACCTGACGATCTAATTTGTCGATCAGGGCGTCAATTGCAACATACATATCAGCGTTCTGTGATACCGCAAAAACTTCACCTCCTTTGAGGTGTAATTTTGCCTCTGCAATTTGTTGCAGCTTTTGAACATTGAGCACAACGTGAACATTATTGATCTGTTCGAAGTGTCGTTCAAGCTTTGAAAACTTAGTTTGTACATACTCACGTAAAGATTGAGTAATTTCCACATGGTGCCCAGTCAGGTTAATTTGCATAGATCATCCTCCAATAACAAAGGCTTATAGGCTTTTGCGTTGGTTTGAGGGAGGGATGAGCATTGCTTCACGATATTTGGCGATCGTACGCCGAGCAACATTGATCCCTTGTTCTGCCAATAGCGTCGCCATTTTACTATCGCTAAGTGGCTTTTGCTGGTTTTCTGCGGCAACAAGCTTTTTAATAAATGCGCGAATTGCAGTAGAAGAACACTCTCCGCCATCATCAGTACTCACATGGCTTGAAAAGAAATATTTTAGTTCAAAAAGTCCCCTAGGGGTGTGCATATACTTTTGTGTCGTGACACGCGAAATCGTCGACTCATGCATTTCAACGGCTTCAGCAATGTCATTAAGTACCATTGGCTTCATTGCTTCTTCGCCAAACTCAAAGAAGCCTTGCTGAAATTGCACAATACAATTAGCCACTTTTAATAGTGTCTCATTACGGCTTTCAATACTCTTGATAAACCATTTTGCTTCTTGCAAATGACCACGGATAAATTGGCTGTCTGATTGGTTTGCTGAGCCTTTTGCCATTGCTGCATATTGCTGATTCACACCAATTTTTGGCATGTTATCTGGATTTAACTCAACGACCCAACGGCCACTCTTTTTAAACACTGTCACATCTGGAATGACATATTCATCTTTAATAGGAGTGATCTGTAACCCTGGACGTGGGTTAAGCGTTTGAATAAATTGAATCGCTTCGCGTAAATCATCTTCTTTAAGCTTGGTTTTACGCATTAATAATCTAAAGTCGCGGCCTGCAATTAAGTCTAGGTGTTCTGCAATCAGTAGCTTAACGTTATCGATACAAGGTATTTCATTAGGGTATTGGCCCAGCTGAATCATCAGGCATTCGCTTAAATCTCTTGCTGCAACGCCTACTGGATCAAAATGCTGAACTCGTTTGAGTACAGCTTCAACTTCATCGAGTTCAATATCTTCTAGGCCTAAAGCTTGCAATATGTCTTCAGTTGTTTGGGTTAAGTAACCACGTTCATCAACGGCATCGATAATCGCTGTGGCAATTACCAGATCGTTTTCAGAAAAAGGGGTGAGATTTTTTTGCCACTCTAAATGCTCATATAAGCCTTCTGTGGTTTCACCCTGAAAAGGCATATCGTCATCACGAGCCACTGCGCCAGAACCTGAACTTGGGGATGCTGTGTAAACTTCATCCCATGTGGTATCCATTGGTAATTCGTCAGGCATGGATTCTTTGGTCAACGATTCAGTGGTGTCTACGGTTGAGGTGTCTTTTTCAACAGTCACTTGGCTGTTATCACTAAAATCAGTATCGGTTTGCTGGGCGTTTTCTTTTACTGGTTCTTTTGCTTTAGCAAACTCATCTTCGAGCTCAAGGAGTGGATTTGAGTCAAGTGCTTGTTGAATTTCTTGCTGTAGCTCCAATGAGGAAAGTTGCAATAAGCGAATGGCTTGTTGCAACTGTGGGGTCATAGTCAGGTGTTGACCCATTTTAAGTTGGAGTGAGGCTTTCATTTACCGCTTATCCCTAATTGAGTTTCATCGTCGCGACTAACAATTGTGTGGGTCTAGCACCTTTTTAAACTGCTTCTAGGCTTAAGCTGAAGCTTGGCTTAAGTTCAGTCTAGAACATTGCACTAAAAAGTGGGACTGATACTGGTCGCGACATGCCATATTGTGCACTAAAGAATGCTAACTATAGCTTGAATTGCTCACCTAAGTATACTGACCTGACTTGCTGATTGTCTAAGATTTCAGCAGGCGTGCCTTCTGCAATTAAATCACCGTGGCTAACAATATACGCGCGCTCACATACATCAAGCGTTTCACGAACATTATGGTCGGTAATGAGTACTCCAAGTCCACGATTTTTTAATTGTTGAATAATTTTCTTGATATCTATCACAGAGATAGGATCGACACCGGCAAAAGGCTCATCTAGCAGAATGAACTTAGGATTTGCCGCTAATGCGCGTGCGATTTCAACACGTCGACGTTCACCACCCGATAATGCCATACCTTGGCTATCGCGAATGTGAGTAATATTAAACTCTTCTAATAAGTGCTCTAACTCTTCGATGCGCTGCTCAGTCGTTAAACTCTTGCGGGTTTGCAACACCGCCATAATATTATCGTGTACGGTTAACTTGCGAAAAATACTGGCTTCTTGTGGTAAATAGCCAATACCTTTGCGTGCACGCAGGTGCATTGGATCTGCCGTGAGGTCGTCAGAATCAATTAATATGCGGCCTTTATCACTTTTAACTAAGCCAACGACCATATAAAAGGTGGTGGTTTTACCTGCACCATTTGGCCCTAATAGCCCAACAATTTGCCCAGTTTTAACGGTAAGACTGACATTTTTGACCACTTGGCGACTTTTGTAGCTTTTAGCCAAGTTTTCAGCTGTTAAGGTAATTTGGGTCATTATTGAGTTTGCTCTAGCGCTGGTGTTTCAGGTAATGCATCTGAAGCTGATTGTTCATCACTTGATGCAGGCTTAGCTATTGAAGGTGTTTCAGCTTCAGTTGCTGCTGCCGAATCCAAACCATTTTCAGTGTTTTCGATAGCGGCATCAGATTGATTTTCAATTAACTTCTCAGCTGTTTCTTCAGGTGCTTGCTCTGTGACTTCTTCTGTTGAAACAGGCTCAGATGAGGCGCTATCTGGTTGCTCTGAAGTGTCTTTCGATTCATTTAAATCAGGGTAGTTTTCAGGCTGGAAAATTGTGATGACTCGGTCTTTTCCGTCGCCAGTACTTTCAGCAATCAATTGCTGTTTTTCAATATTATAACTGATGAGGTTACCGGTAACTTGGCTACCTGCTTGATCAAGTTTAGCGTTACCTTTTAAGGTTAAAATACTGCTGGCTAGCTCATATCTGATTTCATTGGCACTGGCTGTACCAATACGACCATCATCTAACTCTTGCGAGAATGTAGCCGGATTACCAGTGGCAACCATGGTTTTTTGACCACCAGACTCTTCACTAAATGCGCGTAATTCATCTGCATTAATGTTAATCGTGCCTTGGGTGACGTTAACAGGGCCAAAGAAAATAACTTGGTTATTTTTAATGTCTGCTTTTTGGCTCACAGCAGCGACTTTTAGCTCTTGTTGTAGATCGCCTTCTTTAGCGTTAACGCCAGTCATTCCAATTAGGCTTATTCCAACTAGGCTCAACTTTACAAAATGTTGTAGTGAGACAGTAAGGTTATTACTTTGCTTCATACGTTCCTTCTACTTGACTTAAAAGCTCTAATTCTTCGGCATTTAAATCAGCGTAAAGGCCTAAGCCTTGTATATTAAAATCTTGACCTGTGACATATATTTGTCGATCAGACGTCATGATCATAGTGTTCAAATCGAGAGCCAACATAGTGGTTGTCAAAGATTGTACTGGTTCATTGATGTTTATTGCATCAATAATAACATTATTTTGTAGCACTACTTTGCCAGTTTCTTTATTAAGCTTGCCTAAATCAGCAGTTAATTGCCACTCAGCTTCACCATTTTCTGGATAGACAAGATAAACAGGTTCAGTGAACAAGGTTTCATTTGTTTGCTGAAAATGTTCCATGTGTTTTGCTGATACACGACTTTGGACTAAGCCTTGCTCGTTAAATTCAGTACTACGTAGGTCATTAGCTATAAACTCAGGACGAGCAGGATCAGGCAGCTTTGATGCTTCCATCTGGCTGCGCTTGACTTGGACTTGCCAATATAAAATCAGTGCAGCGCCAAAGAAGGCTAAAATGGCCAATGTGGTGCGGCTCATATACTCATTCCATGGGCCGATTCAAATTTGTCTTGGCTAACCAATAGCAGATCAGTTAATTCGCGTAGTGCCCCATTGCCGCCATTTATACTAGTAATCATTTGGCAGTGACGTTTTACAAAAGGGTGACCGTCTGCCACACAAACCGCAAGACCCACTTCTTTCATGACGGGTAAGTCGACCATGTCATCACCTATATAGGCGACTTCATCAGGTTTGACATTATAAATGCTCAGCAAGTCTTTAAACGGGGTAAGTTTATCATCCACGCCTTGATAGATATGGCTGACGCCAAGAGCTGTCATTCTGTTTTCTACAATGGCAGATTTACGGCCTGTGATCACAGCGACTTGAATACCGCTGGTTAAAATTGAGCGGACGCCATAACCATCTCGAGTATGAAATGCTTTGAGTTCTTCACCTGCATTACTTAAGTAGATGCGGCCATCGGAAAAAACGCCGTCAACATCACAGATAAGCAGTTTGATTTTTTTAGCGCGCTGCCAAATGTCATCACTGACAGGGCCATATAAGCCTTGATGAACTTGTGTTTCAGACATATTAAATGACTCCTGCTTTAACCATATCGAGCATGTTTAGTGCGCCAACAGGTTGTTGATCGTTATCAACCACGATTAAGCCGTTAATGCTTTTTTCATCCATAATTTGCAATGCTTGTGCAGCTAAAATATCGGCACTGATGGTAATACAGTTTGGTGTCATGACATCGGCAATGGCTGTGGTACGTAAATTCTTTTCTGCATCAATCACGCGGCGTAAATCCCCGTCAGTAAATATACCCACAAGTTGACCGCCATCATCAGTCACAGCAGTCATGCCTAAACCTTTATTTGAAATTTCATATAAGGACTCAGTGATGCAGACACTGCTGTTAACTATAGGTACATCAGCACCTTGATGCATAACATCTGACACTTTTAACAGTAATTTGCGGCCTAAAGAGCCGCCTGGGTGAGATAAAGCGAAATCATCACGGGTAAAACCCCTTGCTTGAAGCAAAGCGACAGCTAGTGCATCACCCATGACCAATGTTGCAGTTGTGCTTGAAGTGGGTGCGAGTCCTAACGGACAAGCCTCTTCTGGTACTTCAATACAAAGATGCAATTTCGATAAGCGCGCCATATTCGAGTTAGGTTTCCCTGTAACCGCGATAACCGGTACGCCCATTCTTTGAATTACTGGTAGCAAAGTGAGAATTTCGCTTGATTCACCAGAATTTGAAATTGCTAAGACGATATCATTTTTAGCCAAAGCCCCTAAATCGCCATGGCTTGCTTCACCTGGGTGAACAAAAAACGCTGGTGTGCCTGTACTGGCGAGAGTGGCTGAAATCTTGTTACCAATATGGCCCGATTTTCCCATACCCATGACAATGACTTTGCCTTTACATTGCAAAATAAGTTCACAAGCTTGGCCAAACTCATCGGAATCAACATATTGATAGAGGTTATCTAATGCCGTTTTCTCGATATCAATGACCTGGCGGCCCCATTGGCGCAATTGTTTCTGATCTATCATAGGTCTCTCGCTCTGTTCTAACACTAATTAAACATTAGCATTAGTGAGATAAAAGTCTTTATGCCCCGTTATTGAGATTGAAATAAGACAATCTGGTACGCAATAAAGACGACTAATAAAATGACGCCATGCCAGCGAGTTAGCTGCTTTTTGGCGCCACTGGATAAAACGAGTACTGCTAATGCGGTACTGGTACCCAGCACCATATAAAAATCTCGGCTACTTGCTTGCGCATCAATCTCACCTGGAGCGATGAGCCCAGGAATAGCCAATACTGCTAAAATATTAAATAAGTTCGATCCGACAATGTTACCAATGGCGAGATCGTCTTCTTTCTTCAACACCCCAGCAATACATGCAGCAAGCTCAGGTAAACTGGTACCCACTGCAATAATGGTCAATCCGATGACTAAGTCGGAAAGCCCAAATGTCTTGGCAATGCCTACAGCACCAGTCACCATCCAATCGGCAGAAAGCGGCAGTAGGATCATGCCCACAATGATCCAGATAATAGCATGTAATGTGGGTACATTTTTAGGGATCTCTGCATCAGATTCGTCAGATAACGGATCTATTTGCTTATTTCTCATGGCTTGCCAAATGAAATAGCCCATTAATCCAAAAAATGCGACTAATAAAACACCGCCTTCAAAACGAGTTAGCATGCCGTCATGGATGAGGTAACCGGCTAAAACAGTCGCTGCTAGCATTAGCGGTATTTCTCTTTTGAGTGTTTGAGAACTCACTGAAATAGCACCAAGTAGGGCGGTAATACCAAGAATTAAGGTGATGTTAGCAACGTTTGAGCCCAGCACATTACCTACGGCTGTATTGCTCATGCCTTCCATTGATGCTGTGGCTGCGACAAACATTTCGGGTGCTGAACTTCCCATTGCAACAATGGTTAAACCAATCAGCATTGGCGGCAGTCCAAGGTTACGAGCGAAAGCGGCTGCGCCATATACGAAGCGATCTGCGCTCCAAACTAATACGCCTAGGCCAGCGATTAGCATCAAGATATTAAAAAGCATGTTTGTCCAAAAAAAGTGTTGATAGCTATATTTGTGCAGAATTTTAACAAAAATATGAGCAGATGCGATAATTGTTGTGGATTGTAACTCATGGTGATTGATTTGTTGTAGGTTCTTACACAATTTCGTACAATTCAGATCTACATCTTGCGGGCCAGGAAGGCTATTATTTCCTCTATGTCAGATTCAAGTTCATTACAAAATACATCCCCTTTGGTTGAAATTCGTCATATGAAATTCAATCGTGGTTCACGTGTCATCTTTGATGATATTTGTTTGAACATTCCTAAGGGAAAAGTTACCGCAATTATGGGCCCCAGCGGCATCGGTAAAACGACGCTCCTTAAATTAATTGGTGGTCAATTAACCCCAGACAGCGGTGAAGTATTATTCAGTGGTGAAAATATTCACCAACTCAAACGTCAGCAATTATTTGAGCTGCGTAAACGCATGAGCATGCTATTTCAAAGTGGTGCCTTATTCACCGACATGAATGTATTTGATAATGTGGCTTTTGCATTACGTGAGCATTCTGGTTTACCTGAAAGCATTATTCGTAAAGTGGTGATGATGAAGTTGCAAGCGGTGGGATTACGAGGCGCAGCTCAGATGAACCCTAATGAGTTATCGGGCGGTATGCAAAGGCGAGCAGCGTTAGCGAGAGCGATTGCCTTAGAGCCTGAAATGATCCTTTATGATGAGCCATTTGCTGGGCAAGATCCTATTTCAATGGGGATGCTGGTGAAATTAATCGGTGAGCTATCCAGTACCTTAAAACTCACTTCTGTCGTTGTTTCCCACGATGTTGACGCTGTTCTGAGCATTGCTGATTACGTGTACGTGATTGCTGAAAAGAAAGTGATTGCCTCAGGGACTCCCGACGAGCTTAGAGCATCAAATAACCCTCAAATTGAACAGTTTATTAATGGCCGACCAGACGGGCCTGTGCCTTTTCATTTTCCCGCTGAAGATTACCAACAGGAGATGCTAAATGGGCGTAGTTAGTCGTGTGGCGGACTTAGGCCGAGTTGCATTGGATGTTTTAGCAGGGCTAGGCCGTGCAGGCTTAATGCTTTGGGGCGCGATTATCAATGTGCCTAATATCAGTAAAGGTTTGCCATTAGTGGTTAAGCAAATTTATGTGCTTGGTGTGCGCTCAATGGTGATAATCATCGTATCAGGCTTATTTATTGGTATGGTTTTGGCGCTTCAAGGTTATACCGTTTTAGCTGATTTTGGCACTGTTGAAAGTTTAGGCCCGATGGTTGCGCTGAGTTTACTGCGTGAACTTGGCCCTGTCGTGACGGCATTATTATTTGCGGGACGTGCAGGTTCAGCATTAACCGCAGAAATAGGCTTAATGAAATCCACTGAGCAATTATCTAGCTTAGAGATGATGGCTATCGATCCATTAAGGCAAGTGATTGCGCCGCGTTTTTGGGCAGGGGTGATAAGTGTACCTTTATTAACAATGATGTTCTGCCTCGTTGGTATTTTAGGTGGTCATCTTGTTGGGGTTGAATGGAAAGGCATCGATAGCGGGTCTTTTTGGTCAATACTGCAAGCATCTATCGAATGGCGCCAAGATATTGTGAATTGTTTGATTAAAAGTGCTCTATTTGGCGTGGTAGTAACTTGGATTGCTTTGTACCGCGGGTATGAGGTCACGCCAAACCCAGAAGGGATAAGTAAGGCAACCACTTCGACAGTGGTGCAAGCAAGTTTAGCGGTACTCGCACTCGACTTTTTGCTTACAGCAATCATGTTTGGTCAGTAACAAATTTCGCATTCATTAATTAAGTGGTTGAAGCATATGTTGACAAGGAAAGTAGAATTATTCGTTGGGCTCTTTTTACTAACAGGGTTGTTGGCATTTTGTGTATTAGTGTTTAACGTTGCCAATGTGGAACTAAAGTCGAGTAAAGAGACCTATACTTTAAGAGCTGAGTTTAACAATATCGGCGGTTTAAAGGTGCGTTCACCTGTGAAGGTTGGCGGTGTTGTCGTTGGCCGAGTCTCGAAAATTACACTGGATAATAAGAAGCTGGTGCCCGTAGTTACCTTAACCATGGATAAAGAGTTTAATCAGTTCCCTGAAACGAGTAGCTTATCAATTTTAACGTCAGGGTTATTAGGTGAGCAATTTTTAGGGCTGACCCCAGGCTTTATGGACGATGACATAGAAATGTTAGCAGATGGGGATAGAGTGCATGACACTCGCTCTGCATTGATTTTAGAGGATTTAATTGGGCAGTTATTATATAGCGTTTCTTCAAAGGATAATTAGGAGAGAAGTATGAGCCAAGTCTTTAAACGTATTTTGCAAACTATGGTGTTGTTAGTTGGCAGTACTGTGAGTCTCACAATGTCTGCGAGTGAAGTGACAAGTGAAGTAATAGATACTCATGACCCTTTTAAGTTAGTCCAGCAAGTATCGAATAAAACCTTTGATCGCTTTAATACTGATAAAGCGTTAATTGATGCAGATTTAAGTCATTTAAAGGTGATTGTGCGTGAAGAATTAATGCCATATGTCGATTACAAATATGCTGCTTATAAAGTCATGGGGCAGTATTTACGCGACACGACACCAGAACAACGTGAGCGTTTTGTCGAAGCGTTTGAAGGTTACTTGGTGGCGACTTACGCTCAAGCCTTTACCGAGTATACAGGTCAAAAAGTACAGTTTTCCCCTGCGAGTGATTTTGCCGATGAGAAATTCGTCGATGTAAATGTGCAAATTATTGAAGATGGCCGCCCACCGATTAAAGTGATGTTTAAAGCAAGACGCCTTAAAGATGATAGTTGGAAGGCATTTGATTTAGTCGCTGAAGGGGTGAGTCTACTTGCGTCAAAACAGTCTGAAATTTCAAACTTAATTCGCCAGAAAGGCGTGGATTCGGTGATTGAAATGCTAAAAGATCGCACCCAACAAGAAATCAATTACAAACAGGATAAGGAAAATGCTGCGTGATTGAGTTTTTACAACAAGGTGACACTTGTGAAATTAAAGGGCAATTAAGGCAAACAGAGGTCATTGATTTATGGCCAAAACGACAACAGTTGTTTACTGATAGCACTCAAGTGTTAGACTTGTCTGCTTTAGAGTATGCCGACAGCGCAGGCGTCGCATTTTTACTTGAGCTGATATGCTTAGGTAATTGCAGTAAAAGCACTACTCAGCCAAGAACATTGGCAAATCCGAGTAAACATCTAAAAAAACTCATTGAGTTATATGATTTAGAATCCTTTTTTCTAGAAAACTAGCATTGAATTTAAGGTAGCAAATTCCATGGATTGCAAAGTAATCGAACAAATTTTATCAGACGCACTCACTGTAGATGAAGTTCATGTCACGTCTGACGGTAGTCATTTTAAGGTCGTTGCCGTAGGCGAATGCTTTGATGGCATGAGTAAAGTAAAGCAACAACAGACGATTTACGCACCATTGAATGAATTCATAGCCAGTGGTGAGTTGCATGCGCTGACCATCAAAACTTTTACGCCGACACAGTGGAAGCGTGAAAAACTATTTAATATGTAATTTCAGAGAGTCAGTGTGGATAAACTAACAATTCAAGCCAGTCAGCCGCTTTCTGGAAATGTGACCATTTCTGGGGCGAAAAATGCCGCTTTGCCGATTTTGTTTGCAAGTGTGCTAGCAGAGACTGACTTTATCGTTTCTAACGTACCGAGTCTTCGAGACGTCAATACAACGTGTAAGTTATTGCGTTGTTTAGGCGCAGAAGTGAAAGAGTTAGGCGACAGCAAGTACTGTATTTCAACTCAAAACCTAAATGAGTTTTGTGCTCCTTACGATCTCGTTAAAACCATGCGAGCGTCTATTTTAATTTTAGGCCCATTACTCGCAAGGTTTGGTACTGCAGATGTATCATTACCTGGTGGTTGTGCCATTGGTGCCCGCCCTGTAAATCTTCACTTGCAAGGCTTAGAGCAAATGGGCGCTAAGATTGAGGTGAAGGAAGGTTACATCAAAGCGCGTGTTGATGGCCGTCTTAAGGGCGCACATATCTTTATGGATATGGTCAGTGTAGGCGCGACTGAAAACTTATTAATGGCCGCTACGCTCGCTGAAGGTGAAACAATCATCGAAAACGCTGCGCGTGAACCTGAAATTAATGATTTAGCCCATTGCTTAATTAGCATGGGGGCCAAAATATCTGGTGTAGGCACTGCAACACTAAAAATTGAAGGTGTTGAACGTTTGTCTGGCTGTGACCATCGAGTGATGCCAGATCGAATCGAAACCGGTTCGTTTTTGGTTGCAGCAGCAGTAACGCGCGGAAGTATTCGTTGTGTTGATGCTGACCCTTCATCACTTGAAGCTGTACTTGCCAAACTTGAAGATGCCGGTGCGAAAATTACCACAGGTGATGATTGGATCGAGCTTGATATGCAGGGTAAACGTCCTGTCGCTGTTAATATTAAAACAGCGCCATATCCTGCATTTCCAACCGATATGCAAGCTCAGTTTTGTGTACTTAATGCATTAGCTGAAGGCACCAGTCATGTGACTGAAACGATTTTTGAAAATCGTTTTATGCATGTACCTGAGCTAAGTCGTATGGGCGCCGAGATGGAACTTGAAGGTAATACTTGCATCATTAAAGGTATAGAGCGCATGAATGGTGCTCAAGTGATGGCGACGGATTTACGTGCATCAGCAAGTTTAGTGATTGCGGGCTTAATGGCTGATGGTGTCACAACTGTCGATCGGATTTATCATTTAGATCGCGGCTATGAACATATCGAAGATAAGTTTGCAGGCTTAGGCGGCAAAGTGGTTCGCGTTAGCTAAGCTAGTACCTGTATTGATAACTAAAGCCGCTTTTTGAGCGGCTTTTTTATGTCTTAATACTTAGTCATCATGAATTTGGAGTGATTAAAAAGCCTGCATGAGCAGGCTTTATTTG
Source organism: Shewanella sp. 10N.7 (assembly GCF_020806285.1). Classification (NCBI taxonomy): domain Bacteria; kingdom Pseudomonadati; phylum Pseudomonadota; class Gammaproteobacteria; order Alteromonadales; family Shewanellaceae; genus Shewanella; species Shewanella sp. 10N.7. The sequence continues at coordinate 38,153 of NZ_JAJGZS010000025.1, forward strand.
AGGATAAACCAGTTTAAATTAACTATCAGTAGGGAGCTTCTCTCCAATAACAACGGGTAGTTCTAGTGGTTTGCCTTCACGAATAATAGTGATATTCACTTGATTACCTGGTGTGGTTTCGGCAATTCTATCCATTAACATTTCAACGCCTGGTACGCTTTCTTCTTCGTATTGAATAATCACATCACGAGGACGCAGCGTTGCTTTTGATGCTGGGCCATTTGGATCAACACCTGTGACTAATACGCCTTTAAGGTCGGGTAAATTGAGAATTTGCGCCATCACAGGACTCAAAGGTTCGCCTGAAATACCTAGTGCACCACGGATCACGCGGCCGTTAGTAATCAATTTCCCCATAATGCTATGGGCAAGCTTTATAGGAATAGCAAAGTTAATCCCGTGACCACCACCTTCAGCACCAATTTGGAAAGCAGCAGTATTAATACCAATAAGCTCACCACCGGTATCAATTAACGCGCCGCCAGAGTTACCAGCGTTAATTGCTGCGTCAGTTTGTAAAAAGTCGAGGTAACCAGAGCTTAAGCCATTGCGACCTGTGGCACTGATGATGCCTTGCGTGATGGTTTGACCTAAATTATATGGATTACCAATGGCTAAAACCACATCACCCACTTGTGCGGGGTTATTAAGATTAATAGGAACAATAGGCACATTGTCGCCATCAATTTCAATTTTAAGGACCGCTAAATCAGTGATTTGATCTGAACCCACAACTTCAGACGTAAACTTACGACCATCTTGCAGCGCGATAACAATCTCATCGGCTTTTTTGATCACGTGGTAGTTAGTTAAAATGTAGCCTTCTTTGCTCATGATCACCCCGGAGCCAAGGCCTTGGAGTGAGCTTGAGTTCAGTGGACTATTTTGATCTAAACTTAAGCTGTATATGTTTACAACTGCTGGAGCGGCTCTACGTACAGCGCTAGCAAATGACAATTCATTATGATGTTGAGTCGTCGTTAAGCCGTTATTGAAGCTATTGTTGTTAGTAATGGAATTAACAAATAAGAATACAGCAGCCATGACCAAACCAAATACCACAGCCTTGCTTAAGTAAAGAATAGTGTCTTTGAAGTTCATTGGTCGACTACATATAGGAAAGATGAGCAAATATTATCATGACTAAAAAAATTAAGCATCGTAGCGACAAACTACAATGCTTAATTTATGTTTGATAATAAGATTTAATTTAAGGCTTTATCTCAGTACTAAGTACATTAATTTGTTATCGCGGAGCACCTTTAACGCAACAGCACCTTGTGGATTCTTTAGCTCTTCTTTTAACGCGTTCAGGTTTTTGACCTTACTGCGATTTAAGCCGACAATTAAGTCTCCTTCTTGAAGGCCATTTCGTGCTGCTGGAGAGCCCTGTGCAATACTCGTAATTTCGATACCTTTACGGCTATTACTCAGTTCTGCCCCTTCTAACATTGGGTGGAGGGCATCATCGGCAGAACCTGAACTCGAGGTTGATTCACCTAGAACTACGTTCGCGGTTTCTTCATCGCCATCACGAATAATGCCAATTTCAACTTTTGCACCAGCGCCCATTGTGGCTACTTTGGCTCTAAGCTCTTGGAAATTTTTAATCTTTTTACCATTAACGCTAACAATAATGTCGCCAGCTTCTATGCCTGCTTTATCAGCGGCGCTATCAGGCATGACTTCACTGATAAACCCGCCATGTTGGGTTTCAAGGCCAAACGCTTTTGCCAGCTCGTTATCTAAATCGCGCCCCGTGACACCAAGTACACCACGCTTCACTTCACCGTGCTCAATAATTTGATTAATGAGGTTGTTCACCATATTGGCGGGAATTGCAAAACCAATCCCGACGTTACCGCCACTTGGTGCAACGATTGCTGTATTGATACCGATAAGCTCACCATTTAAATTAACGAGTGCGCCGCCAGAATTACCGCTGTTAATCGCGGCGTCGGTTTGAATAAAGTTCTCAAGCATTTCAATGCCAAGGCCACTACGCCCTAGAGCACTAACAATCCCTGAAGTTACGGTTTGTCCAAGGCCAAATGGGTTACCAATAGCCACAGCAAAGTCACCCACTCGAATTTCATCTGAGTTAGTCTGTTTAATTGCCGTTAGGTTTTTTGCTTCAATTTGCAGTAGCGCAATATCAGATTCTGGATCAGCGCCTATTAATTTAGCATCAATTTCTCGTCCATCATGTAGGCCAATTTTGATTTCATCTGCGCCGTTAATGACGTGATTATTGGTGACGATATAGCCTTCTTTGGCATCAATAATAACCCCAGAACCTAAGCCTCTGAATGGTCGCTCTTGGACTTGTTCTTGCGGCGCATTAGGGCCAAAGAAATACTTAAATACATCTGGGATTTGTTGTTTCGATGTTTGGGTACCACTTACCGCAACCGATACAACAGCAGGTGTTGTTCTTTCAAGCATGGGCGCTAGGCTTGGTAATGCTTGACCATCAACAGCTTGGGGAATTGCCGCTTGTGATAAGGCCGGCATTAAAGATAGCGAGGCTGATAAAATTGCTGCTGAGAGTAAAGTTAATTTTGGCTTCATTAATTATTGCTCCTTGAAAAATTAAATCATGGCTCGGTAAAAGTTTACAGTTATCGCCTTTGATCAAATTTAATCTGATAATCGTACATGGTATATATAACCTCGGAGTCTACGCTGTTTCAATAAGTTCAGCCTATATTAACAAAGGTTAATTTTTTGTAGTTAAAAACGTTACCTCAATTGTAGCTGCATGCTATGATTGTTTCGAATTTTCAGCAGTATAAGAGAGTCGTACTTGTGTCGCAGTTAAGCCCTTGGCAGCATTACCAGCAAGATTTAACCCGTGATGGTTTTTCTCACGATATAGCACAAGAGCAAGCGGTAAAATCGCTACAACGGGTTTATGAAGAAGTCATTGCTGCCGATGTCCAACCTTCAGGTATTGGCAAGTTGTTTAGTGCGATAGGATTGAAAAAATCCGACTCATCGATTCAAGGGCTGTATTTATGGGGTGGAGTAGGGCGCGGTAAAACCTACTTGATGGATACCTTTTATGATGCACTGCCTACAGATAAAAAATTGCGTGCACATTTCCATCGTTTTATGCACCAGTTGCATCATGACCTCGGTGAAATGGAAGGGGTACAAGATCCGCTCATTAGCATTGCTAAGAAAATGGCGCAGCAATATAAGATAATCTGCTTTGATGAATTTTTTGTCTCAGACATTACCGACGCGATGTTACTGGGCACCTTATTCCAATATCTCTTCAAAGAAGGTGTTGCCTTAGTGGCGACCTCTAATATTATTCCTGACGACTTATATAAGAACGGTTTACAACGCGCACGGTTCTTACCTGCAATTAAACTGATTAATGAGCATTGTGAAATATTAAATGTCGATTCGGGAATTGATTACCGTTTACGTACTCTTGAACAAGCAGAGATTTATCATTTCCCATTGGATCAGCAAGCGGATACCAATTTAATCACTTACTTTGGTCAACTCGCGCCAGAATCAGAAGTGCTTACAGGTTCTATTGAAATTGAAGGCCGTGAGATTGCTATTCGCCAACAATCTCAAGGTGTCTTATTAGCTAACTTTAGAGACTTATGTGATGGTCCTCGTTCGCAACGTGACTATATGGAAGTGGCGAGGCTGTATCACACTGTTTTAGTGAGTGGCCTCGAGCAAATGGGGTCTTCAACCACAGGTGACGATATCGCGAGGCGCTTTTTGGCCATGGTCGATGAATTTTACGAACGTAATGTAAAACTGATTATTTCTGCAGAAGTCTCATTAGAAGATATCTATACCGATGGCTTATTAAGCTTTGAGTTTAGGCGCTGCCGTTCAAGACTGATTGAAATGCAGTCTCATGACTATTTAACTTTAGAGCATCTTCCTTAAATAGGGCATATATCAAATTGCTATTTAGGTTTACTTAGATAGGTAACTTATTCGCTAGCTATATTTGAGTTGACAGGCTTGAGTGTTTATTGAACAACTCATGTCGGTGGGATAGTGAATATTCAGCATAAAATCCAGAAATCACCTTCATAGGTGATTTTTTTATAATTATGAAAAAATTAGATGATTTTTAACTCAAGTTTGTCTATAATCCGCCACCTGCCCTCGTTACTCCACCGAATTTGGGTGGAAGATTTAAACCAATTTCAGCTCGAAGGGGCTTTGAAATGGTCATTGTGTTGATTGCATGTGCAGTCAGCATTGAGACAGAATTTTAATCATTGGGTTTTTGTAAAATGAAGACTACATTTACTGCTACACCAGAAACAGTCACACGTGACTGGTTCGTCGTTGATGCTGAAGGTAAAACTTTAGGTCGTATCGCTACTGAAATTGCTACTCGTTTACGCGGTAAGCATAAGCCAGAGTATACTCCTCATGTTGACACTGGTGACTACATCATCGTTATTAACGCTGAGAAAGTTACAGTGACTGGTAACAAAGCTAAAGGCAAAGTTTACTACTCACATTCAGGTTTCATCGGTGGTATCAAGCAGATTACTTTTGAAAAGCTGCAAGATCATAAGCCTGAGATGATTATCGAGAAAGCAGTTAAGGGTATGTTACCAAAAGGTCCTTTGGGCCGCGCTATGTTCCGTAAACTTAAAGTTTACTCTGGCGCTGAACATAACCACGCTGCACAACAACCACAAGTTCTTGATATCTAATCCGGGAGTAAGCTAATGTCTGCAACTCAGTACTACGGCACTGGCCGTCGTAAAACATCAACTGCTCGCGTATTCGCTAAAGCAGGTAGTGGTCAAATCGTTGTTAACCAACGTCCACTAGATGTATATTTTGGTCGTGAAACTGCTCGTATGGTTGTTCGTCAACCACTTGAGCTAGTTGAAATGACAGATAAACTTGACATCTATGTAACTGTTAAAGGCGGTGGAACCACTGGCCAAGCAGGTGCAATTCGTCACGGTATTACTCGTGCATTGCTTCAGTTAGACGAAGCTCTACGTCCTTCTTTACGCGGCGCTGGTTTCGTTACCCGTGATGCTCGTAAAGTTGAGCGTAAGAAAGTTGGTCTACGTAAAGCACGTCGTAAGCCACAATTCTCAAAACGTTAATTCGTTTTTGGAATTCAAAAAGCCCAGCTATATGCTGGGTTTTTTATTGCCTTTTTTTTATCAAATACAGCTATGATACAAAATGATAATGGTGTTTCATTTGTTTGATGCTGCCACTGTTCTGTTGTTGAGTTAATAATAAATTGTGGGATGAATGATGGATTTTCAAGTGTGGATGTTTGCGATTGGTTTAGTTTTGGTTTTAGAAGGGATTGGACCGTTACTATTTCCACTGCAATGGAAAAAATATTTAGCTGAGATTTCGAGCCAAAATAAGAATGTTCTCAGGAGGTTAGGTGGATCATTGGTGTCTGCTGGCATAGTACTATTAATAATTTTCGCATAAAATACTTGCAATACACCCCCAAAAATCTGTTAAAATTCGCCTTTATACCGCAACCTTGCAGCAGACGATGGGCAAAAACGTAGTAGTACTCGGCACTCAATGGGGTGACGAAGGAAAAGGTAAGATTGTCGACCTTCTAACAGAACAGGCAAAATATGTAGTTCGTTACCAAGGCGGCCACAATGCTGGTCATACTCTTGTTATCGACGGCGATAAAACAGTACTTCATTTGATTCCGTCAGGGATCTTACGCGACAATGTGAAATGCATTATCGGTAATGGTGTAGTGCTCGCTCCCGATGCTTTGATGAAAGAGATCAACATGCTTAAAGAGCGTGGTGTTCCTGTCGAAGAGCGTCTTCTTATTTCAGAAGCATGTCCACTAATTCTACCTTTCCATTGTGCTCTTGATGTGGCTCGCGAAAAAGCGCGCGGCAATCAAGCTATCGGTACAACGGGTCGTGGTATTGGTCCAGCTTATGAAGATAAAATTTCTCGTCGTGGTCTTCGCGTAGGTGATTTGTTCAATGCTGAACTTTTCGCTGTTAAGCTAAAAGAAGTGATGAAATATCACAACTTCATGCTAACCGAATACTATGATTGTGAAGCTGTTGACTATCAAACAACGCTAGATGATGCATTAGCTATTGCTGATTATCTGAAAAGCATGTGTACTGATGTGACTGAATTACTAGATACTGCCCGTAAAGCGGGTGAGCCAATCTTGTTTGAAGGCGCACAAGGTACATTACTTGATATCGACCATGGTACATACCCATATGTGACTTCATCAAACACTACAGCAGGTGGCGTAGCTACTGGTTCTGGTTTTGGTCCTCGCCACTTAGATTATGTATTAGGTATCATGAAAGCTTACACCACTCGTGTAGGTGCTGGTCCATTCCCAACAGAGCTTGAGAATGAGATTGGTGACTACTTAGGCCATAAAGGTCAAGAGTTCGGTGCTACAACTGGTCGTAAACGTCGTCCAGGTTGGTTAGATGCTGTGGCAATGCGCCGTGCAGTTCAAATCAACAGTGTAAGCGGCTTCTGTCTAACCAAACTTGACGTTCTAGATGGCCTAGAAGAAGTTAAGATTTGTGTTGGTTACCAGTATCCAGATGGGTCTGTTGAAACAGTGACTCCTTTAGCTGCTGAAGGTTACGAGCAGGTAACACCTGTTTTCGAAACTATGCCAGGCTGGAGCGAAACCACTTTCGGTGCGACATCAATTGAGCAACTGCCACAAGCAGCACTTAATTATATTGCGCGTATCGAAGAGTTACTTGAAGCGCCAGTTGATATCGTATCAACGGGTCCTGACAGAAACGAAACAATCGTATTAGTTAATCCATTTAACTAACACATTGAAGGCCGCTAATTAGCGGCCTTTTTATTGTGTAGTTGACCTAGTTTTATTGATTGAAAATTTACATCGAACATTCACTGTTATCCTCCAGTTACCTTCGTCATTTTCTCCTATCTAATACAAGCGATTCAGTTTTCTATTGTGTTGAATAATTGCGGTTTGTGCAGTTAATACTCAAGAATTGAGCTATAATGCCGATGCATTGAGTAACTAAAGTGTCATTGAGAATCGTTATGCTGCGTTTAAGTTTATTGTTGTTGTGTTTTATTCCATATATTACCGTTGCCGAAATGGCTTCAGTGGATATTTATAATGATGAGCAATTACTTAAATTGATCCGAACGAATCAATATTTACAGCAAGTTAAAGCCGATGATTGCCAGCTAGTACAAGACATCGAAGCGAGAGCCGAAGTGCTAAAGCAGCCCATGTATCAATTCTTATGGGGTGAGATGCTTAATCATGGTGTTTGTGTGCCGCAGCATGCATCCAGAGGCATGAAACAATTACAAATTGCTGCAGAGCAAGGTAGCGCAGAGACGATGCTAAAACTGGCCGAGTATTACTATCACGGTAAAATGGTAGTCAAAGATAAAAATCGTGCAGTGCAGTATGTGATGCCTGCTGCTGCTAATGGCGATGTGCCAGCACGATTAATGTTAGTTCGCCTTTTTGGCGAAGGTTATGGTAGCCCTGTAGATTACAAGTTAGGTTACCATTGGTTATATAACAGCGTATTTAATGATGAAGCGACACAGAAAAAAGCGTCTTCATTATTGCAGACATTAGCCGCTAAGATGCCCGCGAGTATAGTCGCGCGAGCACAGCAGCCGCAGCTGCACTAAACGCTAATACTCCAACATTGGAGTAAATTATTTGGAAATTGAATGATCAACGATCCTCATTTTGAGAGAGAGCAAGACAAGTACGAAAACCCAATCCCTAGCCGTGAATACATCTTAGAGTATTTACGCGCCCAGAAATCACCTGTGACTAGAGAGCACATTGCCGCAGCATTAAACATGGTCGATGAAGATCATCTTGAAGCGTTAAGAAGACGTTTGCGTGCAATGGAGCGTGATGGACAACTGGTTTACACCCGCGGACATAGCTATGGTTTACCTGAAAAGATGGATTTACTTTCAGGCAGCGTGATTGGTCACCGAGATGGATTTGGATTTTTTAAATCTGATGAAGGCGGAGATGACTTATTTATTAATAACCGCGATATGCAGATGTATTTTCATGGCGATAAAGTCCTAGCACAAAAAGCGGGCTCAGATCGTCGTGGACGTCGTGAAGCACGTATTGTACGTCTAGTTCAGCAACGGGCAGCACCATTAGTAGGTCGCTATCACGTTGATGCTGGCATGGCATTTGTGATTGCTGATGATAGACGTATTACCCAAGAAATCTTAATTGCTAAAGAAGACAGCAATGGCGCTCGCGCAGGCGACGTGGTTGTTGTTGAGTTAACCCGCAGACCTGGCCGCTTTGTTAAAGCCGCTGCGAAAGTCACTGAAGTACTTGGTAAAACGATGGCCCCCGGTATGGAAATTGAAATTGCACTGCGCAATTATGATTTACCCCATAAATGGTCATCAGTGATTGAGAAAAAACTCAAGCGCATTCCTGATGAAGTACCAGAGTCTGATAAGCAAGGTCGAGTCGATTTACGTCACTTACCTTTAGTGACGATTGATGGTGAAGATGCACGTGATTTTGATGATGCAGTTTATGCTGAGACAAAACCTAGCGGTGGCTGGCGTTTATGGGTAGCGATTGCAGATGTGAGTCATTATGTGCGCACTGATTCTGCATTAGATGAAGAGGCGCGTGCCCGTGGTAACTCGGTGTACTTCCCATCGCAAGTTATTCCAATGCTGCCAGAGAAAATTTCCAACGGCTTATGTTCGCTTAATCCGCATGTTGACCGTTTATGTATGGTCGCAGAAATGACAATTTCAGCGGCGGGTAAGTTATCTGGCTATAAGTTTTATCCTGCAGTGATGCATTCACATGCAAGATTTACTTATACCCAAGTCGCAGCAATGCTCGAAGGCGGCGAAATCGCGCCTGAGCATGAAGCACTATTCCCGCATCTTCAATGTTTACAGTCTCTGTATTTAACTTTGAACGAGCGTAGAGCTGAACGCGGTGCAATTGCATTTGAAACCGTTGAAACCCAGTTCATCTTTAATGAACAACGTAAGATTGAAGCGATTGTGCCCCGTGGACGTAACCAAGCTCATAAGATTATTGAAGAGTGCATGATCCTCGCAAACGTCGCTTCTGCTAAGTTTGTGAAGAAACATAAAGGTGAAGTGCTATATCGTGTCCATGAAGCGCCATCTGAAACTAAGCTAGCAAACTTTAAAGAGTTTTTAGCTGAACGCGGATTATCAATGAATGGCGGTGATGAACCGACACCATCTGATTATCAAGATGTGATGCTGAAAATTGCTGATAGACCGGATGCAGAACTGATTCAAATCATGTTACTGCGTTCAATGCGCCAAGCAGTATATAGCCCTGATGATGATGGTCACTTTGGGTTAGCATTAACCGAATACTCGCATTTCACTTCGCCAATTCGACGCTATCCAGATCTGGTGTTGCACCGTGTGATCCGCTACCTGTTAGCTGCACAAGATGCCAATGTTAAGGATAAATGGACTCCTGAAGGGGGTTATCATTATGACCTTGAAGAGTTGGATAAGTTAGGCGAGGAATGTTCAACGACTGAACGCCGTGCAGATGAAGCGACGCGTGATGTAGCTGATTGGCTTAAATGCGAATACATGCAAGATCATGTTGGTGATGATTTTGAAGCAGTTATCGCTTCGGTAACAAGCTTTGGTTTATTTGTGAGGCTGAAAGATCTCTACATCGATGGCTTGGTGCATATTTCAAGTTTAGTCAGTGATTACTACCAATTTGATCCAATGCGTCAACGTTTGATTGGTGAAAACACCAAGAACGTATATCAAGTGGGCGATGAAGTGAATGTAAAAGTGGCCGCAGTTAACTTGGATGATCGTCAAATAGACCTTATCATGCTTGGCGATCACGGGAAAAGCCGTAAAAAAGCTAATCGTAAACCGTTAACAGCACGTGAACGCGCTAAAGCGGGGGCTGGAAAATCTGGTTCAAGCAAGTCAGGAGCGGGTAAAGATAGTTCTGATGCTAAAGATGAGAAAAGTGGGGCAAAACGTAGCCCAAGTACTAAAAAGCCACGTTCTAAATCTAGCGCTAAGAAAAAAAGTGCAGGAAAATCATCTAAAAAACCAGCAAACAGCTCAGCTACAACAGCTGCAAAAAAACCAACTAAAGCAAAGCGTAAGAGAAAATAAGTAAATGAAAAAACAAGATATCATTTTTGGCATACATGCTGTTGAAGCTTTGCTACGAAATGCACCAGAGCGTGTGATTGAATTATGGGTAGTACAGGGACGCGAAGATGAACGTGTTCTGCCATTAATTAACACTGCAAACCAATATGGTGTTTCTGTGCAGCGCTCTGGACGTAAAGTGCTTGATGACAAATCAGCAAGTAGCCAACATCAAGGTATTGTCGCACGAGTGAAACCAGCCAAAATACTCACTGAAAATGATTTAGATGCCTTGCTTGAAAAAACAGAGCAGCCATTTCTACTTATTCTTGATGGTGTTACCGACCCTCATAACCTTGGTGCATGTTTGCGAAATGCGGATGCTGCAGGGGTTCAAGGTATTATTGTACCAAAGGATAATTCAGTTGGTTTAACTGCAACCGTGAGTAAAGTGGCATGTGGCGCAGCTGAAACTGTTCCTTTGTTTCAAGTGACTAATCTTGCCCGCACTATGCGCCATATTCAGCAAAAAGGTGTGTGGATTATTGGTGCTGCAGGTGAAGCAGATTGTGAATTGTACCAAGCCGACTTAAAAGGTCCACTTGCTATCGCAATGGGCGCTGAAGATAAAGGTTTGCGCCGCCTAACACGTGAAAGCTGCGATTCAATCGTATCTATCCCAATGGCGGGTAGTGTTTCAAGTTTAAATGTATCTGTTGCAACGGGTATTTGTTTATTTGAAGCGGTGCGCCAGCGTAAAGGCTAATCTTGCTAAGATAAATTATCAGCATTAAAAAACGGGCTTATGCCCGTTTTTATTTGCTTTGAATTTGAATGCTACTGGAAAGTATAAAGCAGGTTAAACGTGGTAATGGTATCGGTTTTAAAACTGTCTTCAGGAACAACGGCGGTGTACTTAACATTAACGCCAATTTTAAATGCCCAATCCTGTAAAAAGGTATTTTTATAACTTAAATCTAAAGTCAGGGTATTGTTGTCTTCACCGACTTCTGAGGTGAGATCGGCATTTAAACTGGTATATTCCTGTAGCTTGACCGAATACTTTGCTGCAGTACGTAAAATGATGTCTTGGTTGGCTTCTGGATTTAAATCGGAATCGGTGGCTTTAGGCAAATCATAACGATAACCAGGACCCACTTCTAAACTGAGTTTGGTTTGGTAATTGGAAATAATATCGAAACCGTAACCAGCAGATATCGTTGACAGTTTGGTATAACTACCAAAATCATCCCAAGTGAATTCCCCGCGTCCGAATACATAACCGCTATCCAGTTTATAACTAGATTGCGCGTAAAGATCATATTTTTCAGCTGTCGTCGATTCATCATCAGCTGCATAGTAGGCTTTTAAGGTTAATTCTTGTCGGGCTTTTTCAGTGTCGTAATTTAAGTAAGTACGGCCATTGAAGTTTTGCGACTGGTTGTTACCGGTGTTTAGTTGCATTCCCGCTTCAATTTCAGCGTTAAAGTCACTTGGTGGCTCTTTGTAATCTGGTGGTACTAATGCCCATGCAGAAGATGAGGCGAGCAAAGTAGAAGTAAAAATGATGACTTTATTCATTACGCTTATCTATGGGTTGTTATGAGGAACGCCTGGAATACGGATGAAGCGTCATAATACCTGTATTCGTGTAGGCTGCAAAGCAATCCGTTACTTAAACACTGTCTTGAAGGGTTAAGTTATTCATTTTTATATCGTATTTATGTGTTGTTAAGTTAAAAGACAGTCTCACTTTTAGTAGAGACTAAACGAATAGACTTGATGGCAAAGTATTACTTGAGTTTGCTGTTGTGTTTATGTACTATGTCGCGCTCAAATCAGTCATTTAATTTCGTTCCTTGCCTCCAACTTGGTCTGACTGAGCCACACGTGAGGCTAATTAACCGTAAGGAGCAATAAATGCGTCATTATGAAATCGTATTTATGGTTCACCCAGATCAAAGTGAACAAGTCCCAGGTATGATCGAGCGTTACAGCAGTGTAATTACTGATGCTAACGGTACTATCAGCCGTCTAGAAGATTGGGGTCGTCGTCAATTGGCTTACCCAATTCAAGACCTACATAAAGCTCACTATGTTCTTATGAACGTAGAAGCAACTGCAGAGTCTATCGAAGAGTTAGAAACAGCTTTCCGTTTCAATGACGCTGTTCTGCGTAACATGGTAATGCGCACTAAAACTGCTGTTACTGAAGCTTCTCCAATGGCTAAAGCAAAAGATGAGCGTGATTCACGTCGTGCTCCTACTGCTGCACCAGCTGCTGAAAAAGAAGTTGAAGCAAGCGCTGAAGAATCTGCTGAATAATTAATCTGTGGTTAATCACTTAGTATTGTCAGGAACGATAACTCGTTCTAAGCGGTTTGATAGCCCAAGCGGGATTCCACATAAGGTAATCACGTTAGAGCACAAAGCGCAGCGGTATGAAGGCCAGATGTTGAGAAACGTTTATTGCCTCATCCAAGTCATATTAAGTGGACAACGTTTTAATAGCGTTACAGAAGAATTAAAAGCAGGCGTGCAGGTCCAAGTTGAAGGGTTTATCTCTATGCAGCAAGGACGAAATGGCCAAAATAAATTGGTTATGCACGCCGAAAATGTCGAATTGAAAACTTAGGAGACTGTCAACATGGCACGTTATTTCCGTCGTCGCAAGTTCTGTCGTTTCACCTCTGAAGGTGTTGCAGAAATTGATTACAAAGATATCGTTACTTTAAAAAACTACGTAACAGAAAGCGGTAAGATTGTTCCTAGCCGTATCACTGGTACTAGTGCTAAATATCAACGCCAACTAGCTCGCGCGATTAAGCGTGCTCGTTATCTTTCTCTACTGCCTTACACTGATTTACATCAGTAATCGCAGTATTAATCAGAGGAATTAGATAATGAACGTTATTCTGCTTGATAAAATCGCTAACCTTGGAAACCTAGGTGACCAAGTTTCAGTTAAAGCCGGTTACGCACGTAACTTCCTTTTGCCACAAGGCAAAGCTGTTGTTGCTAATGACGAAAACGTTAAAGTTTTCGAAGCACGTCGCGCTGAATTAGAAGCTAAATTAGCTGCTGAATTAGGTGTTTGTGCTGCACGAGCTGAAAAGCTTGCTGCATTAGAAGCAGTTGTTATCGCTTCTAAAGCTGGTGACGAAGGTAAACTATTCGGTTCAGTTGGTACTCGCGACATCGCTGATGCAGTTACTGCTGCTGGCGTTGAGCTTGCTAAAGCTGAAGTACGTCTACCTTTAGGTGCTTTACGCACTTTAGGTGACTTCGAAGTTGAAGTTCAGCTTCACACTGAAGTTAAAGCTGTTGTTAAAGTTTCTGTTGTTGCAGAAGACTAATAGCAATTTGCTTTAAAGAAAACACCGCCAATTGGCGGTGTTTTTTTATGTCTGGAATATGTAAAATTGCAATGTGATGGGCTGCATACTTTGATTTGAAATAATGCAATAAAAGTAATTTGGACGAATGTAATCTGGACTTACACTGGCAAAAAATTCAGGCAAAAAATTCAGGCAAAAAACTCAGGTAAAAAGTTCAGGCAAAAAGTTCAGGCAAAAAGCTCATGAAAAAGACGCATAAAAAAAGGCACTTTGATAAAAGTGCCTTTTGTTTCATGAACAAGAGAATTAGTCTCTGACTAACTCTAACTCATCCATTAAGTTTTGTGCATTATCAACCTTATCCATCATCCAAAGGATATAGCGGAAGTCGACATGGACTGCGCGGGTAATGGTTGGATTGAAGAACCAATCTTTAGTAATTGCTTCGTAAGTTGAATCAAAGTTCAAACCAACTAACTCACCTTTACCGTTGAATACCGGCGAACCTGAGTTGCCACCTGTAGTATCAACACTTGATAAGAAGTTAACCGGTACTGAGTTAAACTCTTCTGGTTTATCAAGACACGAGAACAAGCTGCAAATCCATGAGCGAGGATCTTGATAGACAGACGCAACAGTATGGTTGCCATAGTCATTAGTTGCGATTGCATCTAATAACTTCTTCGGCGCGTTATAAGGCGCTTCACCAGTGTGCTTACCTACAATGCCTTCTAAGCGTGTAAACGGCTGCTTGTAAAGTGCATCTCTTGATTGGTAACCATCTACCATGCCGTATGTAATACGTAAGGTACGGTTTGCATCTGGATACACAGGCCAATCATTGGCTTTGTAGTAAGCAATAATGGCTTCCATATATTCTGGGCGTGCAGTAGACAACTCACCTTTTAATGTGTTTTCTGCTTTCTCTTGCGCCATATTGGTGTCGTGCAGTGCAACAGCTAAACGGATAAATGGATCAGAACTGGTTTCAAATGCTTGTGCATCTTGTTCCATCCAAGCAAGTCGTTGCTCTTTATCAGTAAGACCTGTTAAAGCGTAGTAGCCATCTAATTTTGCTGATAGTGCCTCTGAATCAGAGATTTTATTCAGTGCATCATCTAAAATTGCCACGCGCTGGCTTTGTGCCATGTATGCATTTAAATCTTGAAGCCATAGCGTTTTATCAACAGATACATCAAAACTGCGTTCTAAGCGTGTTAAGTTAGCGGCGAACATTTTCATGTCGCGCTCTTGAAAGCCTTGTTCACGTTTTGCGTCAGGGAGCTGTTTTTCTTTCGCTAAACGATACAGTTTTTTCGCTGCTGACAATAACGAACTTGATTGCGCATTATTGAAAAAGTAATCCGTTTGAACTTGAGTTTGCTGCTTGGCAAGCAGCGCTTCTAATTCAGTGATTAAGTTCTGATTCGCTTGAGTGTCTTTTTTCAGCCAAGTTAAGAAATCATTCTCACGATCTTGCTTAATGCCGACAATATCAGTGGCTTTAAAGCCATCTAACAAGCCGTTAAGTTTCTTCATACGGTTAGCCATTGACGCAAGGCTGCCAGCATATTTTATCGCGATAGTATTATTATCTGCCGCCATTTGATTAATGGTGTCGATTTGTAGCTGATAGCGCTTGGCGTAAGTTGGATACATCCAATCACTAGCAAACTCTAATTCACTGGTTAGACGATAACGACTGGTAGAACCTGGGTAACCAGCAGCAAAGACTCCGTCACCTGCTTTAACGCCGTCAGCATTAATTTTTAAAAAGCTCTTAGGCTCAAACGGTACGTTGTCTTCAGCATAGCTTGCTGGTTTACCGTCTTTGCCAACGTAAGCACGTAAGAAAGTAAAGTCGCCTGAGTGGCGAGGGTATTCGTAATTATCGATGTCACCGCCAAAAGCGCCGACGCTTTCTGGTGGTGCATAGACTAGGCGAACATCCCGAATAATCAGCTGTTTAATTAAGTAGTACTCTAAACCGTTATGGAAACTACTAACCGAACAGCGGTAGTTTTCATCGGTTTCACATTCTTTAATGAGCGCTTTGCGGTTTGATTGAATATCTTCGTATCGCGCAAGCGGCTCATTACTTAAATCGGCATTTACTTGTTTAGTGACATCCGTTACGGCTTCAGTAATGTATAATCGCTCGTTTGGACCCGCTGAAGGTTCTTCTGCTTTAGTATTGGCAAGAAAGCCATCGGCCAAGTAATTATGTTCTGTTTTACTGTTATATTGTATTGCTCGGTAGGCACAATGATGATTGGTAACAACTAGACCTTGGGGCGAAACGAAACTGGCGGTACAATAGCCGAGGCCGACAACCGCATTCATTGGGTATTGGGTTAGATCTGCAAGTTGTTTTGCAGGAATTTCGATGCCACGTTGTGCTAATTTATCTGCGATAGAAGGCATTTGATAGGGTTGCCATTGGCCTTCATCGGCATGGGCTAGCCCGGAAGACAGCACAAGGGCTGCAACGAGTGCAATACGCATGTTCTTTCCTTAAATATTATTATTGTTAGTCCGCATGAGCGGTAATGTTGCACATTTTAAGGTGCAACATGTTTGCATGACCTCGGTGTTATACCATATTTTACAAACAGGTTGGGAATTGGGAGTTTTAATGTCACAAAAAGGTCCTTTTAAGGCTAAAGAAAGGTTAAGAGATGCACAAGTTGATGCGCTCAAATTACCGCCTCACTCTATTGAAGCTGAACAGTCTGTTTTAGGTGGCTTGATGCTCGATGCTGAAGCTTGGGACAGAGTCTCAGAGGCTATCGTGGCAGATGATTTCTATTCTCGCTCTCACCGAATGATTTATGCGGCGATGAGCCGTCTTGTTGAAACCGGCCAACCTATCGATTTGATTACGGTATCTGAGCGACTTGAAGTTGAAGATCAGCTTGAAGATGCCGGTGGTTTTGCCTATTTAGGTGAGATTGCTAAAAACACCCCAAGTGCCGGTAACATTTTATCGTATGCCGATATCGTGCGTGAGCGTGCGGTTGTGCGTGACATGATTGGTGTTGCCCATGAAATTGCCGATGCAGGTTATAACCCAGAAGGGCGTAATTCAGGTGACTTACTCGATTTAGCTGAAACTAAAGTCTTTAAGATTGCTGAGTCCCGTGCCAATGCCAATGAAGGCCCTGAAGGGATTAAATCAATTCTTGAAAAGACCGTCGATAAAATTGAACAGTTATACAATAACCCACATAACGGTGTAACTGGGGTGTCGAGTGGCTTTAGCGACCTAGATAAAATGACCGCAGGTTTTCAATCTGGCGATTTGGTAATTGTGGCAGCACGTCCATCTATGGGTAAAACGACCTTTGCGATGAACTTGTGTGAACAAGCTGCGATGAATGAGGATAAGCCGGTACTTATTTTCAGTTTAGAGATGCCGTCAGAACAGATTATGATGCGTATGCTCGCGTCTTTAGGCCGAGTGGATCAAACTAAAATTCGTACCGGTCAGCTCGATGATGAAGATTGGGCACGTGTGTCATCGACCATGGGTATCATGCTTGAGCAAGGCAAGATGTACATTGATGATGGCTCTGGTTTAACCCCAACAGAAGTACGCAGTCGTGCTCGACGGATTGCCCGTGAGTATGGCGGTTTATCGATGATCATGATCGATTACCTGCAGTTAATGCAAGTGCCTTCATTAAAAGATAACCGTACCTTAGAAATTGCAGAAATTTCTCGCTCACTGAAGTCTCTGGCCAAAGAACTCGAGATTCCAGTTATTGCACTTTCACAGCTTAACCGCTCGCTAGAGCAACGTGCTGATAAGCGACCTGTTAACTCGGATTTACGTGAATCTGGTTCGATTGAGCAAGATGCGGATTTGATCATGTTTATTTATCGTGATGAAGTGTATAACGATGATTCTGAACAAAAAGGTGTCGCGGAAATTATTATTGGTAAACAGCGTAACGGCCCGATTGGTCGAGTGCCTTTGACCTTCCAAGGCCAGTTCTCGCGCTTTGATAATTACTCAGGAACGCAAATATTTGATGAAGATTAATCCTGTTTCATAAATCAGTATTGTGTCTATAAATTGCTATTATCAAACAAGCCTCTGTTAATGAAACAGAGGCTCAATTTTTTGTTTTCATGGTGAAGAACACCTGAATATATTCGTCATTTAAGGTTAATTATTTGAAACCGTTTCCCCGTGCTGAAATTAGTCGCCAGGCTTTACAGGATAACCTTGTCAGGCTGAGAGAGATTGCTCCTAACAGTAAAGTCATGGCAGTGGTTAAAGCTAATGGTTACGGTCATGGCTTACTGAATGTTGCACAGTGTGTGGATAATGCCGATGGATTTGGTTTGGCAAGGCTTGAAGAGGCGCTGCAATTGCGTGAAGGTGGGGTGAAAGCGAAACTGCTATTACTTGAAGGTTGCTTTCGTCAGACAGATCTTCCGTTATTAGTAGAGCATCAAATCGACACCGTAGTTCATCATGAATCTCAGCTTGAGATGCTTGAGAACTCGACATTATCAGCTCCTATCACCGTGTGGCTCAAAGTGGATTCAGGTATGCATCGACTGGGTTTTGGCTTAGAACAGTTCGATGATGTATACCAGCGTTTAATTGATTGCCCCAACGTGAAAAAGCCGGTTCATTTAATGACACACTTTGCCTGTGCTGATGAGCCTGACAATAATCTCACTCAGCAACAAATGGATGCTTTTACTCAACTCATATCTGACCTTCCTGGGGACCGCACTTTAGCAAATTCAGCGGGTACCTTATTTTGGCCTCAAAGCCAATGTGATTGGATAAGACCTGGTATTGCTTTATATGGGGTTTCTCCTGTATTTGGGGATAAGGGGACCCATCACGGTTTACAACCTGCGATGGAGTTAGTATCTAATTTGATTGCTGTACGTGAGCATAAAGCGGGTCAAAGTGTGGGTTATGGTGCGCATTGGACTGCCGATAAAGACACTAAATTAGGTGTGGTCGCGATTGGTTATGGTGATGGTTATCCCCGTAATGCACCTGAAGGAACGCCTGTTTGGTTAAATGGTCGAAGAGTGCCGATTGTTGGCCGCGTATCGATGGACATGCTAACGGTTGATTTAGGCGCAGAAGCGACAGATCAAGTTGGTGATCTTGTACAGTTATGGGGACAAGCACTAGCCGTTGAAGAGGTCGCTGAACATATTGGTACCATCGCTTACGAACTCGTGACCAAACTCACCCCACGAGTGGTTGTCGATTTACAAGAATAAAGCCCTTAGGGGCATCTAGATGTTGCAAGGCTACACACGTTTAACAGTGCCTTGTATTAGAAGGAAGATTGAGTGCAGTTGTATAAAACCGCGCTAGTGACTTACTGCGTTATTTATAGTGGTTGGGCCTTTGCTCAAACACAGCCTATTCAAAGCCTTATGTCAGAAGATACTATTGTATCTGTTGATATTGCGGGCGACGATAAGCAAACAACATCAACGTCAGTTGAGTTAGAAAAGAATAAACAAGCCAAGAATTCAGCCGACAGTTATGATGCAGAATTTGTTGCTGTGCCCATTATATTTTCAACTGAAACGTTGAGTACAACAATTGGTGGTGCAGGTGTCATAAAGCATGCTGGACAAGCTCAAGCCGTTGCACTGGGTATAGGTTTATATTCAGCCAATGACAGCTGGCTAAGTTATGCTGGATTCTACAATTATCAAATTCCCAAACTCGATCAATGGTTATTCAGCGCGGAGTTATTTCGTGGCCATTATGAGCAAGGCATATACTATCTCCCGCAAGCAAACACCGAGACTGAAACTGAACGCATAATCAGTGTAGGCGATGAAGGCTTTTCAAAATTACATATTAAATATGTTTTGCCTATGGCTGGCGGGGCAAACGGCGCTGCAACGTCTCTAGCCAGAAAGAAAAATGCAATAAGCTGGAATCCACTAGAGTCAGGTGTCACATCGATAACTTTGACGCCCTTTAATAAGTATCGCGAACTTGAAGCGCTGGAATATTTACCTGATGAAGCAAATGGCATAGAGCTGGCTTTAGATTGGGATAATCGTGACTCAATGAATAACAGTTCAGAGGGCGGTCAAACCAATCTTACATTAACGCTTGGCAGTGAAGTAAGCGATAACCCAAGTTGGTTTATGTGGGAATTTGAACAAAGTGCTTTTATGTCACTGGGAAGTAATGGCTGGTTTGAAGAACAAGTACTCGCCGCCAACGTCTATATTGCCGATACACCAAGTTGGAATAGCTTTGATGGCGATAGCCAAAGTTACCAGCGTCCCCCAACCTTTGCAGGCGTTTCACTCGGTGGATTTGATAGGTTAAGAGGTTATGACTCGAAGCAGTTTACTGGAAGAAGCGCGGTCAATTATGCGCTAGAATATCGTATGACTCCTCGTTGGCAGCCACTACAAAATTTACCAGTGTTTAATTTATATGATGTGCCTTGGTGGCAGTGGGCATTATTGATTGAAGCGGGAAATGTGAGCGACGAGTTTAGCCTTGATGACTTACACAAAGACATGAAAACCTCTTATGGTGTGAGTGTCCGTTTTGAAGTTGAAGATATTGTTATCAGAAGTGATTTTGTCACTGGTGGTGATGAAAGCCAGTTTTGGGTAATGGTTAATCAGCCTTTTTAATGAAAAGGTTATTTATTACTGCGCTCAGATAGCAGATTAGATATTCATCATTAACAATATTAATTGAAAGCCGCATAGTGATATAATGTGCGGCTGAAATTTTGACTGGTATTAGATTGCATTATGCCGCTTAAACTCAAAATCAATAAGTCGCTGATATTCATCTAAAAGGTACATCTCTTGGCTGCAACAACACTTAACAGATCGCTTTCAATCGCCCCTATGCTTGATTGGACAGATAGGCATTATCGATATTTTGCTAGACTGATGTCGGCACATACTGTGCTTTATACCGAGATGGTGACGACTGGTGCGATTATTCATGGTCAAGGTGATTACTTAGCCTATAACCAAGAAGAACATCCTGTTGCATTGCAGTTAGGTGGCTCGAATCCAAAAGATTTAGCGACGTGTGCCAAATTGGCATTTGAGCGTGGCTATGATGAGATTAACCTTAATGTCGGTTGTCCGTCTGATAGAGTGCAGAACGGACGTTTTGGTGCCTGTTTAATGGGTGAGCCTGCGTTAGTGGCTGAATGTGTTGATGCGATGAAACAAGTGGCCGATATTCCCGTGACAGTTAAAACGAGAATCGGTATTGATGAGCAAGACAGCTACGAGTTTTTGACTGATTTTGTTGATACCGTTAAGGCTGTTGGTTGCGATACGTTCATTGTGCATGCCCGTAAGGCATGGCTACAGGGCTTAAGCCCGAAAGAAAACCGCGAAATACCTGAACTTAACTATGAGCGCGTTTATCAGTTAAAGCGTGATTATGCTGATTTGAACATTAGTATTAATGGCGGTGTTAAAACCTTAGAGGACTCACTGAGCCATTTACAACAACTTGATGGTGTGATGATCGGTCGTGAGGCTTATCAGAACCCGTATTTATTGGCTAAAGTGGATCAGTTGATATACGGCGAAGAAAAGCCGGTTATCACCCGTGAACAAGTGATTGAGCAAATGATGCCTTACATTGAGCAGCATTTAAAAGACGGTGGCAGGTTAAACCATATTACTCGTCACATGATTGGCTTATTCCAGGGGTTACCTGGTTCAAGAGGCTGGCGCAGACATTTAAGTGAGAACGCCCATAAAGCAGGCGCGGGTGTTTCAGTTATATGGGATGCCGTAGCAAGAATGGAGCAGAGTCGTCCGCCAGCGGATGTGACTTTTTACCCTAATAATAATGTGTAAAAGCAACGCGAGATAATTGTTTAAGAAGACCCTTAAACGAGATTTAAAGCGCCAATCATTGGCGCTTTTTTTATGCCGTTAATTTGGCTAATTAAGTTTTAGCTAATTTCACTATTATAGTGGTGAGAATTACTAATTGTTTAATTATTGCTCACTTTTGTTTTTGGCTAAAAATAGTAATTATAATAAAAGCTCTTTAAATTCAGGTGTTAATGAATAATTTAAAACTTGGCACGTAGCTTGTAATAACCATGGTGTTACCCAACAATTGAAAAGGAAGACATCATGTTTAACTCAACTACTAATACAAATGGTTTAATCTCTACAACTAATACTAACGCAAACTCATCAGCAAAAAGTGTATTGAAAAAAGTCGCTTTAGTCGCGTTAATTGCAACTGCAAGTATGAGCGCTCAGGCTAACGATTTAAACAGTCAAGATATGATTGATGTGTTAGAAACGCGTTTAAGTGAAACGGCTTCTGAAATGTTGCAATCAGCAAAACAAGAAATCGTACTTTCGCTTCACAGTCAAATTGCAGAGCAAGCATTTGAGTTAAACAGTTCACTAGAATTAGCTGAAACAGCATCGGATACAGTATCAGAAACAACTACAGATTCTGTATTAGCGAGCAATGAGGACTAATTCATGGATTTAATGATGATTTTTCATTTAGCAGATCCATTAATTTCATTACTTCTGCTTCCCGTGATTAGTTTTATTATTTGTTCGTTACTGATATGTGGGTTGCAGTGGTATCAATTTAAAAGTGTCGATGCAATTTCTGAAGAAATAATCAATTTAGAATTTGCTGGAGAAACAAAATGAACATGTCCGATGTAGAAACGTTTTTAAAGTCAGATAAAAGCATTATATGCGGTGCAGTAAACTCGCTTTCAAAGCAGTTTGGTTGGTCTGTAATGTGGTCTCGTGTGTTAACATTGATTGCTATATTTTTAAGCCCAACGATGGGACTGATTGCTTACTTTGTTACCGCTATTGTCGTAAGCCAGCAAAAAACAAAATATTAATGTTAGGGATGAATTTACCCTAACATCAATTTTCGCTAGTCACGCAGCACAGGAAGAGGTCGTTTTATCACTATCGTACCATCACGATAAAAGTGTTCTTTATTCCTTCCAAGTGCCGCAGTCACCATTTTCAAACAGCGCTTACGAGTCTTATAAAAGTATTCAACTAACGTTAGCAAATAGCTGTTTGGCTCATTAGCGAGTGACACTTAACTCTATCTTTTTAAGAAAGCTTGGAAGCGTGCTTTTGCTTCATCACTTTTTAGTCTTTCGCTAAATACTTCTAACTCAGCTAGCATTTGCTGCTTAACGTCAGCTTGGTTATAGCGCAGAAGCTTTTTAGATGCTTGCAGTGATAATGGCGGTTGATTCGCGAGTTTTTTGGCTTGTTCAAAAACAAAATCGTTTAATTCTGATGACTCAATCACCCGATTGATAATATTTAGTTCGCAAGCCGTTTCTGCCGTAAAGCTTTCGCCTAATAGAATTAATTCAGCTGCTTTTTGTTGGCCAACAATAAGTGGTAACAATAAACTTGAAGCTGCTTCAGGCACCAGGGCTAGATTTACGAAAGGTAATTGAAACTTGGCGCTGTTGTCAGCATAAACTAGGTCGCAATGGAGTAGCATTGTTGTGCCAATACCTACAGCTGCACCAGATACTGCTGCTACGATGGGCTTTTTAAGATTAAGCAGACAATGTAAGAATTGTACTGTCGGATGAGACTCGTTAAGTTCGCCACTGGCGAGGAAATCAGCAATATCATTACCTGAGGTGAAGCAGTTCCCTTCACCGCGTAACATAAAGGTACGAATGTCGTTGTCGCTCTCACCTTGGATCAGGTATTCTGTAAGCTGTTGGTACATTTTAAGATTAAATGCATTACGTTTCTCAGGGCGATTGAAACTGATAATACGTACGCCTTGATCATCCTTAACCTGAATCTGACTCATTCGTTGTTTTCCTTATGGACACGAGTAGGGTGTAAATGGAGTTTATGACATTGAAAGCAATATTCAAACAACTGTTTAGTTTTTTAGCGTTAACCGTATTTTCTTTTTCAGCATCAGCAGGGATAATGCTCAGTGAAGGACATGTAAGAGCGATGCCCGCCAGTGTGCCTAATACAGCAGCATATTTGACATTAATGAACCACTCAGATGATGCTGTAACATTAGTTTCTGTGACAACACCAGTGGCTAAAGAAGCGCAATTACACACTTTGGTTGAAGAGAATGGCATGGTAAAAATGCGTCAAGTTGACGGCTTTGACATTCCATCTCATGGCACCTTAACGCTACAACCATCGGGTAACCATATTATGCTGCTATCATTAACGACGCCGCTAGCGATAGGGGATACAGTTCCTTTAGTGCTGACGTTTAAGGATGGCAAAACATTGGCAATCGAACTGGCGGTAGAAAAAAGGGCGAGTAATGACAAGCAAGAAAGCCATCACCACCATCATCACTAAGGAGTTGTATTGATGCAAATGACAAGGAATAAAGTATTTGGCGTTGTAGGAATAATCTTATTAATCGGTTATTTCATTGCGGTTTGGTGGAGTGTTGAGCCTGATATTCTTGAGCCAGAAGTACTGCAAAATGAACGTGGTGAAGACATTGTTGGTTATGCGACAACTTCTTCGTTAATTTCTACCATGGAAACCCTATTGGACAAACCAGGTGGCTGGCTATCAAATGATATTATGCCTCCTTCTGTGATCATGGATAATATGCCAGCATTCGAGTTTGGGGCACTAGAGCAATCACGTGACCTAGCATTGATTATGCGTAAAGAGTTCAGTCGTTCTCAGTCGCAATCAACAGCTGATGCAGATTTACTTGCCGCGCACTCAAAGCTCAATATTGAGCACACTAGCTGGTTAGTGCCAAGTGCAGAAGGCGAATATCGTGAAGCAATCAAATTACTGAAACTTTATCGCGCTAAAATTAGTGATACAGAAAACAATAATGCACAGTTTTATGCTCGTGCAGATAACCTAAATGAATGGCTGAAAGAAGTGCAGAAACGTTTAGGCAGTATGTCGCAACGCTTATCTGCCAGTGTTGGTCAAGATCGTTTAAATACCGATTTAGCAGGCGACAGCACAGCAAGACAGTCAACACCGTCTTTAGCCAGTAACGAAATTAAAACAAGCTGGTGGAAAGTTGATGATGTGCTTTATGAAAGCCGAGGTTCAGCTTGGGCATTATTAAATTTCATGAAAGCTATCGAAGTTGATTTTGCCGATGTGCTAGAAAAGAAAAATGCTGAAGTGAGTTTACGTCAAATTATTCGTGAACTTGAAGCAACTCAGCAAACTGTTTGGAGCCCAATGGTTTTAAATGGTGATGGTTTTGGATTAGTAGCTAACCACTCGTTAGTGATGGCGAACTATATATCGCGTGCAAATGCCGCGGTAATTGATTTAACTAACTTACTCTCTCAGGGATAAAGGGATAATGATGAAAAAGACACTTCTTGCTACGGCCGCTGTAGGCATATTAAGCATATCTTCTGCACAAGCATCAACGCTTGTGGGTTTCAAAGTTGGTGGTGATTACTGGGATGCTGATACCAATGGCTCATTTAACAGTGATGATGGTGTGGCGCAAACCTATAATTATGAGTCTAAAGCTCAAGGTAGCGTTTGGATTGCCATTGAGCATCCAATTCCTTTAGTACCTAATATCAAAATTCGTGAGAACCGTTTAGAAGGTAAAGGCAGCCAAGTTGGCTCTAACTTTATGTTCAATGGTCATCAATTTGATAGTGATACCACGGTATACAACGATTTAAGTAACACTGATTTTGTTCTTTATTATGAAATCTTAGACAATGATTTAGTCGCCTTAGATTTAGGTGCTGCTTACAAGCAAATGCATGGTTCACTGCGCGTTCAAGATCCTGGGCATCCAGAAGAAGTGGACGTAGATAGCGGCATCGTTATGGTTTATGCGAACGCTGAAGTGGGCATTCCTGGACTTGGCTTATATGCTTTTGCTGATGTCATGTTAGGTGTTGATGAAACCAGTGTGTACGATTACAACGCAGGTCTAGGTTGGAAGTTTGATGGTGTTGCACTAGATACTGCCATTCGCGTTGGTTACCGTGAGTTTAACTTCGACGTTGATGACTTTTCTGACACTACGCAGAATATGACCTTTAAAGGCGCATTTGCAGGTGTTGAATTGACGTTCTAATCGATTCAGTTTACAGACATTAAAAAACCGCCAATTGGCGGTTTTTTTGTCTCTTATTTTCAATTGTTTGCTTTGAATAACAGCGGTAAGTGTTTTAGCTTACCGCCAGCTAATCATTATTGCGCGATTAAACCATTGTTAATAGAGATAATGTCGTCTTCACTCAATGTACCAGCGGCTTGCTTAAGCGCCAAGATAGAGTTGATGTAACCATAACGAGCATCAGATAGCTGACGCTTTGAATCATATAAATCACGGGTACGGTTTAATACGTCAACGATAGTACGTGTACCTACTTCAAAACCGGCTTGAGTGGCTTTTAGTGCACTTTCAGATGAAATAACTGATTGCTCATAAGCGCGGATTGAACTGATTGATGCACCGACGTTGTTAAAGTTATTACGTACATCCTTAACGACACCACGATGAACTTGTTCCAGTTTTTCGCTAGCTTCAACATATTGGAACTGTGCTTGTTTAACTTGCGAAGTCACTTTAAAACCTTCAAAAATCGGTACACTCAAAGTCAATGCAATGTTGGCATTATCATAATCAGCTGAACCGGTTTGCTTTACACCTTTAGTGTAACCAGCGCCAAAGTTAAGTGAAGGCATGTGACCAGCTTTATAAAGCGAAATGGTTTCACTAGCGATATCACGACCGATACGCTGAGTCATTAAATCAATACTGTTAGTTTCAGCAATTTTTAACCACTCAGATGACGTTGTTGGGTTTGCTGCACCAGCTGAGAAACGATTAGTATCAAGTGTATTGATTGACTTGTGATCAATTCCGGTGATTTCACGTAATGCTTCATAACTGTTTGCTAGCGTATTTTCTGCCAGAATTTCGGTTGCCGAAGCTAAATCGTATTGTGCTTGTGCTTCATGCACGTCAGTAATCGCAGTAAGACCGACAGCAAAACGTTGTTTAGTTTGCTCTAGTTGACGCTCAATCGCGCGTTTTTCTGCGCCTTGGAATTCAAAGTTGTCTTTTGCAGTCAATACATCAAAATATGCTGTGGTTACACGAATGATTAATGCTTGAAGCGCAGAGGCATAAGCTGAATCAGCTTGTGATGCTGCCATTTCGGCTAAGTCTAAGCCAACCCATGCACTGTGGTCATAAATAACTTGGTTTAATGACAAGCCGCCAGTGAAACCATCAGGTTTAGAAGTAGCAGAGCCGTCATCAATGTCATTCCATGCTTTAGCATATCCAACATTCGCGCTGATAGTAGGTAGTAAGGGAGCACGATTTTCTTCAATTGTCTCATACAGTGCATCACGCTGAGATTGTGCTTGAAGTACGATAGTATCGCTAGTTAGCGCTTGCTGATAGATTTGCAGTAAATCATCAGCATTTGCTGCAGGTGCAGCAACGGCTAGTGTTAGCGCTGCGTATAAAGAACGTATTTTAAATTTCATTTGCTGCCCTTTTAGACATAGTCTCCACTTGGGAGGTAAGATAATCTCGTTTGTTCACATTTTATATTGATAAGCAAGATTGCTTTAGCATATTGTGAACTCGCTAAAACTTTGTGCAATCCCGCTATGTATCTAGTGTGTATGATAAAAAGACTATCATCTTTAAGCTAAATATCAACTTTCAAGTTGTAACAGACTTTTTTAAACTCACATGCTTAAATGCTTAACTAACATAATAGTGCATTAAATATTTCAAAGGGCTTACAAACTGTAAGAAAAAATATGAAAGATAGTGAATTAATAGAACAATTTAACGCAAAAAGCGATATTGAAGTCATTTCCACTAAAACCTTGTACAAAGGCTTCTTCCAATTAGATGAATATAAATTCAAACATAAATTGTTTTCAGGTGGTTGGAGCGAGGTCGTCACCAGGGAAGTTTTTGAACGTGGTAATTCCGTGGTTGTTTTGCCTTATGATCCCATCACTCATCAAGTCGTTTTAATTGAACAAATCAGGTTACCTGCATTAGCAACGACTAATTCAGTTTGGCTTCTTGAGCTTGTGGCAGGTATGATTGCAGCCGATGAAATTCCAGCTGAAGTCGCGGAGCGTGAATTAATGGAAGAAACCGGCTTAAAAGCCAGCGAAGTCCATTTAGTGAATAGTTATTTAGCAACACCTGGCGGTTCATCGGAACGTTTTCATTTTTATTGGGCCAAAGTCGATGCAAGCAAAGCTGAAGGCATCCATGGTCTCGATTATGAGCATGAAGATATCAAAGTCCATGTTGTAGACTTTGATGCGGCTATGGCTATGGTTAATTCAGGTCGAATAGATAATGCATCTACTGTTATTGGCTTACAATGGTTAGCGTTAAACCTAGATACAGTAAGACAAGCATAGCTTAATGGATTTATCGTCCAAGATTTGAAATAAAGAAGCAAAAAGTAAGTGAGTTAATTTTGAAGCAACAAACTGCGAAAGATAAATATCAGCCTAACGTTAGTGCTTTTCTAGCACTGTGCGGGCGAAATTATGCGTTGATTTTAAAGTGGTTGCCAGATGTTGCAGAAGTCAATGAGTCTTGGACTGTTGAAGGGCAGTTTGGATTATTAGATGTCACAATTATTGAGAACACAAAGTATACTCAATTAATTGAAATAACACGCCATTTACCCAATAACGATTTCCTTATCACACCTAAAGCCTGTGTGCGAGTCTATCATGATGCCCAATTGGCAGAAGTGTTAACTAGTCAACAGATCTACCGGTTAAAAGCAGTGTATGATTATCCAAATGTACATATGCATCAAACGGATGAGAAGTATCAAGTTAATGCATTTCTTGAAGAGCTGTTAAAGATTGGATGTCGCCCTGCGAAAATCTGTTCTTCTTCAGTCTAAACATTGAATTAATTTATTTTGGGATTAATTAGTGCTTAAAGAGCCTGTGTCTTATTCAATTGCTGATACGGATGTCGTGCGACTTATTCAAGTTACTGACCCGCATTTGTTTGCTGATCCTGAAGCGAAGCTATTAGGTGTGAATACGGCTGCCAGTTTTCAGGCCGTTTTAGATACATTCCTTGCAACTGAATATCCTGCCGACATGGTTCTAGCTACGGGTGATATCAGCCAAGATTACTCACCGCAGTCTTATCAACACTTTTCATCGACCATTGCCAAACTAGACCTTCCATGCCATTACTTACCGGGTAATCATGATGACCCTCGGTTAATGAGTTTGCATATGCAGGGTAATCATTTATTTGGTCAGCAGCGCATCATAGCGGGTGAGTGGCAAATTTTGATGTTGGACTCTACAGTGCGTGGTAAGCCAGGTGGTTATATGGCTGAACAACAAATGGCACTTATTGACGCGGCAATTGCTGCTGAGCCCAATAAGCATGTTCTACTTGTTATGCATCATAACCCTATATTAGTTGAATGTAGTTGGCTTGATCAGCATTGCATGGCTAATGGTGAAGATTTCTTAAAGCGTGTAAGTCGGTACTCACAAGTAAAAGGTGCGCTATGGGGACACGTTCATCAAACCATTGATAGCCAGTATTCTACTGCAGAAGGTGGGATTCATTTAATGGCGACGCCATCTACTTGTATACAATTTAAGCCAAAATCCTCCTATTTTGCGTTAGATGGACTTCAACCCGGCTATCGTTTGCTGGAGTTAGCTAGCAATGGTAGCATTCAAACTAATGTTTATCGGGTGCCTGGTGAAAAATTCTCTCCAGACAATGATGCCAGCGGTTATTAAACGCTAACTATTCATGTGTAGGCCTGATTATAATCGCTGTTTAAGCATTCAGGTTAATTAACGCGAGAGGAAGTATGCTTCTCTATATACATGGATTTAATAGTTCCCCTCAGTCAGATAAAGCAACCGAAACGGCGCAGTATATTCAACACCGTTTTCCGAATTTACCCTTCATTCAACCTCAATTACCCTCATCGCCTAAAGAAGCGATGGCATTATTATGTGGTATTGTAGAGCGCGCTAAAGTGCAAGGTGAGCCTTTAACATACATAGGCTCCTCGTTAGGTGGGTATTTTGCAAGTTATCTCGCTGAAACTTATGGTGGAAAAGCCGTTTTAGTTAACCCAGCGGTAAAACCATTTGAATTGTTTGATGAATTTTTAGGGCCTCAACATAACCCTTATACTGACGAGCATTACCAAGTGTTGCCACAACATAAGTTTGATGTGGCTGAATTCAACACTGAGGTGATATATCGTCCCGATCGTTTCTTAGTATTTTTGCAAACTGGCGATGAAGTGTTAGATTATCGTCAAGCGTTATCCAAATATCACTGTTGTGAGCTTCATTTAGAACCCAATGGTGACCACAGTTTTATTGGCTATAAAAATCAGCTAGATAAGATTTGTGAGTTTTTACAGCTTTCTTAATCAGTTTTCATAATGGCCCAATAATGTGGGCTAACAATTGACCAAATGTGTGGACTATGACCAATCAATACACTTCTGACGCCATCGAGGTTCTCAACGGACTCGACCCTGTAAAACGCCGTCCAGGTATGTACACCGATACCACTCGACCAAACCATTTAGGTCAAGAGGTCATCGATAACAGTGTCGATGAAGCTTTAGCCGGTCATGCGACTAAAATTGATGTCGTTCTTCATACGGATAACTCACTAGAAGTGACCGATGATGGTCGTGGTATGCCTGTGGATATTCACCCTGAAGAAGGGATCCCAGGTGTCGAATTAATCCTGACCAAACTACATGCTGGTGGCAAGTTTTCAAATGATAGTTACCAATTTTCTGGTGGCTTACATGGTGTAGGGATTTCGGTCGTCAACGCCTTGTCGACACGAGTTGAGATCAGCGTTCGTCGTGATGCGCAAGTTTACGAGATAGCATTTGAGAATGGCGATAAAGTTGAAGACCTAAAAGTGACAGGCACCTGTGGCAGACGTAATACAGGTACTCGAGTGCATTTCTGGCCAGATGCGAGCTACTTTGACTCTGGCAACTTCTCAATCACTAAGCTGTTATACCAATTACGCGCTAAAGCCGTGTTGTGTCCTGGTTTACGTATTAAGTTCACTAATAAGCAAAATGGTGAGGTTAATGAATGGTTTTACGAAAGTGGTTTAACAGATTATTTGAAAGAAGCAGTGAAGGGATCCGTTCTATTACCAGAAGAACCTTTCATTGGTGAGTTTTCGGGTAAAACCGATGCTGCCGAATGGGCCATTACTTGGCTGCCAGAAGGCGGAAACAGTATTTATGAAAGCTACGTAAACTTGATCCCAACGCCACTAGGTGGAACCCATGTAAATGGTTTCAGACAGGGCTTGTTGGAATCAATGCGTGAGTTTTGCGAATTCAGGAATTTGGTTCCACGAGGCATTAAATTATCTCCTGAAGATATTTGGGATAAAGCATCGTTTATTTTATCAATTAAAATGCAAGACCCTCAGTTCTCTGGTCAAACTAAAGAGAAACTATCAAGCCGTCAAAGTTCAGCGTTTGTTTCTGGCATTGTCCGTGATGCATTTTCACTTTGGTTAAACTCAAATACTGAGCAGGCTGAACAACTTGCTGAATTGTGTATTAGTAATGCGCAGCGCCGTCTAAAAGCAGCGAAAAAAGTCGCCCGTAAAAAAGTCACTTCAGGTCCCGCTTTACCGGGTAAATTAACTGACTGTAGCGGTCAAGACCCTATGCGAGGCGAGTTATTTTTAGTGGAAGGTGACTCTGCTGGTGGCAGTGCAAAACAGGCTCGAGACCGAGAGTTTCAAGCGATTATGCCGCTACGTGGTAAAATCTTAAACACCTGGGAAGTCGATGCATCTCAAGTGCTAGCATCGCAAGAAGTCCATGATATTTCAGTCGCAATAGGCTGTGATCCTGATAGCGAAGACATTTCAGAGTTACGTTACGGTAAAGTCTGTATTTTAGCCGATGCCGATTCTGATGGTCTTCACATTGCTACACTGTTGTGCGCCTTGTTTATGAAGCACTATCGCATTTTAGTTGAAAAAGGGCATGTTTATATCGCGATGCCGCCTTTATTCCGTATCGATTTAGGCAAAGAAGTATTTTATGCCTTAGATGAAGGTGAAAAAAACGGTATATTAGATAGAATTGTTGCAGAAAAGAAAAAAGGCAAAGTGCAGGTCACTCGATTCAAAGGATTGGGTGAGATGAACCCACTGCAGTTACGTGAAACCACTATGGATCCTAATACTCGTCGATTGGTACAACTTACCATTGATGATAATGACGATACGATGGCATTGATGGATATGTTATTAGCTAAAAAGCGCTCACCAGACCGAAAAGTTTGGTTAGAGTCGAAAGGCGACTTAGCAGAGATCTAACACGTTACTAGGGTACGTATTAAGCAGTTGCGCATTGCCACAAAAGATAAAGGCAAAGAATAAATATAATGTCGAGAATAATAATTAAAATGGATATCAAGCAAATTTCAACAGCGTTAAAAACACTGTCTGTCATCGCTTTAGCTCAGTTCGCTGTAGTTAAAGCATTTGCTGCTGATCCTATGATGATTACTGTTACAAAAGGATTTGGACTCACTTTATATGCTTCTGATTTGGGCGACTCCAAGCAGATGGCTATAGGCAGTAAAGGCACCTTGTTTGTTGGCTCTAGAAAGAGTGGCACCATTTACGCTTTGGTTGATTCCGATAATGATGGTCAAGTAAATAAACGATATTTGATTGGCAAAGGTTTAGATTATCCAGAGGCGATTGCGTTTCATAATGGTGATTTATACGTTGCTGAAGATGACCGAATCTTACGATATCAAGATATTGAAAACCGTCTTCGCCGTCCGGGTAGGCCCAAAGAGGTGTATTCAGGTTTACCCAGCATAGAGCGAAAACACGCTCGAGGTATGGAGTTTGGTCCTGATGGCCGTTTATATTTATCAATAGGCTCACCTTGTAATGTCTGTGAGGCACCTGCGCCTTTTGGTAGCTTGCTGGCCATTGATATTGAATCAGGAGATACCGAACAAGTCGCTTCAGGGCTTCGCCGTGTGATTGGTTTTGATTGGTCACCGACCACAGATAAGCTCTGGTTTGCAGATCAAGGTCGAAACTGGATGGGTGATAATATGCCCGCTGATGAAATCAATCGGATTGAGATCAAAGGCAGTCATTTTGGCTTCCCATATATTCATGGCACTGATGTTGCTGAGCCCGCATTTAAAAAGCCTGATACCCTCAATATTACCGCTCCAGCATTTGAGCTTCCTGCTCACGTGAAGCCGACAAGTTTACTGTTCTATGAAGGTAAATTATTTCCCGAGCGTTACCATAATCAACTCTTTGTTGCCGAAAATGGCTCTTGGAACCGTTCTAGTAAGATTGGATACCAGGTTGTCATGCTAAGTCTTGACGATGGCCAAGTTACTAAACGTGAAAGAGTGGTAAGCTTTTTAGACGGCGAGTTTCCCGTCGCTAGACCTTATGACCTGATAAATGCACCTGATGGGGCAATGTTCATCTCTGATGACTTAAAAGGCAATATATACCGCTTGTATTACAAAGCGACAGAACAATCACAGGATATTAAATAATGAGTGATGCGATTGAATTAAGCCTTGATGGTGTTGAGCAAATGCCTCTGCGCCGTTTTACTGAAGAGGCTTATTTAAACTATTCAATGTACGTGATTATGGACCGTGCATTGCCACATATTGGCGATGGTTTAAAACCCGTTCAACGTCGTATTATTTATGCAATGAGTGAGCTTGGTTTATCGGCTCAATCTAAACATAAAAAATCTGCTCGTACAGTTGGTGACGTGTTAGGTAAATATCACCCACACGGTGATAGCGCGTGTTATGAAGCAATGGTATTAATGGCACAACCGTTTTCATACCGTTACCCGTTAGTTGATGGTCAAGGCAACTGGGGTGCACCTGACGATCCTAAATCGTTTGCTGCAATGCGTTACACCGAAGCTAAACTATCTAAATTTTCAGAAGTACTCCTGTCAGAGTTAGGGCAAGGCACTGTCGATTGGGGCGTCAACTTTGACGGCACTATGAAAGAGCCAAAATCGCTACCTGCTCGTTTACCACATATTTTATTGAATGGTATTACCGGTATTGCTGTTGGTATGGCGACTGACATTCCGCCGCATAACGTGCGTGAATTGGTGTCAGCTTGTGTTGAATTACTGGAAAATCCAAAGGCAGATTTAGAGCGCCTAATGGAATTTGTTCCAGGCCCAGACTATCCGACTTATGCTGAAATTATTACCCCTAGCAAAGATATCGCTAAGATTTATGACACCGGCCGCGGCTCAATTAAAATGCGAGCGATTTATGATATCGATAATGGTGAAGTGGTCATTTCAGCTTTGCCACACCAAGCGGGCAGCGGCAAGATTTTAGAGCAAATCGCTAATCAAATGCAGGCAAAAAAACTGCCTATGGTTGCGGATTTACGCGACGAATCAGACCACGAAAACCCAGTGCGTTTAGTGATTGTACCGCGTTCGAATAGAGTGGATTGTGATCAGTTGATGGCGCATTTGTTTGCGACAACTGATTTGGAAAAGAGTTTTAGAGTTAACTTAAACGTCTTGGGTTTGGATGGTCGTCCAAAAGTTAAAGGTTTAAAAGAGCTATTAACGGAATGGCTGACCTACCGTATCTCAACAGTGACACGTCGTTTACAGTTCCGTTTAGATAAAGTGTTGGCAAGACTTCATATCCTTGATGCATTAATGATTGCATTCTTGAATATCGATGAAGTCATTGAAATCATCAGATTTCACGATGAACCTAAAGCTGAGTTAATGGCTCGTTTTGAGTTATCCGAAAAGCAAGCTGAAGCCATTTTAGATTTAAAATTACGTCATTTAGCTAAACTTGAAGAATTTAAAATTAAAGGTGAGCAAGAAGAGCTTGCAGCTGAACGCGATAAGCTGGAATTAATTTTAGGTTCAGAGCGTCGTTTAAAAACCTTAGTGAAAAAAGAGTTAATTCAAGACGGTGAAACCTTTGGTGATGACAGACGTTCACCGATTATTGAACGTTTAGAATCTAAAGCACTCACTGAGCAAGAACTGACCCCAGCTGAATCAGTTACCGTAGTGTTATCGGATAAAGGCTGGGTACGTTGTGCTAAAGGCCATGATGTCGATGGTGAAGGCTTAAATTATAAAGCGGGTGATGCGTTCCTGTGTAGTGCCAGTGGTAAGAGTAATCAACCGACGGTATTTATTGACTCAACAGGGCGGGCGTTTGCAACTGACACCCATACATTGCCTTCAGCAAGAAGCCAAGGTGAGCCAATAACAACACGCTTTAACCTATCTCCTGGTGCGGTGATGCGACATGTGCTACTGGGAGTTGACAGCCAGTGCTATCTACTCGCCAGTGATGCTGGTTATGGTTTTATTGGTTCTTACGCAGATATGATAAGCCGTAATAAGGCGGGTAAAGCGTTATTGAGTTTACCAACTAATGCACAGTCGCTAATGCCAAAATTGGTGAATAAAGGGGTGACACAATCGATTATTGCCATCACTAACGAAGGTCGGATGTTGATATTTGATGTCGATGCTCTGCCGCAATTATCCAAAGGTAAAGGCAACAAAATAATTGGCATTCCAACGGATCGCGCTAAGAACCGTGAAGAGCTATTAATCCACTTAGATATTATCCCTGAGGATGCATCAGTGACCTTATGGGCGGGTAAACGTAAGTTGACCTTGAAACCATCTGACTTAGAACACTATCGCGGTGAAAGAGGACGTCGAGGTGCTAAACTGCCAAGAGGTTTACAGCGTGTTGACAGTGTTCAAATTGAGCAGGGTTCACAAGCTGTTGAAGATGGAACTGAAGAACCGAGCGAGTAATATGCTCAGAGGTTTTTCTTGCATAAAAAAATGCTGCCTAAGGGCAGCATTTTTTATGAATACGATTTGAAGTTAACGCTTATATTTTTGAGAAATGAAGGACTGAAAATATAATAGAAATTATGCGACTTCGTAGAAGTTAGGTTCGACATCGACTTGTGCTTTAATGATGTTGGTCGCCATACGAGAACATTTACCACACTGATCAGCAACACCTAAGCGTTTTTTAACGTCAGCTAAAGAGCTGTCGCCATGTTTGCTTACTGCTTCTCTGATTTGGGTATCAGTAATTCCGTGACAAAGACAAACGTACATAAAGCCTCTTCGTAAAGTCTGATGACATATTTATTCTTGGAAATAGTAAATATGCTAGCTAATCAACAATAATGTAATTGTAAATGAAAACAGTTCTCATTGCTAATAACTTTTTAAACAAATCTGACTTTTATCGAAAAGTAATAGTTATTACAAACTGCAAACTGGCTCACGAAATTTGTAATAACGAGTCATAAGTAAGGTTTTATGGCGAGTGCTAATAGCCTTTGATGAAATCAACTTGATGATTGAGAGGTTGCTGCTGACGCCATAAGTGGAAGTTCTCAACAAAGACTTCTACTACTTGCTCAGGAAAACTCGGCGCGGCAATGTGAGGGGTAATAATAGCATTAGGGCATTGCCAAATAACGTGTTCGCTAGGCAAAGGTTCTTGATTGAATACATCTAACACTGCATGTTGCAGTGGTTGAACTTGCAGCTGGCTTGCTAGCGCATCCAAATCTAATACATTACCTCTACCTAGGTTAAATAATACTGATTCAGCAGGTAATAATGCCAACATGGATTTATTGAGTATGTTTTCAGTATCCAAAGTATTGGGCAATATACTCGCAACAGCTTGTGCATTGGGTAAATGTTCAGCTAAGTGTTCAATGGTATCAACATGATCAAAGTAAGGTTTTACAATCCCTGTTTTACTTAGCCCAGTGACTTTCATACCGAAATGCTTTGCTGTTTGAGCAATATGTTGCGCAATTGAACCTGTGCCTAACAATAATAATTGTTGCCCTTGAAGAGTACGGTAGCTTCCTGGTGCCCAATGTTGTTGCAGTTGCTGCTGCTTATATTTTGCATGTTCTCGTTGATGAGCAAGTAAGTAGCCGAATAAGTACTCACTCATTAAAGGCCCGAAAATTCCTTTAATATTGGTTAAGCTGTAATCGCGGCGTTGTCTTGAACCCGTTATTTTATCGACACCAGCAAATGTTGATTGTAACCACTGTAACTCAGTGCCTAAATTTAACAGAGGCGCGGCCAGTTGTGGCTCTGCAAACCAAATATTTGCTTCACAAATACTGCTTGGGTCATCCCCTAAAATAATCAAATCTGGTAAGTTATAGTCAGTTAATAACTTTCGATATTTGTCATTTTCTTGGGTTAATAGCAGTAATTTATGCGCCATAAATATTCCCTGATAGTCGTAATTAAAGAGGTAGGTTAATGAATCAAATCATAGCATTTTTATCTAAAATTGGCGCTATGTTGCATCCGTGGATGAGTGAGATTGCTACTGCATTAGTGGCCTGTACGATTGTTATTTTTGCCACAGATATCAATCGGGCATTAAGGCGGTCATTGTCAGGCAGTGGCTTCATTATTAGAACTTCAGCATTTGTTCTGGTCAATGCTTTTGGTTACGGTCTGGCTATTGTGAGTATCAGTCCATGGCTAGCGAGTCAACTTAGAGGAATGCCATCACAGTGGATGTTACTGGTTGTGATTGGAGTGTTTATTGGAATAGGTGCATGGGCTCAGCGAAACAGGCAAGTGTAAACGCGTTATTTACGCTGAATCCATTTGTTATTTAGTGAAAAATTAACCAAACCATTTTTCATGACTTGTTGTATGGGAGTTGTCATGGCTGCAATTGGTTAACACGATAGCGGCTTTATCTGGATAATTACTAAAAATCCCATCGACACCAAGTCCTTTTAATGCATGAATATCTTCAGGATTATCTACGGTATAAACATAAATTTTGGCGCCACGTTGATGGGCATCTTGAACCATTTCGTGGGTAACAAAATGAAGATCAACATGAATAGAATACGCATCTAGTGCTGTGACAGATTCAGCATAGTGCAATGGTACGCCAGCTAAAATGGGTGCGACCCTCGCGTGGGGTAAATGCTGTTTTACCACAGATAAATAGGGCTGGTTGAATGATGAAATCAGTAATTGCTCAGCA
The DNA here is from genome assembly GCF_020806285.1 of Shewanella sp. 10N.7. Classification (NCBI taxonomy): domain Bacteria; kingdom Pseudomonadati; phylum Pseudomonadota; class Gammaproteobacteria; order Alteromonadales; family Shewanellaceae; genus Shewanella; species Shewanella sp. 10N.7. The sequence goes on from NZ_JAJGZS010000025.1 coordinate 75,805, forward strand.
GTGAAGTTTAGCTCACTGATAAGTTTGGGGTAAACAGCAACTAAGGGCTCTGCAGTGTGGTAGCCTTTGAGTTCAATGTTGACGATACAACGGCCACGAATTAACGTCATCACTTGCCACAACGTTGGAATTGAGTGCTGTTGAATAGTCACTTTACTGAGTTCATCTTTTGAAGCAAGGTGAGTCACCCCGCGACCCGTTGTTTTTGTTTCTAATCGACGATCATGAAACACATACAGTTCACCTTCAATATTATATACGTCCAGTTCAATGGCTTGGACATTAATTGACAGTGCTTTTTCCATAGCAGCTAAGGTGTTCTCAACCTCGTAACCGCTGGCACCGCGATGTGCAAAAATCAGCATTTACCTAACCCTTTATAATTTGATGTAAATCACGAGATTGACCATTGTTGATATGAATTTCCATTTGCGGATATGCCAGCTCAACATGATTCTCTTTTAGCTTTTTACAGATACGCTTGTGTAAATTATGTCTTAACGGCCAACGATCGTTCATGTCTTTTGCGTAAGATCTGACTTCGTAATCTTGTGTGTGTTGGCCAAAACCTGCAAACCAAACCTCAGGCTCAGGGAAGCTCAATGATAAATCACATTCTCTTACCGCTTGATGAAGTAACGCTTCAACTTTTGAAGGGTCTGCATCACGTTGTACTGATACGCTAACAATCACCCGGGTAATAGGATCTGATAGTGACCAGTTGACTAATTGTTCTGTGATAAAGGCTTTATTCGGCACAATGATTTCTTTTCTGTCCCAATCCACAATTGTCGTGGCGCGAATTTCGATTTTAGTGACAGTACCAGTTAAATCGCGAATGGTGACGGTATCACCTATGCGGATGGGTTTTTCAAACAGAATAATTAAACCTGAAATGAAGTTAGCAAAAATCTCTTGTAAACCAAAACCTAAACCAACAGATAACGCTGCCACTAACCATTGTAATTTAGACCACTCAACCCCAATGGTTGAGAAACCCACGAGTAAACCTAAAAGTATGACTAGATAGCTGCTCACCGTGGTTATCGCAAAGCCTGTACCTGGGGTTAATTCCAATCGTTGCAAGATGGTTAACTCTAATAAACCAGGAAGGTTTTTGGCTATCATGGCCGAAAAGCCGACAACGATGAATGAGAATAGAATAGACTTTAAGGTAATGGGAATTTGCTGCTCTATGCCATTGATAACCGAGTGAGTATTCCACATCGTAATGCCATCTAAAAATGAGAATAAGGCGGTATGGGTTTGTGATACTAAAGCCAACAAACTGCCAAAAAAGGCTAGAATCAATAACGAGCGTACAAGGCCTAATGACTGACTTGCGATAGTCTCAAGGTCAACAATAGGTTCTTCATAGTTATCATTCACATCAGCAGCATTATTGAGTTCACTGCGTTCACGTTGGGCTAAGCGTTCTGCTCGGCGAGCTTTTGCGCGATCAAAGGCAATCAGTCGTCTTTCAATTAACATCCAGCGTTTAATTAATTGATACAGTAACAAGAAACCTAAACCTAATAGCAAGGAAAGCTGCAGCTGTAATAACACTTGGAATGCACTGAAATAGTAACCAATTGAGGCTAATACGATACAGCAGCAAGGTACTGCGATTAAAAAGATCCAAGTAATTTTATTAAATAACTTCATGTTTTTGCCATCATTCGCATTGGCACGAAAATCATTAATAAATGCATACATATCGCGGTAAAGGATAAGTAGCGTAATGGTGAAAACCAGAAATGCGCCACGACCAATACTATTGCGGATTAAGGAAGTATCAATGGCTTCGCTGAACCCCATGATACCGATCAGTGGCCAACTGATGAAAATAAAGCGTAAGGTCTTTTGCTGTAGTCGTTTCACTAGCGGTTGTGGCCGCCTGAAATGGCTGATGAGGATGCCATTGTCTAATGACAGAAGGGCAAAAAATCGATATACCCAATAGCTACAGCCAATAGAAAGTACACCAACCCCAATCGCGTGGACAAAATTAAACTCTGATGAAAAGAAAATTAACCCGCCCAGTAACAAGGGCATAGGTTTTAATAGCGAGTAAAATAGCGTTAAGCCGAGGGTTTTCGCGGTATAGATAAACTTATCTTGGGTTACGTTACCGACATTTTGACCGTAATGTTCAATGGCTTTGTTGAACCTTGGAGTTAATAAATCCTGAGCCATTAAGCAAAGGATGAGAATAATGACCCACCAAGCCCAGTAAATATTCTGTGACTGCCATGCTTGTTTTAACTTTTCCCTTTGAGGCGCCTGAGTGAGCCAAACAGTGGCATTCTTTAAATCGATGAACCATAAACCTGAAATTCTGGCTGCATTCGGTACCCAAAATAAATGTTCGTTCAGGGTGTTTTTCAGACGCAAGTATATTCGATTGAGTTGCTCGTAACTGTTTCTCAGCTTTGCCTGCTCATTCAGATATACATCGTAATTCTGCACCAATTGTTCAATCAAGCTTTGTTGTGATTCTAGTAACTTTATTTGAGTGTGATTGAGAAAATCTTCAGTATTGAGCTGTTGCTTGTTTAACGCTTGCTGCTGTTCAGCCTGATAGCGTTTCAAACGAGAGTCAGCAATTTCAGCCAGTAATACATCTTGGTTTGGCGGTTTAGGCAGCGATTGCAGCATTTGTAAGAATCGGTCGCCAAAAGCTGAGTTGGTTTCCACCCAGGTTATTTGTTCTTCAACGTTGGTTAATTGCAAAGCATGAGATTGATATTGCTTCTCTGCTTTTTCCTGTTGGGTAATGACTTGAGTAATGCCATTAGTGATGCGAATTAACTCTTGAGCATATTGCTGGTTTTTTTGGCTTATCTCTTGAGAAATCGTATCGGCCAGCTGCTGCTGATCAATAATATTATTGGCAATGGTATTGGCTGCTTGTTGCTGGCGATATTGATTATTTTGTTTATTTAACGATTCGATCAACTTCTCTTGCTGTGCATGTTCAATACGCAATAACTGTAATTGTAATTGGGCGATTTGTTTTTGCTTAGGGCTGCTAGACAGTTCAGCCGTTAAGGTTTCAATATGTTGCTCAAGCAATTGACCTTGGAGTAAATGCAACTGGCCCAATGGCGTATCTACGGGAGCTAGCTGGGTTCTTTTATGTTGATTCGAGGCATCCTTTGCCTGTCTGATTAAGCTTGGTAATTGCTGCTGCCTTTTTGAAAGGCGCACTAATTGTTCGCTTAAATCATTTTCAGATTGTTTGAGTTCAGATAAATGGTAATAAGCCATCGAGGCTTGCTGACCCATGTCAATATCGGCACTGATGTTAATGTCAGTTATTGGTTGATTAATCTCTGCTGAAATCTTTTGAGTAATAACGTCGCTGTTTTGCTCAAGCTCCAAGTAACCGTTCTGTTCATTACTCAGCTTTGTGATGCTGGTTTTGACGTTTTCTATTTGAGTGGGTAGGTCAACGACTTGCGATGAGTTGTTGCTTTGAGAAAATCCTAAGCGTTTATCCAGTTGCAGGGGAGAATTAGCCGATGCAACAAAGGAGATAAAGCTGAGTATAAAAAACGCAATACGTAACATAGGGAATGATTGCTAGTGAGAGACTAATACAATGGTAACAAAAACCTGAGTTTACGCTTTATTTTTTTTATGATTTTGCTGAGTTTCGAATATTGCTGTGAGCAAGATAATCAATCCACCAATAATGGTATTAAGGTTAACTTGTTCGTTCAGCAGTAAGAAGGCTAAAACTGTGCCGTAAAAAGGCTGTAAGCAAGACACTAAACTTGCGGTTTTAGCGCTTAGTTGACGCAGTGAGGAGGCAAATAACGCATGGGGCGCAGCAGTAAAGAATACGCCTAAAATGGCTATGGTTAACCATATATCTAGCGTAATTGAGGTGAGTTCGACTTCTAAAAAAGGAGACAAGATTATCACAGCGACTAATGTTTGATAGAACATTGCTTGTGGCCCGCTGTATTGTGAGAAGTATTTTTTGTGCAATAAATTACGTGCAGTAAATAAAGCAGCCGAGAGTACACCTACAGCAATACCTAAAGTGACATCATTATCAAAGTTAGGTTCAGGAATAAGCATAAATACTCCTGTGAGTACTGCGATGCCTGAGAGTAAGTCTATAAACCTTAAGCGAGTTCTATTGACGAGAGGTTCAACTAAGACAGTCATGACAGGGTAGGTAAAAAAAGCAATCATTCCGATGGCGACAGAAGATAACTGCATTGCAGCAAAGTAGGTTACCCAATGTAAACTCACCAAAATACCTAATCCAAGGGCAATTAAATAATGCTTGGGCTGAGATAACAGCAATGCTTGACGAGAAATTTTGACAATACATCCCAGAACGAAAAATGCGACGGTACACCGAAGAACGGTAATATCTAATGCATTAAGGGGAAGTATTTTTGAAAATAATGCAGTAATACCAAATAGCAGCACTGCAATATGTAACTGAATTAGCCCTGAAGCATTTGATACTTCAGGGCGCTGCGCTTTTATCATGCCGATAGGCATATTTAATATTTTACTTTAAGTGAGCGAATGCTTGACCCATACGAGTCGTTTCAGTCGGCTCTACACCTTCTGCAAAGGTATCAATGGCATCTTGACCAAATAACATCACTACAGTGGAGCCTAATTTAAATCGACCCATTTCTGCACCTTTTTCAAGTGTTAGCGCTTCAGCACCTTCGGTTGGGTAATCCCAAGTAAACACTTGCTTACCACACGGCGGTGTAACGGTACCTGCCCAAATGGTTTCAATGCTGGCAACAATGGTCGCCCCAACTAATACCATGGCCATTGGGCCCACTTCGGTTTCAAAAATGGCAACAACACGCTCATTACGGGCGAATAACCCTGGAACGTTTTGTGCCGTGAGTGGATTAACTGAAAATAGCTCACCAGGTACATATGTCATTTTTGACAAGGTACCAGTGATAGGCATGTGAATACGATGGTAATCTTTAGGCGCTAAGTAAATCGTGGCAAAGTCACCACCATTAAAGCGCTCAGCATCTTTTTGCTGTCCGCCAAGTAATGCAAGCGTCGTGTAATCATGGTTTTTAGCTTGGACAATTTTGCCAGCTTCAATAGGACCACATTGACTGACTGCACCATCAACAGGGTGAGCCATGATTTTGTCGTTTGCAACAATAGGGCGAAGGCCAGGTTTTAAAGCACGGGTAAAAAATGCATTAAAGGTTTTGTATGCTTCAGGCTCACTTTGTGCCGCTTCTGACATATCAATTTTATATTGCTTGATAAACCATTTAATACCTGCGGTAGTAATCGCTCCCGCTTCCGCAGCTGCAAGCTTACCCACAAGACGTGATAGTAAATGTTTAGGTAAGATATATTGCAAAGCAATTTTAACAGAATCCAATTGAGTACCCTTTTTAGTTATTTATGTCGTGCTAATCTTGAGAATTGTAAACCAGATTAATGAGTTTACTCATCTATTGCTCTGAAGTGTCGAGCATGGCGCTGCTCATCAAGGCTGGCAATAATTCGGTGATAGTTGTTAAATCTATCTTGAGTTATTTTCCCATCCGCGAGAGCCTCTTGCAAGGCGCAACCCGGATCATTACCGTGTTTACAATCTCTGAATTTACATGTGCCGATGTATTCTCGAAATTCAATAAAGCATTCGCCGACGCGAGGTGCGGGTAAATGCCATAATGCAAACTCACGGACACCGGGCGAGTCAATTAAGTCTCCACCACTTTCAAAGTGCAGTAACTTGGCTGTAGTTGTGGTGTGTTGGCCTAAGCCAGAGTTTCCAGATACATCACCAATGAGAAGATCCGCTTCTGGCATGAGTGCATTAATCAGCGATGATTTTCCGACACCAGATTGGCCTGCAAACACGCTGATTTTATCTGATAACAGTGATTTTATTTGTTCGACTCCCTCACCGGTGTGACTACTCACCATATAAACAGGGTAACCAATTTGGCGATAACGGGCTAAAGCGACTTCAACTTCTTCACGATTGTCATTGGTTAGTAAATCCATTTTATTAAGGATAATGACAGGTGGAATTTCAGTGTCTTCTGCAGCCACTAAATATCGGTCGATAATTTGTGTGGTGAAGCTAGGTAAAATTGAAGAGACAATTAATATCTGATCAATATTGGCTGCGATAATTTTTACGCCGTCATATAAATCTGGACGGGTAAGGGAAGATGTTCGTGGATGAACTGCTTCAACGATCCCGCCAATACCACGATCTGTTTCAGTGGCTAAGCGCACAAGCACTTTGTCGCCAGTGACAAGGCTGGTGATATTTCGACGGAGATTACAACGTGCAACAATACCATCTTCGGTTTCAATATCAGCATGCTGACCGAAGCGTGAAATGACGATACCCTGTTGTTCTGGTCCAAGTAGACTATCCTGTAGATCGGTTGTCTGATCAGGATTATCTTTACGCTTTAAACGTTTACTTTGGTTGTCGCGCATTCTGCGCTTTTGACCTTGGCTAAGTGGTTTCTTTTTACTCACAGGCAAATCTTCATTAATTAGTGGTTTTTTTGTCGTATAAAAAAACAGTATGATACACCCTCTTTAATAAAAAAGCCTGAATTTAGGGCTTTTGACAGAATAAGGCAGATAATATGGCTGTAAACTCGAGCAATCTGATTTGGGTTGATTTAGAAATGACTGGTTTAGAGCCCAGTGTCGATCGTATTATTGAAATTGCGACGATTGTGACTGACCAAGAATTAAATATTATTGCCCAAGGGCCAGTTATGGCGGTTCATCAGTCTGATGAAGTGTTAAATGGCATGGATGATTGGAATCAAAAGCATCATGGTGAGTCTGGATTAATTGATCGCGTTAAGAACAGTAAATATTCTGAAGAAGACGTTATTAGAGCAACGATTGAATTTTTAGAGCAATATGTCCCTAAAGGTGCTTCGCCTATGTGTGGAAATAGCATTGGCCAAGATCGCCGTTTTTTGAACAAATACATGCTTGAGCTAGAAGACTTCTTCCATTATCGCAATATTGATGTCAGCACCATAAAAGAGCTAACAAATCGATGGAAGCCAGAAGTTATGAAAGGCTTTAGCAAAAAGAATACCCACCAAGCACTAGAAGACATCAAGGAATCTATTGCTGAATTGCAGTTTTATCGCCAAGAAGTATTTAAAATTTAAGCAATCAAACCTTTTTTTTGAATTAGGGGTTGCAGTGTAGTGAATATTACATATAATGCGGCCTCAACTTTTTACAGCGAGCCACTTGCTATTTGAAGTTGTAATTTGAAGATTTGCTGCATTAGCTCAGTTGGTTTTGGTTCAAACGATACCTTGCCAAGTGTTTTAATAAAGCAAGAAGAGATGCGACATTAGCTCAGTTGGTAGAGCGATACCTTGCCAAGGTATAGGTCATC
>NZ_JAJGZS010000026.1:0-277 GCF_020806285.1 Shewanella sp. 10N.7
GCGATACCTTGCCAAGGTATAGGTCATCAGTTCGAACCTGATATGTCGCTCCAAACTTCCTAAATCAGCTATATCTAGCAAGGTATAGGTCATCAGTTCGAACCATTCTTGTTGAAAATATTAGGTCGCTCCAAACTTCTTTCAGTAAAACCTCTTGCAAGAAACCCTCCTTATTTAACAATTAGCTCAGTTGCGTTTTTAGCATAGTGATACCTTTATTTTGCCAAGGTATAGGTCATCAGTTCGAACCTGATATGTCGCTCCAAACTTCCTAAAC
>NZ_JAJGZS010000026.1:374-79144 GCF_020806285.1 Shewanella sp. 10N.7
AATCAGCTATATCTTTTCTGGATATGCCATCAGTTCGAACCACTCTTTTGAAAATATAAGATCGCTGCAAAATTCCTCTCTGTTTTATCTCAAGTAAACTTTCAAATTAACAATTAGATCAGTTGCGTTTTTAGCATAGTGATACCTTTATTTTGACAAGGTATAGGTCATCAGTTCGACCCATTCTTGTTGAAAATATTAGATCGCTGCAAACTTCTTTCAGTAATACCTCTTGCAAGAAACCCTCCATATTTAACAATTAGCTCAGTTGCGTTTTTAGCATAGTGATACCTTTATTTTTCCAAGGTATAGGTCATCAGTTCCAACCACTCTTTTTGAAAATATTAGATCGCTGCAAAATTCCTTCAGTTATACCCCGAATTAAAAATTTCTTTAGATTTAATGAACACGCAGGCTGGTTTTAACAGGTTTAATGTCTGTTTATTTCATATTTGCTAATTTACCTGTCTTTTATATGTAAAATATGAGCTTGCTCAAATATTCCTTGTGATTTTTCAACCATAATAAATACAAGCTTTTACAAACTAATTTATTAGCTGCATGAGAATGCAGATACCGTGGAGTGTTTATGATACGTATCCAACAACTAAGTGAGTTACTTGAGTTTATTGCTAAGTCACGTTTAGACATGAAACAACTCTATAGCCGATTACAGCGCAATGCTGATTCGACTCGAGTAAAAATGATGTTGGAGTATTTGCAACAACATCAACAACATGTGCATGACAGTATTGAAGATTACATTGATGAAGCACCAACGCGGATGCTGGATACTTGGTACAAAGATATCACTTTCGAAGACTTTAAAAAGCGTTGCGATGACTCAACTCTAGCTGCCAACATGAATGAAGATGATGTACTCGAACTGCATCTTGACTTAGAAAATAGATTAATTGGACTGATAGAAAAGACTGCTAACAGTACTGCAGTTACAGAGATTAAAGAGGCTTTACTAGACTTGGTAAGAGTTGAACGAACTCAACAAAAAAGACTCGTGCATAGTGCATTAAGAATGGAAGATATTTAACAGATATTTTGCCCATTTCTATTTTATGTTAATATTTCCAAATAGAGTCAGCTATTAAGCTGGCTCTATTTTTTTCAGCTGTTTAAATCGGGTAATATTACAATTAAGCGTATTTAATCTCTGTGAAATGATACTTTTTATATGATTAATCCCTCAAGTGCTGGTAAGTTAACATGACTTCTATAACAAAAAATCTTCAAGACGAACAAGCTACAATTGAATTAGGCATTGAGTTGTCGCTCTGGGTTTCAGCGCCTTTGGTGATATATTTAACCGGTGACTTAGGTGCGGGTAAAACGACGTTAAGTCGTGGCCTAATTCAGAGTTTAGGTCATGAAGGTAATGTAAAGAGTCCGACTTATACTCTGGTTGAGCCTTATGAGTTGAAAGATATGGAAGTATTTCACTTTGACTTATATCGTTTACTCGATCCTGAAGAGCTTGAGTACATGGGGATCCGTGATTATTTTACTGAAAAAAGCATCAGTATCGTAGAGTGGCCTGATAGAGGGCATGGTTTACTGCCAGCAGCTGATCTTGCGATTCATTTGAGTTATCAAGGTGAGCAGAGACAAGTTGAAATTACTGGACTGACACCTTCAGGGCAGTTCATCGTCAATAAATTAAAATAATAATGACTAAGACTTAAGATAAAATGACTCGATTTTTTGCGTTTATATTGTTGCTTAGCTTCTCATATACAGTTGATGCAGCTAATAAATTAGATAGCATCCGCATTTGGGATGCCCCCAATTCTACCCGGGTCGTTTTTGATTTATCGAAAGCGCCATCATATAGTCATTTCTCGCTAACAAACCCTCAGCGTTTGGTTATCGATCTCAAAGATGCTTCCACAAAAGTGAAATTTGATAATTTAGCCAAAGATAGCAAGCTGATTAATAAAGTTCGACTCAGTTCTCCGCCTAAAAAAGGCACCCTACGTTTGGTTTTAGAGTTGGCGTCTCCGGTTAAGGCGAGTTTATTTTCTTTGACACCAACAGCGCCTTACGGCAATCGATTAGTGGTCGATTTAGATAATTCTGCTAACCAGCCAGCAGCTAAAAAGCAAGTGGTGCAAACGAGTAAGCGATCAACTGATGTGATTGTTGCAATTGACGCTGGCCATGGTGGTGAAGATCCTGGCTCTATTGGTCCTAAAGGGACCTTTGAGAAAAAAGTCGTATTAGCTATTTCAAAAAGACTCGAACGCAAGATTAATGAAACGCCCGGTATGAAAGCGGTAATGACCCGAAGTGGTGACTACTTTGTTAACTTGAATCAACGCTCCGAGTTAGCAAGAAATAGCCGAGCGGATTTATTGTTATCTATTCATGCAGACGCATTTACGACACCTCATCCTAAAGGTGCTTCAGTTTGGGTATTGTCTAAACGCCGTGCAAATACTGAAATTGGTCGTGTGTTTGAAGATAAAGAAAAACACTCGGAGCTGTTAGGTGGAGTGGGCGACATTATTCAAAACACTGATAGTGAACAGTACCTTGTGATGACCTTGATTGATATGTCGATGGATCACTCAATGGCGGAAAGCCACAGTATTGCGACTGATATTTTATCAGGCTTAGGTAAAGTGACTAAGCTGCATAAAAATAAACCTGAATCAGCAAGTTTTGCGGTATTAAAATCAACAGATATTCCTTCAATTTTGATTGAAACCGGCTTTATTTCTAATCCAAAAGAAGAAAAACAGTTACTAAATGGCAATCACCAGCAGAAATTAGCCAATGCGATTCACAAGGGGGTGGTGAACTATTTTGAGGCCAACCCGCCTGCAGGTACTGCATTCGCAAAGACAAGTAATGTGAAGCATACGGTAAGAAGCGGTGAATCATTATCTGTGATTGCCCAGCGTTATAAAGTCAGTGTCGCCAGCATCAAAAAAAGTAATAACTTAAAGTCCGATGTATTACGAATAGGCCAAAAGCTGGTCATTCCGAGGGCATAAACTATGGCAATTCAAATTCTACCACCGCAACTTGCCAACCAAATTGCAGCAGGTGAAGTCGTTGAAAGACCAGCATCAGTCGTTAAAGAGCTCGTCGAAAACAGCTTAGATGCTGGAGCGACGCGCGTCGATATCGAGATTGATAAAGGCGGCAGTAAATTAATCCGTATTCGAGATAATGGTAAAGGCATTGCAAAAGATGAACTGGCATTAGCTTTATCACGTCACGCGACATCCAAAGTTCACTCGCTAGATGATCTAGAAGCGATTTTAAGTTTTGGTTTTCGTGGTGAGGCGTTAGCGAGTATTAGCTCTGTTGCGCGCCTGAGTTTAACTTCAAAGCCTGCAGAACAATCAGAAGCTTGGCAGGCAAACGCTGCAGGCTCGCAAATGGATGTAAAAATTACTCCAGCTGCACACCCAAAAGGCTCAACCATCGACGTGGTGGATTTATTTTTTAATACCCCCGCTAGAAGACGTTTTTTAAAAAGTGATAAGACTGAGTTTACCCATATTGATGAGTGGCTTAAACGGATTGCGATTGCTAGAACCGATGTGCATTTTACCCTAACGCATAATGGTAAATTGGTGCGCCAATATCGACCTGCAAATACCGAAATCCAGTATAAGCAACGCTTGGGGCAAATTTGTGGGCGCGGATTTGCTGAGCAAGCGCTGCACTTATCGTGTGAGCATGATGGTTTGACACTATCAGGGTATTTACAGTCTCCAAGTGATACGCATGTTACCGATAGCTGCTACTTTTATGTCAATGGCAGACTAGTGCGAGATAGACTAGTTAACCATGCGGTTAAACAAGCTTTTGGTCGTTTTAATATTCAGCATCAACCTGGGTATGTGTTGATGCTTGAGATTGACCCGCATCAAGTTGACGTTAATGTTCACCCAGCAAAACATGAAGTCAGGTTTCATCAAAACCGTTTAGTCCATGATTTTATACTTCAGGCTTTGCAGTCGGTACTTGAGCAGATTTCTGAATTGGCGATCGATCCTGAAGGTCACTTTTCAGATAGTGTGAATGTAAATGGGCAAAGTATTACAACTACCGACTCCCATGAATCGTCACATGCTCAGGCAAATAATCCACATCAGAATGGACGTCATCAGGGGGATTTGTATCGTGGTGAAGGAACTCAAGCGAGTGCATATTTAACCCAAATAGGTGCCAACCATACCGATAGTGATAAGGAATACCAGCCTAGAGAGGTGAGTAATAATCGCTTTGGTAGCATGTCGATACCGGCACAAGGTCATCAATATGGTGGTTCTCAAGGTGGTAATGCCAGGGCCATTGACTCTGCAGAAGTTACACCCACTGCGATAGCAAATTATGGTCAATTACTACAAACCAATAAAGAAAATGCATCGTTAACACAAATTAATGAAGTTAATACTTCAGTTGTTAATACCATGCCGCCTTTATTAGATGGTCAATATTGGGTGATGGCCAAAGAAAGCCAATTACTCTTGCTCGATATATCGCAAGTGTCAGTTATTGTTACAAAAAATGAAATACTTTCTAAGATTAACACTGGTTTAGTGGGGCAGCCTTTGCTGATGCCTGTGTCAATTCAAGCTGATGTGGATTGGAAAGCATTACTGGAAGAACGAGATATATTACTGCGCAGACTAGGATTAACCCTATCAATTCGCTACCAACAGTTGATAATAAAGAATGTGCCCCCATATCTGAGAGACAGCCAGTTAGCTGTATTAATTCCAGAACTATTAAACTGGATTAAATTAGAAACTCCTTCAGATGAAGCATTATCACTGTGGATTGCAAAACACCAAACGCAATCATTTACAGCAGCATCAGAGATTTGGTTTAAATACAGTCAATTAGATAACGAACAGAAATTGAGTCTTGAGTCACAAGCAAAGTCGTTACCATGGAAAACCTGGTTAGAAGAGAATTAATGTGAACCAAGCTAAACAACCTAAAGTATTGTTTTTGATGGGGCCAACGGCCTCAGGCAAGACATCTTTAGCCATTGAAATGGCGCAAAAGCATAACTGTGAAATTATTTCAGTTGATTCTGCGCTGATATATCGTCAAATGGACATTGGTTCAGCTAAACCTAATGCTGATGAATTAGCATTAGCACCGCATCGTTTAATTGATATATTAGATCCGAGTGAAAGCTATTCGGCTGCTGATTTTAGACGTGATGCACTGATTGAAATAGAACAAATTATTGCTCGTGGTAAAACCCCACTACTTGTCGGTGGCACCATGATGTACTTTAAAGCACTACTTGAAGGGTTATCTCCGCTTCCTGCGGCTGATGACGATATTAGAGCTGAAATAATTAAAGAAGCAGAAGAGTTTGGTTGGGATGTGTTACACCAGCAACTTTGCGAGGTTGACCCTGTAGCGGGTGAGCGAATTCACCCTAATGATCCGCAGCGACTTTCTCGTGCTTTAGAAGTTTTTAGAATAACAGGTAAGACAATGACTGAGTTGACAGCAACTAAGTCAGAGGCGTTACCATATGATGTGGTTCAATTTGCTATTGCACCACTTGATAGAAAAGTATTACATGAATTAATCGCGAAAAGATTTAAACTGATGATGGAACAGGGTTTTATCGAAGAAGTTGAGCGATTAAAATCCCGAGGCGATTTGCATTTAGACATGCCTTCTATGCGCTGCGTTGGTTATAGGCAGTGTTGGCAGTATTTAGATGAAGAATTTGACTATGATACATTGATAGAAAAAGCCACTGCAGCTACTAGGCAATTAGCTAAACGTCAATTAACATGGTTGAGAAGTTGGCCAGACTTAAATTGGCTTGAAAGTGGAGCCGAAGGAAATTTAGTTACACTTATACGACATTCGAGCTAGATTATTCGCCGTTGCTGTATAATACTCAAACTAAACAATAAAACATTATTCAAAAAATTTGTTTTGAAAATAAAAAAAGGAAATCGAAATGGCTAAGGGGCAATCTTTACAAGACCCATTTTTGAACGCACTGCGTCGTGAACGTGTACCAGTTTCAATCTATTTAGTGAATGGTATTAAGTTACAAGGACAAGTTGAGTCATTCGACCAATTCGTTATTTTGTTAAAAAATACAGTAAGCCAAATGGTTTACAAACATGCTATTTCGACTGTAGTACCTGCGCGTCCATTTAATGTGACAGCTCAAAGTACTCATACACAGCATGATGAAGCACCTGCATCAGAATAATATTTAAGGAGTTTGCTACTTGTTTGATCGCTATGAAGCGGGTGAAACCGCAGTTCTTGTACATATTGACTTTTCTGATGACGACCGAAGAGAAGACATAACTGAGTTACAATTATTAGTTGAATCAGCAGGAGCTCGCTCTGTTGGTGTTATTACCGGAAGCCGTCGTTCACCTGATCGAAAGTTTTTTGTTGGTACAGGTAAAGTTGAAGAGTTAGCCGCAATGGTGGCAGCTACTGAAGCAAATGTGGTGATTTTTAATCACGCGTTAAGTCCTGCACAAGAAAGAAATTTAGAGCAAATTTGTGAATGCCGAGTATTAGATCGGACAGCACTGATTTTAGATATTTTTGCTCAACGAGCGAGAACGCACGAAGGTAAGTTACAAGTGGAGCTAGCGCAATTGCGCCACATGTCGACTCGCCTTATTCGTGGTTGGACTCACTTGGAGAGACAGAAAGGTGGTATTGGTATGCGAGGCCCTGGGGAAACCCAGCTCGAAACCGATAGACGTTTGTTGCGTGGGCGAATTAAGAGTATTAATCGTCGACTTGATAAAGTAGACAAGCAACGTGAACAAAGCCGCCGATCGCGTAAACGCAGTGACTTATCAACTGTGTCATTGGTGGGTTACACCAATGCGGGTAAGTCAACTTTGTTTAATGCGTTAACCGCTTCAGAAGTCTATGCAGCGGATCAGTTATTCGCCACGTTGGATCCAACGTTGCGTAAACTAAATCTACCTGATGGTGCCGTCATTTTAGCGGATACCGTTGGGTTTATTCGTCATTTACCTCATGATTTAGTCGCAGCCTTCAAAGCTACATTGCAAGAAACTCGTCAAGCTGACTTGTTATTGCATGCCATAGACTGTGCTGATGAAAATATGACGGAAAATTTCGAACAAGTGCAAAATGTACTTGAAGAAATTGACGCAGATACTATTCCTCAACTGGTCGTTTGTAATAAAATCGACTTATTGGAAGACTTTGTGCCTCGAATCGATTACGACGATGAGGGGATGCCTGAACGAGTTTGGGTATCTGCACAAAAACAAATTGGATTTGAATTGCTTTTACAGGCTATCAACGAGTTAATCGGTGAAGTGATTGTAGAGCAAACATTGAAAATACCAGCGACGGCTGGGCATTATCTTGGTCAGTTTTATGGACTGGACGCGATACAGCAGAAAGAGTATGACGATCTGGGGAACTGTATTTTGTCTGTTCGTTTGTCGGAAGCCAATTGGCGCCGATTAACAAAACAGAGTCAAGGCGAATTAGAGACGTTTATCTCTGAATCTTCACTTGAAGATTCAGCAGTAGACGTTACTTGCTAATAACATTTATTTCATCCACTTATGGAGTGCTAAATGGCTTGGAATGAGCCCGGTAACAAGGGAAAAGATAAAGACCCTTGGGGAAACAAAAACGGTAACGATAAAGGCCCACCAGATTTAGACGAAGTATTTCGTAATCTTTCAAAGCGCTTTGGCGGTGGTAAAGGTGGTTCAGGTGGATCGTCAAGTCCTTCATTTAACTCAACCAGCATTATTGTTGTTTTAGTTATTGGTTTGTTGGTTTGGGGGGCTTCAGGTTTTTATACCATTAAAGAAGCTGAACGTGGGGTGACCTTACGTTTCGGTCAACATTCTGGCGAAGTTGGACCTGGTTTACATTGGAAAGCGACTTTTATTGATGAAGTTTTCCCTGTGAACATCAAAGCAGTTCGATCAATTCCATCTTCTGGCAGCATGCTAACATCTGATGAAAACTTGGTTAAAGTTGAATTAGATGTTCAATACCGCGTAGATGATGCTTATTTGTATTTGTTCAGCGCTGTTGATGCCAATGCAAGTTTAAGAGAAGCGACAGATAGTGCTTTACGTTATGTGATTGGACATAACACTATGGATGACATCCTGACCACTGGTCGTGATGCAATTCGTCGTGATACTTGGTCTGAACTAGAACGTATTCTTGAACCATACAAATTAGGTTTATCAATTCAAGACGTCAACTTCTTGCCTGCGCGTCCGCCTGAAGAAGTAAAAGATGCCTTTGATGATGCGATTTCTGCGCAAGAGGATGAGCAACGATTCATTCGTGAAGCTGAAGCTTACGCACGTGAAATTGAACCTAAAGCGCGTGGTCAAGTAGAACGTATGGCTCAAGATGCTAGCGCTTATAAACAGCGTGAAGTGTTAGAAGCTCAAGGTAAAGTAGCGCGTTTTGAACAGTTATTGCCTGAGTATGAAATGGCACCAGAAGTGACTCGTAAGCGTCTTTATTTAGATGCGATGCAAGCAGTTATGGCTGACACGAATAAAGTACTTATTGATACCAAAAACAGTGGTAACTTAATGTATTTGCCTTTAGATAAAATGATGGATAATCAAACTAAACGTGAAGTGGTTGAGCCTGTAGCGGAAACGCATATCAATACTCCTTCAAATAATTCGTTTGGTTCTTCAATGCCGCTTGATGGCCGCCAAACTCGCGAAGCTCGTTCTCGCCAAGGGAGGGACTAACTCATGGGTAGATTTGGACTGATTATTTTAGTCATCCTTTTAGGGATTGGTTTTTCATCTTTGATGGTCGTAAATGAAGGCGAACGTGCCATTGTTTCGCGTTTTGGTGAAATTTTAAAAGATGATGTCAACGGCGAAGCTGTTACTCGTGTGCTTGCGCCGGGGATCCATTTTAAAATACCTGCTATCGATAAGGTTAAATACCTTGATGCACGTATTCAAACTCTAGATGGCGCTGCTGACCGTTTCGTGACTTCTGAAAAGAAAGATTTGATGGTTGATTCATACGTTAAATGGCGTATTAACGACTTTGAAACCTTCTACCTTTCAACAGGTGGCGGTAACATCGTAACTGCAGAAGACTTGCTACAACGTAAAATCAACAATGATTTACGTACTGAGTTTGGTCGCCGCACCATTAAAGAAATTGTTTCTGGCAAACGTGATGAACTGCAAAATGATGCTTTAGAAAATGCAGCTGAAAGCTCACAGGATTTGGGTATTGAAGTGGTTGACGTTCGTGTTAAGCAAATCAATTTACCTGCTAACGTGAGTAGCAGTATTTTCCAGCGTATGCGAGCAGAGCGTCAAGCTGTTGCTAAAGAGCATCGTGCACAAGGTAAAGAGCAATCTGAAATCATTCGTGCAACGATTGATGCTGATGTAACAGTTAAAGTTGCAGAAGCTGAACGTAAAGCGTTAACTGTTCGAGGTGAAGGTGATGCACTATCTGCTAAAATTTATGCAGATGCGTATAACAAAGATCCTGAATTTTATGGTTTTTTACGTAGCTTAGAAGCCTACAAAGAAAGTTTTGCTGGCAACAGTGATGTGATGGTTCTAGAACCTGATAGTGACTTCTTTAAATACATGAAATCAATTGATGGTAAGTAAATTGTCATTTAGTTGATTAAAAACCCGGTTATTACCGGGTTTTTTTATGTCTGCGACTTTTTATATAAACAAATTGAATTTTTTGCGCTTTGGCTTAATTAATCAGCTATGACTAATTTAGAAGCAAAGTATTTCATTAAATTTTATTAATTAACAGTAAGTTATAAAATTCACTTCTGCATATATTCTCTAAAAAGTATCAAAATGCTTGGTTGTTTTTTGTGCGCCTTAAAAAAAACATACAATTCCCGCAACTTAGTTGTGTGTTTTACTATGATCTGGTTCTAATTTTTCGCTATAATGAGCCCCGCCTCAAAGTATAGATTTAGCGATTAGTGATTCTAATGTTGCTAAGTTATTAAAATATAAGAATTCCAACACCCTCTGGGAGATAAGTGGATGAGCAATGCGCCAGTCGATACCGGACGCCGCAGATTCCTGACAGCCGCAACCGCCGTAGTTGGTGGAGCTGGTGCCGTCGCTGTAGCGGTGCCTTTTATCAAGTCATGGAATCCGAGCGCTAAAGCGAAAGCTGCAGGTGCACCGGTTGAAGTTAATATTAGTAAAGTAGAACCAGGTCAATTAATTCGTGTTGAATGGCGTGGCAAACCTGTATGGGTTGTACGTCGTACAGATGCAATTCTAAGTGAACTGCCCAAATTAGATGGTCAATTACGCGATCCTGCCTCTGAAGAATTACAACAGCCTGAATATGCAGCTAACCCTGCTCGTTCAATTAAGCCTGAGTTTTTCATTGCTGTAGGTATTTGTACTCACCTAGGTTGTTCACCAACTTATTTGCCTGATTCATTTGGCGAGCAAGTCGAAGGTGTTACGGCTGGATTCTTCTGCCCATGTCATGGTTCTAAGTTTGATATGGCTGGTCGTGTATTCCAAGGTGTACCTGCGCCATTAAACCTTGTTGTACCACCACATCAATATGTTGATGACGGCACGGTACTCATCGGTGTAGACACAGGAGCTGCATAATGGTTAAGAATATCGTTGATTGGATTGATGCTCGCATCCCAATGACGGCGACTTATAATCGTCACGTTGGTCAATATCCAACTCCAAAGAACTTTAACTTCTGGTATTTCTTTGGTTCATTAGCTCTACTTGTTTTAGTTAACCAACTACTGACTGGTATTTGGTTGACCATGAATTACGTGCCAACTGCAGAAGGCGCGTTTGCTTCTGTTGAATACATCATGCGTGATGTTGAATACGGTTGGTTACTTCGTTATATGCACTCCACTGGGGCCTCGGCGTTCTTTGTGGTGGTTTATCTGCATATGTTCCGTGGTCTTATCTACGGTTCTTACCAAAAGCCAAGAGAACTACTTTGGTTATTCGGTATGTTGATTTTCCTAGTGTTAATGGCTGAAGCCTTTATGGGTTACTTGCTTCCTTGGGGACAAATGTCTTACTGGGGCGCACAGGTAATTATCTCTTTGTTTGGTGCAATACCGTTTATTGGTGATGACTTAACATTGTGGATCCGTGGTGACTATGTTGTTTCTGGTGCTACGCTAAACCGCTTCTTCGCATTGCATGTTATTGCTTTGCCATTAGTACTTGTTGTACTTGTTTTCCTTCACTTAATTGCATTACACGAAGTGGGCTCAAACAACCCAGATGGTGTTGAAGTTAAGAAGAATAAAGATGAAAACGGATGGCCAGTAGACGCTATTCCTTTCCATCCTTATTACACAGTAAAAGACATTATGGGCGTGGCCGGTTTCTTAATCGTGTTCTGTTACGTATTGTTCTTTATGCCTGAAGGTGGCGGTTACTTCCTTGAAAAGCCAAATTTCGAAGCGGCTAACCCAATGAAGACTCCAGAACATATTGCTCCGGTTTGGTATTTCACTCCATTCTACGCAATCTTACGTGCGATTCCTGACAAGCTATTAGGTGTAGTGGGTATGGGTCTTGCGATTGGGGTGCTGTTCATTCTACCTTGGTTAGATCGCTGTAAAGTGAAGTCTATCCGTTACCGTGGTTTGATCCATAAGATTAACATTGCACAATTTACTGTGTCTTTCTTAATCCTGGGTTACTTAGGTGCTGTGCCTGCAACACCAACGTTAACTATTGCAGCGCGTATCTTTACACTTACTTATTTTGGCTTCTTCGTTGCGCTGTGGGTTTACAGTAAAAATGAAAAGACAAAACCGGTTCCTACGAGGGTGACGCACTAATGAAAAAGTTATTAATTGCATTAGTTACATTGTTACCAGCGCTAGCGATAGCGGCAGGTGGCAACAATGAGTTTGTAAAATATCCTGAGCAAGCAATCGATCTGCATGACAATGAATCATTAGAGCGTGGACTTGGTTTATTCCAACAATACTGTTCTGGTTGTCACAGTACACAATACCAACGTTATGGTCGTGTGGCTGAAGACTTAGGTATTTCAGTAGACGATATGCGTCAAAAGTACATGTTCACTGACGCTAAAATTGGCGAGCTGATGGAAAACGCAATTCCACCTGCAGATGCTGCAAAGTGGTTTGGTGGAGCTGCTCCTGATTTAACTTTGGTTGCACGTGTTCGTGGTCAAGATTGGGTTTACTCTTATCTGAAAGGTTTTTATAAAGATGAAAGCCGTCCATTTGGGGTGAACAACACGGTATTTCCACTAGTAGGCATGCCGCATGTACTTGAAGATCTACAAGGTGTTTCAAAACCTATCTACGAAACCGTAGAAGAAAATGGTGTTGAAGTATCTAAGATAGTCGGTCTTGAGCCTGCAACTGGTGGTACTATGAGTGTAGAAGAGTATGACCAAGCAGTTCGTGATATCACTGGTTTCCTTGTATATTCTGCAGATCCTGTGAAATTAGAACGCGAAGCTTTAGGCTGGTGGGTACTCGGATTCTTGTTTATTTTCTTCATCGTTGCTTATTTGTTGAAGAAAGAATACTGGAAAGATGTGCACTAGACACGAATAACGGGTAAAATACATTATTCGCATACTTTAAACGAGGGGCTTTGCCCCTCGTTTGTTTTGTTTTTTCCGTTTTTCTGGAGGGTAACAATGGCTGTAGCTGCCAACAAACGCTCTATCATGACACTTTTTTCTGGTGCCGATGATTTATATAGCCACCAAGTACGTATCGTCTTGGCTGAAAAAGGTGTAACTGTTGATGTATTGCAGGTAGAACCTAGTGAGAGACCTCAAGAGTTATTGGATGTTAATCCATACAACTCAGTACCGACTCTAGTTGATCGTGAATTAGTTCTGTATGAATCTCGTATTATTATGGAATATTTAGATGAGCGTTTTCCTCATCCTCCATTGATGCCTGTATATCCGGTTGCTCGTGGCCAAAGCCGTCTAATGATGCACCGTATTGATACTGACTGGTATGTACTAGTTGATCGTATTCGTAAAGGTGATAAAGCTGATGCGGCTCGTAAAGAACTGACTGAAAGCTTAGTTGCTTTAGCGCCAGTATTTGCTGAAATGCCTTACTTCATGAGTGAAGAATTTGGCTTAGCTGATTGTTACTTAGGTCCGTTATTATGGCGTTTACCTGAGTTAGGTATCAACTTAGATGTTCGTACATCTAAAGATATCCATGCTTACATGACACGCATTTTTGAGCGTGAATCATTTAAAGCATCGTTAACTGAGGTTGAGCGCGAAATGCGCATGGGTATGTAATGAAAGCGATTACACCTAACCGTCCATATTTGTTGCGGGCTTACTACGAGTGGTTGATGGATAATCACTTTACCCCACATGTTGTTGTGGATGCATTTGTAAAAGGCACTCAAGTACCTCAAGAGTTTGTTAAGGACGGCCAAATCGTGCTTAATATTGCTGGCGGTGCAGTGGGCAACTTACAAATGACCAATGAATTTGTTGAGTTTAATGCTCGATTTGGTGGTGTGCCTCAGCAAGTTGTTTTACCTATGGCTGCAATCGTTGCGATTTATGCGCGCGAAAACGGTGCTGGGACTGTGTTTGATATGGAAGATGCTTATATGCCTGAAGATGAATCGGAAGATTTAGCTCCAGCACCACGCTCTTTCTCTGCAGTTGAAACAACGGATAAAGCTGACGTTACAGAAGAAAAGCCTACAAGCAATTCTGAAAAACCAAAAGGACGTGCACATTTAACTGTCGTCAAGTAACGATGTAATGTGTCAGTTCGGTTCATAAGAAAACCAGTCGCAAATGAGTGACTGGTTTTTTCATTTCTGTCTCACTAAAAATGATTGTTGAAGTAAACCATTAATTTAGTCGAGATAAGCTTTTGCCAACCGAGTCAATTTAAACGCGACTTTTAAGCTGCGGTTCTCTAGATTGTCATTGTCAGTTTCTAATTGATAACGTGCGACTATGGCCAAATAGGCACAAAGTTGTTCAGAATCTTGAGCGAGTGCAAGCAAAGCAATTGGTTCGATTAATTGACGATAAGCATGATGATTATGCATGTGTTGTTTTAGATCTAATGGATCCCAATCTGCGCAGATGCAATCAGCCACATGTGATTTTAATTGCTCTGATTTTGTGTGACTGATTTCAGTTTTTGGCAATAATTCCACTAAGCCTGCTAGCAAGTTTTCAACTCCGTCAGCAATATGTTCTTCTGCTGAGGGCTGATCGATGAAACAAAACTCACCTAAACTTAATTTAGCACTCTCAGAGGCGCTTACCTCAATCGACTTTTTACGGCCTTGATGCCAAGCAAAGCTAACTAACGGATAATCGCCTACCGCTGCGTTGTAGTTAACACAAACTAAATGCTCATTTTGAATGTCAGGGAAACTGTCTTGAGGGTAATGGCCAATTACGACAGGTGTCGATAATTGATGGTGTGGATGGTGTTCAATTAATTCCAGAACAGTATAGTTGAGACACGAAGTCATCATTGCTGATAACGGATGTGTCTCATCAAATGCAGCAGGCCAAAACTGTTGAGACAAAGCATTTTTACTGCCTTTTTCTGAATCAGTGTTTATCGTAGATGTAGACTCTTGAGTTAATAAACATAGATAAGGGTTAAGTTGGCTTATAACGGATTCGTCCCAACATGCATGTATTGCCCGAATATGATCAAAATCGAGATAAATCGGTAATGCCATAAACCAGTCAATCCACTGGAACAACTGCTCATCACCTTGAGCGAATTCTTTTAAGAATAGCGGTGTTAACTTATTGGTTTCAGTAGAACCATTAGGTAAGTAGGGCGTATCCGTAATGGGGTGATGCTTACTCCATCCTATTGCTTCAAATTCGTTGCTACCCAACAAGCAAAAAGCATGGCCTTTATCTACTAACTCTTTTACAAATGACAATAATGCAATGTGCTCTATATTTTCAGCTTCATTTGCAGCAATTAAGTTTCCACAAAACACCAGTTTCACGAATTGAATGCTTGATTCAGGATCTTCAATATCAAAATCAATTTCAGTGAGTAAGTCATTCAATTTATCTAAGCGGCCATAGACATCACCTATGAAATATAAGCTGGTATTGTCGATTTGTTGTTTGTGGCTGTGCATGTTGAAACCCAGAAGACAAATAAAGTAAATTGAGCCGTATTATACCCTAGCAACGAAACGTTACAGCTGAAATAAATCATACAGAGTGCTAAAAATTTAAGTGGGCTACTAAGCTATGATATTATCCGCGGCTTGTACCCTTTGGTTGGTTATCTACAGAGTGACTGTTGATTATTAATCAACTTTATAATGGTTTGAGTTTGGAATCTTTTGCAAACCGATGAGTTCACAAGACCACACTCGTGCAAATTTTTACCTTGAAGTTGGGATGTTTAATGCTGTTAATGATTGATAATTATGATTCATTTACCTTTAACTTAGTGCAGTATTTTCAGCGCTTAGGTTATGAAGTCGTGGTTAAAAGAAATGATCAAATTACTCTCAGTGAAATTGAAGCGCTTAATCCAAGTCATCTGGTTATTTCGCCTGGTCCGTGTTCTCCAGACGAGTCGGGTATATCACTTGCTGCCATTGCGCATTTTGCGGGTAAAGTACCATTATTGGGCGTGTGCTTAGGTCACCAAGCGATTGCACAGGTATTTGGGGCTAACGTGATAAAAGCGCAACGGGTCATGCATGGTAAAACGAGCGCAATAACCCATAACGAATTAGGTTTATTTCAGCAATTAAATCAGCCATTAACTGTCACGCGTTACCATTCTCTGCTAGTTGAATCTTTGCCTGAAGCGTTTCAATTAGATGCCTGGTTTGATGATCCCATTCATGGACGAGAAATCATGGCAATGAGTCATAAAACTCTGCCAATTTATGGTGTGCAATTTCATCCAGAAGCGATATTGACTGAGCAAGGTCATGAACTATTGAATAATTTTCTGACTCGATGCTAACTTCTGTTACAACTTAAGCGATAAATCCCCACAAACATTGTCATTATTTGTGATATAAAAGGCCAATAATAAAAGTACTTGCCAAACTTTTTAACGTTTAGGCGAGAATATATCATTCATCTTTGATGACAAGGGATTTAATATGACCAGGCTACTGCGAAATGCCGCATTGAGTGCGCTTTCTCTCGCAATAATTTCAGGTTGCAGCGCTACAGCAAGCAACAATGACTCTCCAACCGTATCTAATCAATCAGCCAGTGTGGTAGTGCCATTCGCTATGCCACCGCAAGCTGAGCAAGCATTGACCTTGAATCAAATTATGGCTAATCCTGATTGGATGGGATTGTTAGCTAAGAATGCTTATTGGTCTGACGATAGCCAGTCAGTTTATTTTAGTCGCCAAGAGCATCAATCTGCGATTGCGGATGTATACCAACAAGGCATCAATCAGTCTCAAGCTACGATTCTTAAACTTAACCAGTTGCATTTAGCAGATCAAAAACGTGGTGTGTTTAATACTGACAAGTCTCAAAAAGCCTATATTTACAAAGGAAATATCTTTGTTAAACAACTTAACTCCGGTGAGATTAAACAATTAACTCGTCAAAATAATGCGATTGATGACGTTAAGTTTTTAAACTCAGGCGATCTTGCTTATATGCAAGGTAACAGTGTGTTCAAATTACATTTAGACACAGGTATGACTGAGCAACTTGTTGATATTCAAATGGCTAAAGCGCCTGCGGGCGTTAAAGATCCTGAGTCATATATTGCTAAACAGCAACACCGTCTAATTGCTTATGTTGCACTACAGCATGACAAGAATAAATCTCGAGCAGAATACGCAGAAGAATTAGCAGCACAAGATCCGACATTTGCACCTAAAACCTGGTACTTAGGTGACAGTGAAACTGTCGATGAAATGAGTTTATCTGCTGATGGTCGTTATCTTGTTGTCGCTTTATCAGATAAAAATTATAGCTGGCGAGCTGAACATGACATCATGCCTAACTACCTAGGTAAAGATGGTTATGTAGACGCTGTACCTGCAAGAGCAAGAGTGGCAGAAGACAACTATCCAGGCGAAAGGTTAGTATTACTTGACCTAGTTGAGCATGTAAAAAAAGACATCACGATTGAAGGTTTAACTGGCTTTGATGAAGATGTATTGGCATCAGTTAAAGCAGAAAATGCTAAAGCCAAAGGCGAAAGTTACACAAGTAAGCCTGAGCCGCGTGTTCTGCAGTTAATGCAAGACTGGGGCTGGGGTCAAAGTGCCATTCAATGGCATGACACTGACAATAAATTGCTTGTAATGATGGAAGCCCATGATAACAAAGATCGTTGGATCGCAAGTGTCGATCTACAGTCTGGCAAGCTTGAGACTGAACATCGTTTACATGATGATGCTTGGATTAACTATACTTTTAACCAGTTTGGCTGGGTGACCGGTGAAGATAAGTTTTATTACTTGTCTGAAGAATCTGGATTCTCTCAGTTATATGTCAAAGCAGATGATAAAACTACCGCTTTAACTAAAGGCGAGTATGTCGTTGATCAAGTAACATTATCACCAGATGCAAGCCATTTATATTACCGTGCGAATAAAGACCATCCTGGCACTTACAATGTCTACCGTGTAGAGATTGCAACTGGTAAGACTGAACAATTAACCGAGTGGACAGGCACTTTAGATTACAAACTAAGCCCAGACGGTCAATCATTGTTACTGACAGCTTCTACAGCTGTAAACCCAAATGAGCTATACATACAGCCAATAGGTGGCGAGCTTAAACAATTAACTCAATACACCAGCAAAGCATTTAGCAATTATGCTTGGCAAGCGCCGCAAGTCGTCAAAGTTCCTTCAACTCATGGTGCTAAAGATATTTATGCCAGAGTGTATTTGCCTCAAGGCTACGATGCTGCTAATGCTGATAAATACCCTGCGGTCATCTTTAATCATGGTGCTGGTTATTTACAAAATGCCCATAATGGTTTCTCTGGTTACTTCCGTGAGTTTATGTTCCATAACCTGCTGACACAGCAAGGTTATGTGGTAATGGACATGGATTATCGTGGTTCTAAGGGTTACGGGCGTGACTGGCGCACCGCTGTGTACCGTAATATGGGACACCCTGAAGTTGAAGATTTAAAAGACGGTGTTAGCTGGATGGCAAAACACACCAATGTCGATACTGCTAAAGTGGGTACCTATGGTGGTTCTTACGGCGGGTTCTTAACCTTCATGGCATTATTTAATGAGCCAGAGTTATTCCAAGCTGGCGCAGCATTACGTCCAGTGACGGACTGGGCACATTATAATGCACCTTACACTTCGAATATTCTTAATACGCCAGATGTCGACCCTATCGCTTATGAGCGTAGCTCGCCAATTGAGCATGCTCAAGGTTTAGAAAAGCCGCTGCTGATCATGAGTGGTGTGCTGGATGATAATGTTTTCTTCCAAGACAGTGTACGTTTAGTACAACGTTTAATTGAACTTGAAAAACCAATGTTTGAGACGGCGATTTACCCAGTTGAACCGCATGGCTTTAGACAACCATCAAGTTGGTTAGATGAATACCGTCGTATATACAAACTATTTGAGCAAGAGCTTAAGTAAATATTGAAAATTAGCACTTTATGCCATGCATGAAGCGCTTCACCTTAAAAGGGCTTCCTATTGGAAGCCTTTTTTATGTCTTTCTTTTTTGATTATTACGCTCAATTGATACATAAAGCGGCCGATATCCTTTATTATCACCAACATGTATCAAGGTTAAAGGTTTGCAGTAGTGGCAGTGTCGGTAGCAGGTGGAGTCAGACCAGGAAAAGTCATCGAAGTTGAAAATCGATTATATAAACAACTTATTGTAGGGAAAGAAAAGCTGACCCAGCAGTTTGATGATCGCGATAAACAGCTTGAGGATGATGCCAATAAATTAGAAGTCGAGCGTAAAGCCATTAAGGCGCGCATGGAAGAGCAAGCAAAAGCTCAGCATGTGCTTAAGCGTATTTCTGAGCAGCTGACCATCACAGTGATGAATGCCCTAGAGCATCAAATTAGCTCACCTAAACAAATGCTGGAACAATCTGGTCTAGCTGAGTCACAAGTCTTACTACTTGATTTACTATTGAATAAAGACCCTGATCTTCGTCGTATCCGCCCCTTAGTCGAAAACATCTCCTGGTTGTATACCGATTTAGTCAATTTAATTAATAGCCCAGCATCAAGCCATAGAAGACCTCAGCGATCGGAAGTTAAAGTCACTGATATTAAGTTAGTCCTTAATTATATTGGCATTGAAAACTTACAAGCGGTAATACCTTACTTTTGCCTACGTAATTGGTTGCCTTCTGGTAATGCTAATCTAGTCTGGACCACCAGAAAGCTATGGCGATATAGCATGATGACTGCAATTGCAGCCAAAGCCCTAGCAGTATTGCATGAGAAAGATGCGGCGCTGGTTTACAGCGCGTCGCTCATGAAGCAATTAGGCAGTGCGACTATCTTGAATGCTAGCGCAAGGCAGTTTGAGAAAACCTGGGGCACTTGGCTGCGAGAAACGAGTGCTAAAGGAGATAAGAATCTCTACGATGCCGTGATGGCATCTGAGTTTCCTGCAAATGAAGTCTTT
Organism: Shewanella sp. 10N.7; assembly: GCF_020806285.1. Lineage (NCBI taxonomy): Bacteria > Pseudomonadati > Pseudomonadota > Gammaproteobacteria > Alteromonadales > Shewanellaceae > Shewanella > Shewanella sp. 10N.7. The sequence continues at coordinate 20,037 of NZ_JAJGZS010000026.1, forward strand.
AGCAAGGTAATGTCTCATGGTGAGCAGTTAAATTGGCAAATGCTGGATTTACTTGAATTTGAAAACAGTAAGCTGACAAAAATACTAAAAGAGCTCGATTTTAATTACCACTTTAGCGAGTTCTCTGCTGAAAGTGCCATCGTCGCGAAAGCGAGTTGCTTCGCGAAAGTGTTATTGTTAGAAGAATCTCGCCTAATTGATCCGCAAGAAAAGCGTGTGATGTTTGATTATTATGAATTTACTGAGCAGGAACTTATCAGGCTGAAAGGGCAAAACTACCGCAAATTGGATTTAGTGTAATCACAGTAATGGGACTGTGATTGACTAAATTGACTTGTCTAATTATGCATATTTGATGAATAGCTAAGTAAATCGAGTTCAAATAACTTTTTTTATGACTATTTATGCTCAAATATAGCAATATAAGTACTTTGTATGCGCATTTTTATCACTCTTTATTCACTAATCATTTCAGTAATGAATAGTTAACAGCTAAAAACTGGTATTTTGATCACATTTTAGCTAATAATGACCTTCAAGTTAGACAAGCAACCGCTGCGATACTAAACCAAAACCAATACAGACAGCGGACTAGAGTGATTTTTAAATCACTTAATAACCAAAGGACGAAAAGTAATGAGCGTTGAAATGAACTTAACACGTGCCCAATTTGATGAAGTTATGGTGCCTAATTATGCGCCTGCAGCAGTAATTCCTGTTCGCGGTGAAGGTAGCCGAGTTTGGGATCAACAAGGTAACGAGTTTATTGACTTTGCTGGTGGTATTGCAGTGAACTGTTTAGGTCATTGTCATCCTGCTCTAGTTGGCGCGCTTAAAGAACAAGGCGAAAAACTTTGGCATCTTTCAAATGTAATGACTAACGAACCAGCACTTGAGTTGGCGACTAAGTTAGTTAATGCCACTTTTGCTGAACGTGTTTATTTTGCTAACTCTGGCGCAGAAGCTAACGAAGCTGCGCTGAAACTAGCTCGTCGTTATGCACTAGAAAATCACGGTCCACAAAAAGATCAGATCATTGCATTTGATAAAGCCTTCCACGGTCGTACTTTCTTTACTGTTACTGTTGGTGGCCAAGCGGCTTATTCTGATGGTTTCGGTCCTAAGCCACAAAGTGTTACTCACGTACCATTCAATGATATTGCTGCACTTGAAGCTGTCATCTCAGATAATACATGTGCCATTATGCTTGAGCCGCTTCAAGGCGAAGGCGGAATTATCAATGGTGACCCAGAATTCCTTAAAGCGGTTCGTGCTTTAGCTGATAAGCATGACGCATTAGTTATTTTTGATGAAGTACAAACAGGTGTTGGCCGTACTGGTGAGCTATTCGCATACATGGGCACAGATATCGTACCTGATATTTTAACCAGTGCTAAAGCATTAGGTGGCGGTTTCCCCATCGCAGCAATGCTGACTACTGCTAAAATTGCAGCACATTTAAAAATTGGTACTCACGGTTCTACTTATGGTGGTAACCCACTAGCGTGTGCTATTGGTAACGCTGTAATGGATGTCGTTAATACACCTGAAGTACTTAACGGTGTTAAGCATCGCGAGCAATTATTCCGTGATGGTTTAGCGGCAATTAATGCTAAATATAATGTATTTGAAGAAGTACGCGGCCAAGGCATGTTGTTAGGTGCTGTCCTGAATGAACAATACGCTGGTCGTAGTCGTGACTTCCTTGTTGCGTCAGTTGCAGAAGGTTTAATGAGCCTGATTGCTGGTGCTAACGTAGTGCGTTTTGCTCCTTCTCTTGTGATCCCAGAAGCCGATATTGCTGAAGGTTTAGCGCGTTTTGAACGTGCTGTAGCTAAAGTAGTTGCAGGTTAATTGATAAAATTGCGCAACCATTGGGTTGCGCTTTTTTGTTTGGGTAACCAATGAGGTTAAGTATTTAAGCCTGAAGGCATAAATACTGGCTTTATAGGTGTTATTTTAGGAGAGTTTGATGCTAATCATTCGACCAATTCGCGCCAGTGATTACGATGCTCTATACAAGGTAGCTGTTGAGTCAGGACATGGGTTTACATCTCTGCCTGTCAACGAAGAGCTATTGCGATCGAAAATCGCTCGTGCAGAAGCCTCTTTTTCCAAGCAAGTTGAAAAGCCTTTTGATGAAGGTTATTTGATGGTGCTTGAAGATCTGAAAACCAATGAAGTTGTCGGTACCTGTGGTATCGAAGCCGCTGTTGGAATGGAAGATGCCTTTTATCATTACCGTTTAGGTACTGAAGTTTATCATTCAAAACAAATCTCAGTTCGTAATGAAGTTGAAACCCTGACCTTGTGCCATGACTACACTGGTGCGGCAGAGTTGTGTACTTTATTTTTGAATAAAGATTATCGTCGTGGCTATAACGGCCGCATGCTTTCACGTTCACGCTTCTTATTTTTAGCGCAACATGAGCAACGTTTTGGCAGCACGGTCATTGCCGAAATGCGTGGCGTTAGCGATGAAAAGGGCGACTCGCCTTTTTATGAATGGTTACAAGATCATTTCCTTGGCATTGATTTTGTTGAAGCTGATTATCTCTCAGGTTTAGGTAAGAAAGCTTTTATGGCTGAAATGATGCCGCGAAGTCCAATTCATGTGTGCCTTTTACCTAAAAAAGCGCAAAAAGTGATCGGTGAAGTGCATCGCAACACCAAGCCAGCATTGAAATTGCTTCAAGCTGAAGGCTTTAAATTTAGAAACTACGTCGATATTTTTGATGGTGGCCCAACTGTAGAGTGTGCATTAAATGATATTCGCTCAGTTCAGCTGAGCAGAGAGCTCACTGTAACCATCGGAAAAATGCCTCATGCAGACCACCAATATATTATTGCCAATACTTTGTTAGCGGATTATCGCGCGACAGCGGCCAAAGTGAAGGTGTCGGATAAGCATGACAAGGTAACGCTCAGCCCAGAGTTGGCTGAAGCATTGAAAGTGGCTAATGGCGATAACATTCGCGTACTAGAACTTTAGGACAGAACAAATGACACAATTTATTAAAGGCCAATGGTCTAATGGCGAAGGCCATGAAGTAACATCAGTTAACCCAGCTAACGGTGAGGTTATCTGGAGTGGTAAAACTGCAACTGCAGCTCAAGTGAATACTGCGATTGATGCTGCTCGTGCAGCACAATTTGATTGGTTTATGCTGGGTTATGAAGCGCGTTTAGCTATCGTTGAAGCATACCGCAGTGAACTTGAAGCACATAAAGCTGAGCTTGCTGAAGTGATTGCACAAGAAACCGGTAAGCCGCAGTGGGAAACGGCAACAGAAGTTGGCGCGATGATAGGTAAAATTGGCCTATCAGCAGCAGCTCACGATAAGCGTACTGGTACAGAAACCAACGATATTCCAGCTGGACGTGCAGTATTGCGTCATAAGCCTCACGGTGTCGTTGCGGTATTTGGTCCTTATAATTTCCCTGGTCATTTACCTAATGGCCATATTGTTCCTGCATTGCTTGCTGGTAACACTGTGGTATTTAAGCCGTCTGAACTGACTCCAAAAGTTGCTGAAGAAATGCTGAAGCTTTGGGATAAAGCAGGATTGCCACAAGGGGTGATTAACCTTGTTCAAGGTGAGCTTGAAACGGGCAAGGCATTAGCGTCTCATCCACAAATCGACGGTTTGTTCTTTACGGGTAGTTCGCGTACGGGTCATTTACTGCATCAACAATATGCTGGTCACCCAGGCAAAATTTTAGCACTTGAAATGGGCGGTAATAACCCATTAATCATCAAAGATGTTCAAGATACTAAAGCAGCTGTTCACGATATTATTCAGTCTGCGTATATCTCTTCAGGTCAACGTTGTACTTGTGCTCGTCGTCTTTATATCGAGCAAGGCAGCGCGGGTGATGCATTAATTGAGCAACTTATTGCTGCCATTAAACAAATTAAAGTCGGTAGCTGGAATGCACAGCCACAACCATTTATGGGTTCTATGATTTCTGAGGGCGCAGCTAAAGGTATGGTTGCTGCACAAGCAGAATTACAAGCGCTTGGTGGTCAATCTTTAGTTGAGTTAACGCATGTTGAAGCGGGTACTGGCTTAGTGTCTCCTGGTTTAATTGATGTCACTGAGATCGCTGAATTACCAGATGAAGAATACTTTGGTCCATTACTGCAACTTGTTAGATACCAAGATTTTGACAATGCGATTGATATGGCGAATAACACGCGTTATGGCTTATCTGCAGGTATCTTAGCTGACAGCCGTGAAGATTATGATTACTTCTTAGCGCGCATTCGTGCAGGTATCGTTAATTGGAATAAGCAAATCACGGGTGCTTCAGGTTCAGCCCCATTTGGTGGCGTTGGCGCTTCTGGTAATCATCGTGCAAGCGCATTTTATGCTGCTGATTACTGTGCTTACCCTGTTGCTTCAGTGGAAGCAGACAGTGTTAGCTTGCCAGCAAACTTAAGCCCAGGGCTTTCAATTTAAAATAACAATAAAGCTGCTAAGGCAATGACTAGGGCATGTTAATCTTTTCTGGTTGAATTTTGTTCGAGTTAAAAACGTTTTAATTGAGGCGAATGGATTGATGCCTAGTCACCTAAGCAAAAGCCATTCAACAAAGAGTAAAATGTTTTTAGCCGAACCCTTCGGGCAGCGTTTGTTGGCCACTTTTACTGCGTTATTGACTTTTTATGTAGAATAACTACACCTCAAAGTCTCTGCCTTGTACAAATGGCCAACAATTCGCTGCAAAAGCAACCTTGAAAGATCAACAGGCCCTTACTCATTGCCTTTTTTATAAAGAAGGATTTTATTATGCATACCGACGTAAACACTTTGTTCGCTGCATTATGGCAAGACTATATCAACATGACGCCATCAGCGGATAGTATTCATAAGTTACTCAGTAACGGCGAGCCGATCATTAATGATCATATTGCTTTGAGAACCTTTAACATTGCTAAAGTTAACTTATCAGTGCTTGCCGAACATTTTGAGTCCATTGGTTATGTGGCTTGTGGTGATTACAACTTTGAGCAAAAGAAATTAATCGCCAAACACTTTGAGCATCCTGATGCTAATCAACCAAAAGTCTTTATCTCTGAGCTATTAGTTGAAGAGTTTAGCCCTGAAGCGCAAGCCATTATTCATGGTTTAATTAACCAAGTGGATGAGAGCGCAACTAAAGCGGATAATTTCCTTTATTCTGGTCGTCATTGGAATGTGGATCTTGCAAGCTACAAAACACTATTAGCTGAAAGTGAATACGCAGCTTGGGTTGCCGCTATTGGCTATCGCGCAAACCATTTCACAGTATCAATCAATGCGCTGCCAGAGTTTGAACGTATTGAGTCAGTCAATGAAGCATTGAAAAGTGCCGGCTTTAAATTGAACACTTCAGGCGGTGAAGTGAAAGGTTCAGCGGAAGTTTTGTTAGAGCAATCTTCGACGATGGCTGACAGAATGATGGTTACTTTTGCGGATGGTGAATTAGAAATCCCAACCTGTTTTTATGAGTTTGCTCGCCGATACCCAATGACGGATGGCAATTTGTATACAGGCTTTGTTGCGGCTTCTGCTGATAAAATTTTTGAAAGCACTAACGCTGCAGGCTAAAGTTTTGGTTTATTTAAACTGAAACTGAAACTGAAACTACAACAAGCTGATTATTGTGGTTATTGCTTTTTATTGAATAAGCCCTGAGTCATTTTATGTTATTTAAATGACTCAGGGCTTTTAGTGTCTGGTATAGAAGATTGACGATTAGACGCTGGTTATCACTTTCGGATTGTTAAATACAATCGTCACTCTGAGCCCACCTAAGCGCTCTGAACGGTCAAACGTCAGATTGTACCCATACTGTTCGGTAATCTCTTTGACGATGGATAAGCCAAGCCCATGGCCTACAACAGCCTCATCTAAACGCTTACCGCGATTGGTTAACTGATTGAGTTGATCATCATTCACACCAGGTCCATCATCTTCTATCGTGAGTGTCAGAGTTTGACCTGAATTAACCTCACTCGTTTTACTGTTACTGGCTATGACGTCGATATCGACAATGATATTTGATTGTGCCCACTTATAGGCATTGTCTAATAGATTGCCAAACAGTTCCATCCCATCTTCACGGTGAATAGGCAGTCGGTTGATATTGGCAATGATATTGACGCTGCAATCAATTTGTTTATGGTGGTGGACTTTATCTAAAGTATTGGTGAGCGCCTCGAAATCTCTTGGAATGACCATTTGTGCAGCGGGGAGCATATCGCCGGTGATACGAGCTGCGGCAAGTTTACGCTCAATCATATTGCGAATTTGATCCAGTTGCTGCTGCATAGCTTCGGCAGATTCAGGATTGGATAAACCGAGCACTTCAACTTGCTGCTGCATCACAGCAAGCGGTGTTTTTAGACCATGGCTTAAATTACCCAGGTTATTACGGCTACGCTCGATTTGATTGGCGGTGTAATCCAATAGTTCGTTATAGGTTTCTGCTAACGGCTTTATTTCTACTGGGATCTGATTAATCTCGAGAGAGTTTATTTCACCTTGCCTAAGCTTAGCGAGTGAATCCTGAATGGATTTTACAGGCTTAAAAGATTGCCTGATAATGATAAAAATACCGCCAATCATTGCTAGCAGCATGGCGATATTGATCGCAAGCTTAGTACCAAATACTTCACTAAATACCCGCCGGCCAATACTTAAATCTTGGGCAACAGTTAACGTTGCCACTTTCTGACCGCTGGTGGAGCCTAAGCCAATAGATAATAACTGCATATCATTATTTTTTGGCCCTTTGGCTTGCCAGACGCGAGTTTGGTTTTGCTCAAGTAGTTCAATGTCGAGTTGCACATCCCAAAGGGAGCGAGAACGAATGACTTGGCTTTCTGAATTAAACTGAAAGTAGCGCCCAGAGTATGCGGGTTTGTAAAAGCTCGACAGCTCATTTTGGTCGATAATGATTTCGCCAGCATTAATATGACTGGCCAGAATGATGTGCTCTAAATCTTCTTCGAGTCGATTGATGATAGAGTCGTGAAAAGCTTGTCGCAGCATGGACTCAAACATTATGAGTCCAATGACTGTCGCAATAATAATGAGTGCACTAAGCCATAAGCTTAGCTTACTGCGGATCGATATCATTCCACGATGCCGTGAAAGATGTATCCTTGGCCGCGTCGAGTTTCAATGGCCGTTTTACCGAGTTTTTTACGTAAATGAGTGACGTAAACTTCTACAACATTTGACTCTTTCTCATCATCAAATTGGTATAGTTTGTCAGTCAATTGGGCTTTTGAGAGTAACTTTTTAGGCGACATCAGGAAGATTTTAAGCAATCTAAACTCCATCGCGGTTAACTCAAAATGGTTTTCACCGATATGCACTCTCTGCTCGGCTTCATCTAATGTAATGCCGCCATAGCTTAATTGCTTTGATGAGGTATTAAGTCGGCCATGGGCACGGTGAATAAGTGCTTGAACACGTGCTAATAACTCTTGGGCATGGAAAGGTTTGCCAAGGTAGTCATCAGCGCCAGCATTAAAACCTTCAACTTTTTCATGCCACTGACTTCGGGCGGTTAGCATGATAACGGGAGTATCGATGCCTTTTTCGCGCCAAGACTGGACTAGCGTTAAGCCATTACCATCAGGGAGGCCTATGTCTAGAATGACACAGTCGTATTGGGTTTCTTTAATTAGATAGTCTGCTTCAACAGCTTTGTCAGTGACATCTGTAACATAGCCAGCTTGTTTAAGTTGTTTCTCAAGTTCAGCAACTAAAAGGGTATTATCTTCGACGAGTAGCAGTTTCATTTATTTGGCATTCACTTGGTAGTTGGTCAGTAGACTCTGGCATTCCATTTGTTGCATCGATAGATAAATGGATAACATGCCCTTTTTTTAACTTTAATTGTAAATCATAACGCCATTTATCATCCTCTTGATAGAGGCTGGCATCAATTAATTCACCTTCACAGTATTGTGCAAGTAAAGTAAGGGAATAATCAAGCGAACGAATGCTACCAGATGTGACCAAGCGCTGAACTTCATCATGTTGAAGCTCGTTTGTCATTGCATGTGTCGTTGAGCTGAGAGTGTATGCAAATAGACTGAGAAAAAGCGCTGGCAGCAGCCTCATTGGAAAGACTCCCATAAAAAAAGTGATAATCAGATTGACTAATTATCACTTTAATTAATTACTCTTAAATCAAGCTGAAGCTTAACTTAACGAGTACCATATACGACTATAGTTTTACCGTGAGCTTGAATAAGGCTTTGTTCTTCAAGCATTTTCAAAATACGGCCAACAGTTTCACGCGAACAACCTACAATCTGACCAATCTCTTGACGAGTGATCTTGATTTGCATGCCATCTGGGTGAGTCATTGCATCTGGCTGTTTAGCAAGATGTAATAAAGTTTGAGCAATACGTCCAGCAACATCTAAGAATGCTAAATCACCTACTTTTTGGCTAGTGCTTTGCAGGCGGTAAGCCATTTGAGCAGTAAGCTTCATTAGGATTTCAGGATTAACCTGAATCAGTTGCTTGAATTTCTTATAAGAAATCTCTGCGATTTCACATGGTTGTTTTGCACGAACCCAAGCTGTACGTTCTGCTTGTTCTTCGAATAAACCAAGTTCACCGATGAAATCACCCTGATTAAGGTAAGAAAGGATCATTTCTTTACCTTCTTCATCTTTAATCAATACAGCTACCGAGCCCTTTACGATGTAGTAAAGCGTGTCAGATTCTTCACCTGCGTGTATCAAGGTGCTTTTTGCTGGGTATTTATGGATGTGACAGTGTGAAAGAAACCACTCCAAAGTTGGATCAGGTTTAGGCTTGCCAATCAGAGCCATGTTTATTTCCTCGATTGATAAAATGAAAGTAAGGACTATCTAATAAAGTAATTGTACGTGACTTGTCGCTGTAAAACCTTGATGAAGATCGAGTTTAACATTATGAAAAACGCGGCTAAGTCAGTATTAACTTATTAAATTTAAGATTTATTTTTGCTACATTAGATAACTATGTCAATCTAATTTAGTGTGCGTTAAATTATTTAGCAAGTCTTTAAGTAACTATTAAATCAATATTTTGACTGTTTTTTTACTCTCAGTTCGCTATTAATGCTGATATTTTCAGACTTAAACACATTTCCTTTATTGTAAAACCACTAATTGATAGTTATTGTTAATTCGATTACCAAATGAAGTTGAGTTGTAGGGGTTGATTTGAAATATTCTCAAAAGCTATTAAATCTAGGGCTTGCTTGCTCGTTATTTATGCTTGGCAGTGCTGTAACACCTGCTCATGCTTTTTCTATTCCTGCTTCATTAGAATCCCAAGCAGGCACTAAACTTGTGCACATTCAATTACGTGCTGCTGAAGGCAATGCCGATGCACAATTCCTGTTAGGCCTGATGAACTTGGCTGGGCGCTTTGTTGACCAAGATACAGAGCAAGGACTGTACTGGGTTGAACAAGCGGCGATGCAAGATCATATTAAAGCTCAGCAAACTATCGCAGACTTATCATTTGAAGGTAAATTATTACCGAGAAACCTTGGAGTGGCTGAGCAGTGGTATCAGACGTTAGCGCAGCAAGGCGATCCTCGCGCTCACTTTCGTTTAGGTTTTATCTATTCAGCTGGTGGTGATGGGGTTGAACGTAACTGTGGAAAAGCACTCGATCAGTTTAATCAAGTCGGTGACAGTATCGCATTAGGCAATGTGGCTTGGATTTTAGCCACTTGTCCTGAAGAGCAATATAGAGATGGTTCACGTGCTGTTGAGTTAGCATTACAGTTGCTGGAAAATAATGCCAATGATCCGACTAACTTAGATAATCTTGCTGCAGGTTATGCTGAAATGGGTGAATTTGAGTTAGCTGTTGATACTCAGCAAAAAGCGATTGAAGCTTTAAAGCAAGATCCGGAAGTGGCACAGAGTGATGAATTTATTATGCGTCTCGAGCAGTACCGTCAGCGTCAGGCTTACCGAGAAGTCATTCCCTTAATGGATTAAGTGTCACGCAAACCTTTCTATCTTAAACGGCCTGTTGGCCGTTTTTTTGTTTTTACTTCAAAGATTTTCTATTCCATCTCTCTGTAAGAACTATTAATGCCTATGCTTGAATGATTGAAATCGAGTTTTTAATCATTCAAGCATAGGCATGGTGGCTTTGTTTTGGTGTTTTATTTAGCTTTGAGGTGATTTGATGAATCAACAATTGAAGTGGTATCAGTTAACAGTCATTTTTAGCTTATTATTTTCGTTGATGGGTTTTTCATACAATGTTTGGCGAATGGAAATAACTGAACACAATAGTAATGTGAGAACCGCGAGTTTTGAAATGTTACTTGAGTTAGCGCAATTGCAGCAATTGGTTTATGCCGCTTATTATGATCAAGACTTAAAGCTTGGCAGCCCAAGAGTTGGCTGGGTAAAAGTTGGGCTGATAGAAGATTTGAGTAGTTTAACTGGTAAGCCTGTAATTGAGCAGTCGCAGCAATTAACACAAGTATGGTCGACTCAATGGCAGAATATGCCTGAAAATGAAGCTGCAGCGAATCAAATTATTGAACAAGTGGACAGCGTAAGGGCTGAAATCAAAACCTTGCTAGTGTCATTAAACTAACGAAGAAGAGCGTGCTAAAAGTAGGTTTGCTGATATGCCCAAGTGCGCTAACAGATAAAGATGGGGGAATTAACACCCATGAGCACATCAACTATCGTTCTTTCGCCTGAAATCCCGATAGTGAAGATGATAATACCTATGGCTTAAAACAAGCTTAAACAACCATAAGTAATAATCGTTCATTTAGTAAGAATGTGACTCAGTATTAAGCGTTTTCTGCGGCTTTTTTATGCATTAACTCTTTGATCAATGGGGTTAGAATTAACTCCATTGCTAATGACATTTTACCACCCGGTACCACTAAGGTATTGACTCGAGACATAAATGAGCCATCAATCATGCTGAGATAATAAGGGAAGTCGACATTGTTGATATCGCGAAAACGAATCACCACAAAGCTTTCATCTAGGCTGGGAATATCTTTGGCGCTAAATGGATTAGAGGTATCTACAGTCGGTACCCGTTGAAAGTTAATATGAGTTCGCGAGAATTGTGGCGTCATATGTTTGATGTAATCATCCATACTGCGAACGATCGAACCCATGACTTTTTCACGGCTATGACCCCTGTCTGATGTATCTCGAATGATCTTTTGGATCCACTCTAAATTGACAATCGGCACCATGCCAATCAATAAGTCTACATGCTTAGCGACATTGGCATCTTCGGTAACAACACCACCATGCAATCCTTCGTAATACAGCATATCGGTATTTTCAGGAAGAGGGTGCCACTGAGTGAATGTGCCAGGCATTTGGTTAAATGGCACCGCTTCATCAAAAGTGTGTAAATAACTGCGGGTTTGGCCTTGGCCTGTATCAGAATAGCTTTGGAAGCACTCTTCGAGTTTGACGAAGTTATTTGCTTCAGGGCCAAAATAACTAAGATTGCGATTTTCAGCTTGAGACTTGCGGATTAACACTTCCATTTCTGCACGGGTAAAGTTATGAAAACTATCACCTTCAATAAAAGCTGCATTGATACCCAGTTGACGGAAGATATGAGTAAATGCCGTTGTCGTTGTTGTTGTGCCAGCTCCTGAAGAGCCAGTAACAGCAATAATGGGATGTTTTGTTGACATTTATCCTACCTAGATCAAACGTGAAAATTAGCTAAATAACTGAGACAGTTCAGTGTTTTATCGTTCTGCTCATCGTTAACACTTTCATGATTAAACTTGAAGAAAAACAGACTCTATTTATACGGGCTGAATCGATTGAGGTCAATGCTGCAATGTTAATCCTACTCAGCAGTTGGGTAAATGATTTGATCTTTATGCCTTATAGCGATTGATTCATCTTCTTCGCTAAATTCTACTTTGAGCTCGCCTAGCTTAAGAGAGTGCTTACACTTTTCAATGGCAGCAGCAATTTGTTGATCATCAAGTTGACCAAAAGATCCATCTTCAACTTGAGTTAATAAATACTCTTTAATCAAGTTATTAAGTGTTTCTTGCGGCAGTTGTAATAACGCCTCGTAAGGGATTAGCATGAATTAGCCTTTAATAAATTGGATGATGCGAGACTCTAAATAAAATGTCGGTTTCCAAGGTACACCGCCAGAGATAAAGCCGACATGACCACCGTTTTGATGTAGTTCGTACTCGACATGATCAGACAATTCTTCATTGGATGGGATCACTGCATCTGTCATAAAGGGATCATCTTGAGCATGAATGACTAAAGTCGATTTTTGTACCTGTTTTAAAAATGGTTTACCACTCGCTCGATTATAGTAATCATATACATCGCTGAAGCCATGTAGCGGGGCGGTGACTCTATCATCAAATAGATGGAATGTTGTTAATTCGGCAATTTCTTTCGCGGTCACTGGCATATCAGTGCTCAAGTGCGCTTCAGCAACTTTTGCCTGCATTTTGTCTTGTAACTGCTTAATTAAATGCTGTTGATATACCGTAGAAAAGCCACTTTCTAATTTTTTTGCACAAGCGGCCAAACATAACGGCGCTGAAACAATGATGGTTTTGTCCAGCAAACTATCACTACCTTGCTCGCCTTGATATTTCGCCAGTACATTACCCCCTAAGCTATAGCCTACAGCGTATAACGCTGAGTCAGGAAACTGTTGGTTTAACTGAGTGAGGGTGAAGTGAATATCTTGAGTATCACCACTGTGATAACTGCGTGCTAGACGGTTTGGTTCGCCAGAGCAGCTACGGTGATGATGTACCACAGCACATAAACCTTGTTCTTTTGCTGTTTGTAGCATGCGACGCACATAGTGAGAATCACTGCTGCCTTCTAAACCATGCAAAATGACCAAAATAGGTTGGCCATTTACCGCTTCACTCACCCAGTCTAAATCAACGAAATCACCATCAAATAGTTCTTGGCGTTGTCTTGAAACTTCTGGTTTGTCCACTTTGAAAAATACGGGTAAAATCGTTTGAATATGGGCACTTACAGCCCACCATGGTGGTGAAAAAGTCTTTTTCATATGGGTATTTTATGTGCAATGGTTTGTTAATATTCAAACGTGTGTTTAAATGTTGATTGAGTTCACTTTAGCATAGATGCTTTTGTGGCAACAAATGTGGCACTTGGGAGTGTTTGATTTGTGGCCGTGCTTTCGTACAGAAGTAGGCAATAGAAAAGGGATAACAATGAAAAGAAGAACCTTTTTAACTGGGGCGTTTACAGGAACAGCTGCGCTCGCTTTAGGTGTGAGTTTGTATACGCCTGAAGTAAACGATAACCCAGATGACACACATCGCTTATTATTCAGTGTGCTTATTCCGATATTTATGGATGGCGCATTACCAGAAGTTGCCAACTATCGTGATGCTTTTTTAAATCGGACCATCATTGCCATTAACCAAACAATCAGTGTATTGCCTGAAGATCAAAAGCAAGAATTAACCCAATTACTGACCATGCTGGAATCAAGATTTGGCCTGCTTATTCTCACCAGCAGCATTACGCCATTGGTGCTTAGATCGCCTGAACAACTGAATGAAATGTTGGAGCATTGGCGTCATCACTTTCTTGAGATGATGCAGACTGCTTATATTGGGCTGCGTGAACTCATCATCTCTAGCTATTACGCTTGCCCAGAACATTGGGGACGTCTGCACTACGCTAAACCTACATTTTTGGATGCCTAAGCTGTTTGTATTTTCACTAATTAACATGAATTCTGGAGTAACAAATGGCTGCAAATATCATTGATCCGATTACCACTGGCTTAGCTGCTGGTTGGCAGCATATAGATGCTAATCAATTGACAGAAAATCAACACTTTGAAGCTGATGTGGTCATTGTAGGCACAGGTGCTGGAGGTGGCACGGCTGCTGAAATCCTGGCACAAGCAGGTCTTAGTGTGATTATGGTAGAAGGTGGCCCTTTAAAGTCATCAAGTGACTTCAATATGGAGGAACGCACCGCCTATCCTGATTTATACCAACAAGCTGCGGCGATGAAAACCTCTGATAAAGGTATTGGAATTTTTCAAGGTCGAAGCGTTGGCGGCTCGACGACGGTTAATTGGACCACTTCAATTCGAACGCCTGATAACGCGTTAGCTTTTTGGGAAAAAGAAAAATCTGTTACAGGCTTATCCACTGAATCCCTGCAACCTTGGTTTGAGAAAATGGAAGCCAGATTGAATATCAGTGAATGGCAATTTCAGCCTAATTTGAATAACGCGGCTTTAAAAGAAGGCTGTGAAAAGCTCGGCTGGGAATACACTGTTATCAAGCGTAATGTGAAAGGTTGCTGGAACACGGGTTATTGTGGAATGGGTTGCCCAGTAAATGCTAAGCAGTCGATGCTAGTGACCACAATTCCCAGTGCGTTAGAGCAAGGTGCAACCTTAATCTCAAATGCTAAAGTAATTGATTTAAAGCATAAAGGGGACAAAGTTGAAGGCTTGTCTGCTAAAGCGCAATCGGGCAGTTCAAGTGCAGCAACGCTGACTTTTAGCGCTAAGCATTATATTTTAAGCGCTGGAGCAATACACACTCCGACTATTTTAATGCGGGCTAAAACCCCTGATCCACATAAGTTATTAGGTAAAACATTTTTACATCCAACGCTGTTATCTGGCAGTCTTTTTGATAAACAAATTGATGGTCACAGCGGCGCACCACAATCTATCTATTCCGATGAATTTGTTTGGCGAGATGGCGCAGCGGGTGGAATGGGCTATAAACTTGAAGTGCCTCCAATTCACCCGATTTTAATAGCATCTAAAACGATTGGTTATGGTCGCAGTCATGCAGAGCTTATGACTCACTTTAATAACTTACAAGTGATGATAGCACTTGTAAGAGATGGTTATTCTGATCAAAGCCCCGGTGGTCAAGTTAGGCTGACTGACGAAGGATTTGCGCTCGATTATCCACTGGAACAACCTTTTTGGGATACCGCAAGACGTGCCTTTGCGACTATGGCTGAATTACAGTTTGCTGCAGGAGCTAAAAAAGTATTACCGATTAATGATGGTATTGGTATGCAGCTTAGTTGGGCGCAAGCCAAGGAAACCATAGCCACTATGGATATCGGTTTGCTCAAGACGATTGTTGCGTCTGCGCATGTTATGGGAGGCTGTGCTATGGGTGATGATAAAACGTTATCTATGATTAACAGTGAAGGGCAATCCCATTATTTTGAAAACTTATCAGTCATGGATGGCTCGATGTTCCCAACAAGTTTAGGGGCTAATCCACAACTATCCATTTATGGCATAGTGGCGCGTAATGCTACGTTACTCGCTGAACGTTTAACGGCCAAAACATAAATGGCACTTAATTTGGGATAAATACCTTTTTAGTATAAATCGCTAAAGTCAGATTAAAAGACTGATGATATGAAGGCTTAATCAATAAAACCGACTGTAACCAGTCGGTTTTTTGTTGCTACCCCTTGTCAAAATATGTTCAGTAATATGACATTTTTATTAAACATTTCATTTTGCATATATATGAATTTGCGTATATCTGTTTTTACGCATATTCTTGCTGCATTATCTATAACGATTTTGAACTTTGATACTTTTCTTGGTTATTTACCTTGAATACAAACCAAGATGATAGAGGTTAACTATGCAACCCAGCATATTTTTTAAATGCTTAGCTGATGAAACTCGATTGAAGAGTTTACTTTTAATTTCACTTAATCAGGAGTTGTGCGTCTGTGAGCTAATGGCTGCGCTAGATGATAGTCAGCCAAAAATATCACGCCATTTAGCTCAACTTAGAAAAGAAGGTTTGTTAACCGATAGAAGGCAAGGTCAGTGGGTTTACTACCGACTTAATGATGCATTACCTCAATGGGCTCAAACCGTTATTACACAAACCGCATCAGGCAATACCGCATTCATTGAAGCTGATCTGAAGCGCTTAGCGGATATGGTCAATAGACCTAACTGCAATCGTTGTTAGTGATTTCAAACACTGATTTAACTTATTTTATTAAACGAAAGGCTAGATTATGACAATTAAAGTAGGAATTAACGGTTTTGGCCGTATGGGACGTTTATCATTTCGTGCTGCATTCGATTGGGCTGACGTTGAATTTGTTCAAATTAACGATCCAGCTGGTGATGAAGCCACACTGGCTCATTTAGTCAATTTTGATTCAGTTCATGGTCGTTGGGCTCATGAAGCTGTTGCGCATGATAATACCATCGAAGTTAATGGTCATAAGATTGTCTGCACAGCCAATAAAGCTATTGCCGATACTGATTGGTCAAACTGTGATGTTGTTATTGAAGCATCAGGTGTGATGAAGACCAAAGCAAAGCTGCAAGCTTACCTTGATCAAGGTGTAAAGCGTGTTGTAGTGACGGCACCAGTGAAAGAAGACGGGGTGTTAAATGTAGTTATGGGCGTGAATCATCAAGATTATGATAAATCAATTCACCCAATTGTTACCGCAGCATCTTGCACAACTAACTGTTTAGCACCTGTGGTTAAAGTCATCCATGAGTCACTAGGTATTGTTCATGGTTCAATGACCACGATTCATGACATTACGAATACCCAAACTATTCTTGATGCTCCCCACAAGGATTTACGCCGTGCAAGAGCATGTGGCATGAGCCTTATTCCTACTACCACGGGATCTGCAACAGCAATTACGCATATTTTCCCAGAGCTGAAAGGCCGCTTAAATGGTCACGCGATTCGTGTGCCATTAGCAAATGCGTCAATTACAGATTGTGTTTTTGAACTGAGCCGCAGCACCACTGAAACTGAAGTGAACCAATTGCTTAAACAAGCTGCAGAAGGCGAGCTTGATGGGGTGCTTGGTTATGAAGAGCGTCCGTTAGTCTCGATTGATTATAAAACAGACCCTCGCTCAGCGGTTATCGATGCGCAATCAACCATGGTTGTTAATAATACCCAACTTAAACTTTATGTTTGGTATGACAACGAGTGGGGTTACGCAAATCGTACTGCTGAATTAATGCGTTTAGTGGGCTTGCAAGATAAAGCTGACGTGTAGTCACATGTGATTAATAGGGTTATACCGATGTCTTTATTCACAAAATTGGCAAACTTGCCCAGTGAGATAAAACAGTACTTAATTGTGACTGGCAACTATTGGGCATTTACATTGACCGATGGTGCACTGCGAATGCTGGTGGTGCTGCATTTTCATGGTTTAGGTTTTAGCCCGATTGAAATTGCAATGCTGTTTTTGTTCTACGAAATTTTTGGTGTTGTGACTAATCTTGTTGGAGGTTGGCTTGGTGCGAGAGTGGGTTTAAATCGCACCATGAATATCGGCCTCGGCTTGCAAGTGTTTGCTTTGTCTATGCTGCTGGTACCCAGTGAATGGCTCACTGTGGTGTGGGTAATGGCGGCGCAGGCGTTATCTGGCATTGCTAAAGACTTGAATAAAATGAGCGCCAAAAGTGCCATTAAAACATTGGTTCCCGCTGGAGCTGAAGGTAAATTATATCAATGGGTTGCTATTCTTACTGGTTCTAAAAATGCCCTTAAAGGTGTGGGCTTTTTCTTAGGTGGCGCGTTGCTGACTGTGTTTGGTTTTCAGGCGGCAATCTTAATCATGGCAGTCGCGTTATTGCTGGTGTGGATATTTAGCGTATTAACCTTAAAAAGCCAGTTAGGCAAAGCGACTGTGAAGCCCAGGTTTACAGAGATTTTCTCTAAGAGCAGTACCATTAACTACTTATCTGCAGCAAGGCTGTTTTTGTTTGCAGCAAGAGATGTATGGTTTGTGGTGGCATTGCCCGTCTTTCTTGCCAGTCAATTTGGCTGGGATCATTGGTATGTTGGGGGCTTTTTAGCCTTGTGGGTTATTGCTTATGGTGGTGTTCAATCCTTTGCGCCCCATTTTACCGGCAAAAAACAAGGTAAGGTCCCTGATGGTAAAAGTGCCTGCTTATGGGCTGCGGTATTGGCTATTATTCCTGGAGTGATTGCACTGGCTCTCACTTTCGATTGGCATAGTCATATTATGCTTATCGGCGGGTTATTGGTTTTCGGCGTATTGTTTGCAGTGAACTCATCGATGCATAGCTATTTAATTGTGAGTTACGCAGGTAAAGATGGCGTGTCTTTAGATGTTGGCTTTTATTATATGGCTAATGCGATGGGTAGGCTTATTGGCACTTTGTTATCGGGTTGGGTATTTCAGCAATACGGACTTGAGGCCTGCTTGTGGATTTCGAGTGTGATGATCGCGTTAGCAGCAATCATTTCGACACGCTTACCGCAACAAAGTCATTCATAATCTTTGTTTTAACGGCTGATAGTATTGTTTTAACGGCTGATAGTATTGCTTTAGCGGATGTATAAGTGGTGCAGCGAATATTGATAATATCGGTATTCGCTGCTCGCTTTAAGCACTTTGTAATTGAGTAAAATAATCTGCGTCGATACCAAATAAGCACAAGTAATTTTCGGTGTTATAGGTGTCTTTTTTATCAGAGGCAATATCGGAAATAGCGTCAGTATTAATTGAGCCTTGCTCAAACTGATTTAATTTCTTCAGCAACATTTGCTGAGTTTTGCGCTCCATCATCAACTCTATATCTAACATTTGTTGATATTCGCCTGCTTGTAAATGTGATTTAGCTAAGCGGCGTAATTTACGATATGGGGTAACAACTTTAGTATCCCAGTCTTCAATGGTCGAGGCGAGTACTTCCCACTGCGCTAATGGTAAATAATGGCACTGTTGGTCAAGGTATTGGGCCAACAATAGTAGGTTTACATTAACTTGGTAGTCGTCTTGTACGCTGATGTAGCTTACTGGATTGGTCGCGTATAGATTGTCACAATCACGCCAAATTAATGAGTTAAAAGGTTGCACTAGACTTTCTCCAACGTGTAAGTATCCATTCTTTAAGATTCAGACTGATAATGAGAATTACGTTATCTTGCGTTATCGATAGCACGATAACTTGAATCTTATTGTCCTTGAAAAGCTCGGTGCATTTCAGGTGATAGTTAAATTTTGATAACTACAGGTTAAAGCTTATTAAATCAGAGGCTTTAACCTGTTTCCTCTTGTTTGAATGATTGTTGCAGGCACATATTTAGCTCATTCAAACAATTGGCAGATTAATTGAGGGTAAACTCTTGTTCGATAACTTCAATCTGCTCTTGAAGATCAAGCCAAGTCATTTCACTTTCGTCCATCGCTTGTGTCAGTTCAGTTCTCTCATTAAGCACTTTAGTCATTTTAGCTTTATTTTCCGCTTCATAAAGCGAGCCATCAGCCAAGTCGATTTCAAGTTCAGCTAAACGTGTGCTGATTTTTTGCTGTTGTGTCTCAAGCTTAATTTGCTGTTTACGCAATGGAGACACTTTCTGTCTTAATTCGGCTTCAAAACGTTTCTGCTGTTTTTTATCGATTGTTGGCTTAGTGTCACCCTCTTTAGCGGCCGATGATTGCGCTGCTTTTGCTGCATCGAGCAACCATTGGTGATAATCATCTAAATCGCCTTGGAAAGGCTTAACAGCACCTTGGTCTACAAGGTAATAGTCACTACAGCTTAACCGTAAAAGATGTCGATCATGTGACACAATGACCATTGCACCTTCAAAAGTTTGCAATGCCATGGTCAGTGCATGACGCATCTCTAAATCAAGGTGGTTGGTCGGTTCATCTAAAAGTAATACGTTTGGTTTTTGCCATACGAGTAGTGCCAGAACTAAACGGGCTTTTTCGCCACCCGAGAAAGGTCTAACAGCCGACATAGCCATATCACCATTAAAACCAAATCCGCCTAAAAAGCTACGTAGTTCAAGCTCTTTCGCATTGGGCGCTAGACGGACTAAATGCTGTAGCGGGGTGTCATCCAAACTCAAAAATTCAATTTGATGCTGAGCGAAGTAACCAATATTCAGACCAGGATTAGGCTGATATTTACCTGTTATAGGGGCTAAATCTCCAGTGAGTAATTTTATCAGAGTCGATTTACCGGCTCCATTTCGGCCTAATAGACCAATACGCGCACCTGGAACTAGGTTAAGTTTGACTTCACTTAATACGGTTTTGTCACCGTAGCCAATAGACACATTCTCCATGGTCGCTAAAGGATTAGGTAAAGCGTCAGGCTCACGAAAAGCCATATGAAACTGGCTGTCGACTTGTGAAGGTAATAAGTTAGCCATTTTTTCTAAGGCTTTTAATCGACTTTGAGCCTGTTTGGCTTTACTGGCTTTATAACGGAAGCGGTCGACAAAAGATTGCATGTGAGCGCGTTCTTTTTGTTGACGTTCAAATGCGGCTTGTTGCTGAGATAATCTTTCAGCACGAATACGCTCAAATGAGCTGTAATTACCTTTGTAATAATTCAGTTTGGCATGCTCAACGTGAACAATTTCATCAACGATCCCGTCAATAAAGTCACGGTCATGACTAATTAAGATAAGCGTACCTTGGTAGGCTTTAATCCAACCTTCTAACCAATACATGGTATCTAAATCTAAATGGTTGGTGGGTTCATCTAGTAGCAATAAGTCAGAGCGGCATAATAGTGCCTGCGCTAAGTTAAGACGCATTCTCCAGCCACCAGAGAAGCTTTTTACTGGGTTACTTTGTTCTGGCTCACTAAACCCTAGACCAGCTAACAGGGAGCTCGCTCGTGAGCGAATGGCATAACCACCTATAGCATCAATTTTTCCATGTATCAGCGCGATGTTATGGCCATCATCTTTTTCTTGAGCGATGGCCAGTTGAGCCTCAAGTTGACGAAACTCAATATCACCATCGAGTACATATTCTAGCGCTGAGACTTCAAGTGCCGGTGTTTCTTGGGCAACAGTGGCGACTTGCCAACCCGCAGGTAAACTAAATTCGCCTTTATCAAGTTGTAGATTGCCTAAAATGAGCGCCAATAGAGATGATTTCCCTGTGCCATTCGCACCGACTAGGCCAACTTTATGGCCAGGATAGACGGTAAGGTTAGCTTCATCGAGTAGGGTTTTCGTTCCGCGGATGAGTTGGGCTTGGCTGATGTTAATCATGAATGGCAACTTGACTGGTGATAATACAAAAAGTGCAGCGATAATAGCGTAATTGATACTTTTTTAACACTAGAGCGAGACTGGATTAACCAATTCGTGGCAAAATACTGCTACTGATATCGCAAATGCACAGAAGAACAATAATAAGATTATGGCTAAAATAAAAAAACGCTTTGTAGCTGGGGCTAAATGCCCTCAATGTCATGCTCAAGATACTATTCAACTATTTAAAGAAAATGGTGTTGAAACAGTTGAGTGTACTGACTGTGATTACCGTGAACAACAAACAGAGGCAAAAGTCGCTGAAAAAGCCACAGGTAATGTAATCGGCGTATTTAAGCCTGATTAATGAATGGCTAATGTAAGGTGTTGGGCGAATATCTGGATGATAGGAACTGGAATAGCCCGAGAACGCTTTAGTTAGTGGGCGTTGCGCTGAGGGATTTGCTTACTATTATTCTTTAGCGATAGCGCCATCATTGGCGCTTTCTGCTAGGATTTTGTTTTTGTGTTCGATAAGTACAATAATCACGTGACGATTATTTTTCATTAACTCATCAAATCGATTATTAATCTCAGCTAAATCTTCTACATAATCTGGATCGTCTTTTTCTTTCTTGTGCCAATAGCGATTACGATCAAGTTTTTGAATTTCACTGGCACGTAAAATTTCAAAATAACTATTTTCTTGCTTGAGGCGATAAACTTCACTATCCAATAATTGGATTAATTTCTCTTTGGAAATGGTTTGTTTTTTCAGCAAAGCTTTAAGCGGGTCTTCTTTTAAGACAACCTTATCCGAATCAACTTCTGTGGTGATCCCAAGCTGGTATTCAATTTTGTGCTGACGATATTCTTTTGGGCAAACAGTCTGACTGAAGGCGATTTTATTGTCCTTCATGCATTTATAAATTGTATTAGCAGAGGCGAAAGTTGGCCCCATGAATAATACAATAATGAATGTGATGAGTAGTCTTATTGGCATGCGGCCACAGATCCTTTTGTAATCTAACATCGTTTCAACACCGTGTTGAAGGTATATCAGATGGTTACCGCTAGTCGGCCAAAACCCATTGGCGCTAGGTGGTTGTAAATCATTATAGCTGCTTGTAGCTATAATGTTTAAATATACTTAATTACTATGGCCTAATTTTAACGATAAAACCAGTTTTTTGACAGTAGATTTTTTATTGGCACAGAAGAACTTTGCGTTAAATTTGTAAGACTTAGTGAACAATCAGCTAAGTCTTACAAAGTCAGTGGCGAATAGATTAGCGGCTAAAGGTAAGATTATCTATAAGGCGGGTATTGCCAAGGTAGGCAGCAACTAAGATCACTAGATTGTGATCTTCACTAGTAATAGGGGCTAAATTAGTGGCGTTTCTAACAGACAAGTAATCCATTTTAAAACCTGCCTTCACTAACGTTTCAGCCGCAATAGCCTCACTTTCAGCAATGTTTTTTCCACAAGCAACATCAGCTGCAAGCTTATCCATACACTGTTTAATCGCAGCAGCTTGTTGCTTTTGCTCAGCAGTTAAATAACCATTTCTTGAGCTCATGGCTAAACCAGATGCTTCTCTTATTGTGTCAATACCAATAATCTCAATCGGTAATGATAAATCTTCAGCCATCGCTTTAATCACCATGAGCTGTTGATAATCTTTACGGCCAAATAAAGCCACATCGGCTTGAACGATATTAAATAGCTTGCATACAATCGTGGCTACACCACGAAAATGTCCTGGTCGACTTGCACCGCAAAACTCATCACCAATATTCGGTACTTCAACAAAAGTTTGTTGCGCTAAACCTTTTGGGTAGATGATGCTAGGTGTAGGGGTGAATAATAGCTCTGCCCCTGCATTAATAAGTGCGTCACTATCTGCTGCTAACGTTCTTGGATAAGCGTCAAGATCTTCATTTTGGCCAAATTGCATTGGATTGACAAAAATGGACACCACCACATGGTCTGCGCGTTTTAGCGCTTCAGTCACTAATGTTATGTGACCATTGTGTAAGTTACCCATCGTTGGCACAAAGGCAACGGTTTCGCCTTGCATGTGCCATTGTTTTACTTGTGCTCTGATTTCAGCAATATTCGCTGTGGTAATCATCGATATTTACCTAGTTGTACAATAAATTTTAATGCAGTTACTAAGATGAACTCACACTGCATGCCAATGTTGTTTGTTATAAAACTTAGTTAAACGAGTGCTCATCGGCTGGGAATGTGCCATTGGCGACTTCTTCAATATAGGCTTTCACTGCAGAACGAATTTCGCCAGTTTGCTGCAAATAGTTTTTAGAAAACTTAGGAATATAGCCGCTTGAGATACCTAGTACATCGTGCATAACCAAGATTTGCCCGTCGGTATCACCACCAGCGCCAATACCAATGACTGGGATGGTCAATGCTTCAGTAATGCGTTTTGCCAGTGAGCTCGGAATGCATTCAACCACTAATAATTGAGCGCCAGCAGTTTGTAATGCTAAGGCATCATCAATCATGCGTTGAGCTTTATCTTCTTCACGACCTTGTACTTTAAAGCCGCCAAAAACATGCACCGATTGTGGCGTGAGACCTAAATGAGCACATACTGGAATACCGCGTTCAGTCAACATTCTCACACTATCAAGTAACCATTCACCGCCTTCCAGTTTGACCATGGTTGCACCTGCCTGCATCAAAATTGCAGCATTAGCCATAGTTTGTTCTGGGGTGGCGTAACTCATGAAAGGCATATCAGCAATAAGTAGGGCTCGTTTGCAACCGCGATTAACACTGGCTGTATGATAGGCAATATCATTGACTGTGACAGGCAATGTATCACTGTGGCCTTGCAGTACCATACCTAAAGAATCACCAACCAGTAGGACATCGACGCCTTCGCTATCAAATGCGCCAGCAAAACTCGCATCGTAGGCGGTCAACGCGGTAAATTTCTTACCTTCTTGTTTGAATTTTATGAGGGTTGAGCTAGTGACTTTTGACATAATAAACTCTTAGAAGCAATTCATATTCAAGTAATGGATATGCGATGCAAACGGCATAAAAGCTGATTAAATTTGAATTAATTCAGCTCGCATTTCACGGGTAATTAAGCTTTTTAATTCGGTGCTACATGGCAGTATTAATTGTTGATTAATATCTGCAAGTGGAATGAGAACAAAACTGCGTTGCTTCATTCCATAATGGGGAACCGATAGTCGAGGCTCATCGATGATTTGTGTCCCGTACAGTAAGATATCTAAATCTAACGTACGTGGTCCCCAACGTATCTCTCTGACACGGCCTTGGGTATTTTCAATCGCTTGCAATGCGTCGAGCAAAGCTATTGGTGCAAGGTCGGTGTTAAATCGTGCCACACCATTGACGTAATCAGGCTGTTCAACATCGCCCATAGGGACTGAACGATACAGTGGTGACACATTAACAATCGCATCGAGAGCAATCTTTTTTAACGCCAGTACAGCGTCTTGGATTTGCTGTACTGGTTCATTTAGGTTTGCCCCTAACGCCACATAAACCGTGGTGCTCATGGTTAGCCTTTTGTTTCAGCTTTAGGTGCTGAGTTTTTCTCAGTCGTACCTGCAGACTCTGATTTAGGCTTACTAGGACGACGACGTTTACGCTGTTGAGCATTGCGATTACGGCTAGGGCCTTTTTTGCTGCTTTTCACTATGTCAGAACGCTGTTGTTCATCCGCTTCAACGAATGATTGCCACCACGCTGCTATTTTACCTATGTTGCCAGCTTCTGCTTCACCACGAAGGAGTAATAAATCATAAGCTGCACGGAACTTAGGGTGTTCGAGCAATTTAAATGCACGAGTGCCTTGGCTGCGCTCAAGTCGAAGTTGTAGTTGCCAAATATCTTTAGCTGGCGTGCTAAAGCGACGCGGAATACTGATGGTGCGGCATTGTTGCTCCATCACATCACCCATTGCAGCGACATGTGCATCGTAGTGGCTTAAGCCACTTTCAAGCGCTATATCATCAGCACGTTGCTTTAATGGATACCAAAGCAGGGCAGCGTAGAAAAATGCCGGTGTGACTGGCTTGTCTTGGCTTACACGTAAATCTGTGTTGCTCATGACAGCATTGAGCATTTTGGCGGTATAACCGTTTGGTTGCTCTTTAATTTGCGCTGAAATTTGCGGGAAAAGTGGTTGGAATAATCCTAAGCCTCGCATCATTTCGTAGTTAGCTTGTGCTTTGCCAGCAAAAAACAGCTTAAGTACTTCTTCGTACATACGTGCTGCTGGAATATCTTTAAGCAGTGGTGCTAACTCTTTAATTGGCGCCGCTGTTTTTGATTCGATTTGCATATCCAGTTTGGTTGCAAAGCGCACAGCTCGAAGCATACGCACCGGATCTTCACGGTAACGGGTTTCTGGATCGCCAATCAAACGAATGGTTCTGGCATCTAAGTCACTAATACCACCGCCATAACTGCGGATAGAGTAGTCACTGATATCGTAATAAAGTGCATTGATCGTAAAGTCACGGCGTTCTGCATCTTCATCGATTTCGCCATAGACGTTGTCGCGTAATAGGCGACCTTCAGCATTTGATTTCGAAATTTTTTCGTCGGTTTCGCCATGGTGACCACGGAAAGTGGCGACTTCAATCACGTCGCGGCCAAATACAATGTGCGCTAATCTAAATCTACGACCCACAAGGCGGCTATTACGGAATAGTTTTTTGATTTCTTCAGGGGTTGCATTGGTCACAACGTCGAAATCTTTCGGTTCCATGCCTAATAAGATATCGCGAACACCACCGCCGACAAGGTAGGCTTTGTAGCCTGACTTGCTCAAACGGTAAAGAACTTTTAGTGCATTTTCACTGATTTGACGCCTAGAAATTGTATGGGCATCTCTGGTGACAATGTCCAGGCGCAATCCGTCATCTTGAGCTTCTGGCTCAATGACCGGAGTGGATTTATTGTCTTCAAACAGTTGTTTGCAGAATTGGCTAATACGGCGAAAAATAATACACCTCGAACGATACGATTAATGGTTAAAATTAAATGGTTAAAAATCTGGCGGCTATGATATACCAATTGTACGCCAATGAGTATATCACTGCGCTATCAGAATCTCAGATACTTGTGGAATATCAACAATACTAAATTGCTCGCATGCTTGTTTCAGCATGATATCCACATGGTCTATGTCTACTTGGGCTTGCCCTAAAAATTTCAAAGCCGCATTGATACTGGCTTGTGGCCTAATGACATCAATTGCATTTGCATAATTTTGTTTAGAAAGCTTAAATCCGGGTTTAGTGCATGCTAGAGGTAGATGCAGCCAGTTTGGCGAACAAAAACCAAGAATTTTATTCATGCTTAATTGTCGGCAGCTGGTTTCGAGCAAATCACAGCCTCGTACAATTTCAGTAATGCCTTGAAAAGCATCGTCGATCACTACCGCAAGTTGATAAGCATATAAGCCGTCACTGCGTTTAATAATAAAATCTTCACCTGCAAATCCTTCATTGACTGTGATATTACCCATCAACAAGTCATTGAACTGATCAACTTTAGCGGTATTTCGAATTCGAATAGCGCCTTGGTTGAGTGGTGAGGTTAATT
Source organism: Shewanella sp. 10N.7 (assembly GCF_020806285.1). NCBI lineage: Bacteria > Pseudomonadati > Pseudomonadota > Gammaproteobacteria > Alteromonadales > Shewanellaceae > Shewanella > Shewanella sp. 10N.7. Next base: position 46,726 of record NZ_JAJGZS010000026.1, read on the forward strand.
GTCCGCAGCGACTGTCATAAACGCCACCCATCTGACCAATTTGTTTTCGAGTACATTGACAAAAGTAGGCTAAGTCTTTACTTAATAGAGTATCTATTTGCTGTTGGTATATTTCTGTTCGCTGACTTTGATAAAGAACTTGCTCATCCCAATGTAATCCATAGGCGTCGAGCGTGGCTAAAATGTCATCACTTGCGCCTTTAACTTCTCTTGGCGGGTCAATATCTTCAATACGAACAAGCCATTTGCCATTTTGATGTCTAGCGCGAAGGTAACTGCCAAGTGCAGCAATAAGAGAGCCAAAATGTAATGGGCCAGAAGGAGATGGAGCAAAGCGACCAATATAATGAGGTGAGTTCACCGATATACCTTTTGCTTAAATCAATTTAGCGGTAGGGAAAATACAAAAACAAAGGGCGAGAATCATCTCGCCCAATATCTGATATCGGAAAGTGCTTAAACCGATTGTCAGTGGTCGCTGAATTAGCCAGCCATTTGCTTTTCTTTAATTTCAGCAAGCGTCTTACAGTCGATACATTGATCAGCTGTTGGACGTGCTTCAAGACGGCGGATACCAATCTCAACACCACAAGAATCACAGAAGCCAAAATCGTCTTCTTCAATTTTTTGTAATGTCTTTTCAATTTTCTTAATGAGTTTACGTTCTCTATCACGAGCACGTAACTCTAAACTAAATTCTTCTTCCTGCGCCGCGCGGTCTACTGGATCTGGGAAGTTAGCAGCTTCGTCTTGCATATGGTTTAACGTGCGGTCAACTTCTTCACGTAACTGGTTACGCCAAGCTTCTAAAATCATTTTAAAATGACCACGTTGCTCTTCACCCATATACTCCTCACCAGCTTTTTCCTGGTAAGGTTCTACACCTGCGATAGCGAGTACGCCGAGTTTTTTAGTGCCTTCAGGCATAACGCATCTCCTGTAATAATTAGCGATTTATGTGCGTCGTAAAATTTATGGCCGCTATCTATAGCAGAAACGCTATAGCGTGGCAAATTATTTGTTTAGTATTTTACGCTTTTTTGACCTAAACAATCACTTTGCACGAACGACTTAGGGTACTTGAAATAGCCGATAATTCTGTTTGATAAGCTAAAACTTCTACGCCGCTATTTACCGCTTGTTTTAGTAATAATGCATATTGCGGATCGATATGTTCTGCAGCTTGCACAATATTGATACCAGTATGCTGAACAACAAACAGCAATACTGCTCTATGACCTAGACTAACCATATGCATAAGCTCGCGCAAATGCTTTTGCCCCCTTGTAGTGACCGAATCAGGGAAATAGCCTACTGTTTGCTCTAATAATGTACAGCTTTTGATTTCTACATAGCATAAAGGGCGACTTTCATCGCTGAGCAGTATATCTATGCGGCTATTTTCATCACCATATTTAACTTCTCGTTTTAGGGTTGAATAACCAGTAAGCTCAGTGATGACACCCGAATTGATGGCTTCTTCAGCCAAGGCATTAGCCCTACCAGTATTAATGCCAATTAAATGTTGCTCTGTTGTTTGAGCTATTTCCCACGTATTTGGATATTTCCTTTTAGGGTTATCTGAGGTAGAAAACCACACGAGTTCACCAGGAAATAAGCAATTCTTCATTGAACCAGTATTAGGGCAGTGAATGGTTATTTCTGTTCCGTCATCAAGCCTAACATCAGCTAAAAAACGTTTGTAACGTTTGATCAAGGTTCCCTGTTGCAGCGCTGGGGTAAACTCCATGAAAAAATTTTCTCCGTAATAATAGTGTTTACAATTTTTATTGAAATCTATAGTAGTTTTTGTCACGTTTCATTATCGAATTACAGTACACTTAGCCCATTGGAAACAAAAGTGACAATGCAAGTACAACAAGGAAATCATAATGGAAATAATGACTGTTACCCTAACACAAGAAGCGCCACAGAGCCTCTGGGGTAAAGCTGATGTTACCTATCAAGGCAACCAAGCGTTTATACATTTATCAGGTACAGATGAACTACGCCAAGTGCAGGCGGCGGCAAGAAAAATCCGCAGCCAGGGAGTAAGCAAGGTTCAATTGGATGGTGCGCTTTGGAGCATTGACTCTCAATGGGCATTCTCACAAGGCTTTACCACTGCTAAAGGTGAGTTTGAGGTATTGTGGTGTGGTGACAGTGAGGTTCAGACTACGTTAACTCATCGCTTTGAAGCTGCCAGCTTTGCGCGCATGTTGGTAAATGAAACCCCTGAAGAATTATCTCCAGTGATATTGGCAAATCATGCTGCGAAATGGCTTAAGGCCATTGGTGGTGACAATGTTAGTTATGACATCGTGGAAGGCCAAGAACTATTAGAAGCGCAATGGATTGGCTTACATGCTGTAGGTCGTGGTAGTGAGCGTCCTCCTGCGATGTTGGTACTTGATTTTAATCCACTAGGTGATGATGCAGAAGTATCAACTGCACTTGTGGGTAAAGGCATTACATTCGATTCAGGTGGTTACAGTATTAAGCCATCTGAAGGCATGCTTGATATGAAATGTGACATGGGCGGCGCTGCCACTGTTACCGCTGCATTAGGTTTAGCAATGAAAGCTGGGCTGAATAAGCGCGTGAAGTTATTCCTATGTTGCGCTGAGAACTTAATCAGTGGTCATGCTTATAAGTTAGGTGACATCCTGACTTACAAAAATGGAGTTACCGTTGAAGTGGTTAATACTGACGCTGAAGGCCGTTTAGTCTTAGCTGATGGTTTACAAGCGGCATCCGATACCGGAGCTGAACTGATTATAGATGCAGCGACATTAACAGGCGCAGCCGTCATGGCTGTTGGGACAAATTATAACGCGATTTTCTCACCGCAAATGGAAACATTACAGTTAGCACAGCAACAAGCTGCAAGCGTTGCTGAAAATGTATGGCCTTTACCATTAGATGCATGGCATAAAGATATGTGTCCTTCACCTTATGCTGATACGGCTAACAGCCGTGCAATGAAAGGTGGCGGTGCTGGTGGTGCTTCAAATGCTGCAGGCTTCTTGTGGCGCTTTGTTCGCCCTGATGTTAACTGGTTACATATGGATTTAGCTGGCGCCTATGCGTCATCGGCTAATTCACTATGGAGCGCGGGTGCCACGGCTCACGGTGTTCTGACTATTGCTGCGATACTAAATAAATAAGCTGAGATCTAGAGCTGTCGTATTGGTTAGTCCACAATCGATTTACATCCCAAAAGCCGCTATATGCGGCTTTTTTGTGTTTAATTTTCCGATTTGCAGTTTACAGTTATCAGTTCAGTGGCCAACTTTTAAGGGCTAAATATTCAACGCCCATTGGTGTTGATTTTGATTCAAATAAAGTCAGCTCAGTGATATCGAAGCTAATAGGCGCTAGTTTTATCATGTTGGAAGCTTTTGTCGTTATCTCATTCATTAACGCTTGAGTTGAAGATGGTGTTTTTACATGACGAAATAAACTGATATGAGGCCGATAATCATGTTGGCTTTGATGCAGGTTTAGCTGCTTGGTTAACTGCGTGAGTTGCTCAACAATACTCCTTAATTCAATTGAGGCTATTCCTTCGATACACAGTATTTTTGCCTTCGGCCAATAACTAATATGCTCAAGCCTTTGGCTAAAGCGATTCAATGACATTGAGGATAACTCTGTGTCAATTTTTTCAATGTCTTGAGCACTGGTCAGTCCTAAAAAAGCCGCAGTTATGTGTAAGTTAGTATTACGCACTGGTGTGGCAGATGAATTGATGTGAGATGCCAATCGCTGTTGGATGTCTATTAGCCTTTGCTGGTTATTAATTGATATAGAAAAGCCAATAAAAGTGCGTTTGTTATCATTTTCAGACATTCGTTTGCCTTACTAAGTCGTTATGCATTGAATTATCTCGCACAGAGATAAACTCTAAGATAATTTATAGGTTACTTAAGTTAAGGATAACCAAGAAAGTTGTCGTTTTTAACCTGACGTTAATAATATGAGCTAAGATTGTAGTTAACGTTATGGAACAACAGTTCACCATCGTAATGCTAAAAGCGATACGACTAAATAGTGAGAGATAAATTGCAATTACATAATGAGTTATTTAATGATTGATAGCGAATTGGAATCGATATGGGTCAGTAAACAATCTTCTGAATTAAGTCGCTTGTTATCGTCAGAGCAAGTGGCTACAGAAGTTGAAGCGTTGCAACAGCAACTTGGCTGCGATGGCGTGATCGTTATTTTGTCCCAAGTATCAGAGCACATTACCAGTGGCTTTGTTTTACAAGCCAATGCATTGAAAGTGTATGAGAACAATCGCCAAAATGCCGAAATCCTTGGTTTATCATTGGCATCATTTCCAATCCTGTGTGAGCAATTATTACTTAATCAACACAGTGGCTTATTTCCTGATAAAGACCTAGAGCCAGAGTCCCGCGAGGTTAAGCAAAGTCATTTTTCAGTACGATTAATTGACGAATTAAATCAATTCATCACATCATCCACGCTGCCTATTCAATTACACATTAACCATACTGTCGTTATTGGCAACAGCCGATTATGTTTGGTGCCGTATCAACATCAACATAAGGGTATTGTTGCTCAAGCAGATGCTAAATTTTATCTCGTGAATGAAAGTGCGCTTACGCTTTGTTCTCAAGTGGAGCTGACTCGTGTCACTGAGTTATTAAATAATAAAGAATTACAATATTTAGAACTATTTCAACAACTCCCCGTCGCATGTGCGTTAATCGATAAAGATAACAATGTCAGTAAACAGAACCAAGTTGCCAACCAAAACTTACCATTACATCTAAACCAAAGTTTATTTTCGGTAATTAACTCAGATGATCATTTGCTGCTGGAAGATTGTTTACACATTGTGCGTGAAGGCGCTTTGCATCAGTCTTGGTGCGAAATTCCATTAATTATCGCTGGAACAAAACATTGGTATAAAATGAGCTTTTGTCGTGCGTTAGATATCGAAAATCATTTACTGATGATGGTTGAAGATATTTCCGAGCGATATCGATTAGCCGATGAACTGTCATTCCAGTCCAACTATGACCCTCTTACTGGTTTGCCCAATCGTGTGCAGTTTGAAGCGATGTTAGAAGAAGCTATTGATGCTAAAGATCGCCTGCCTGCGTGTGTTGCTTTTCTTGATTTAGACCAGTTTCAGGTGATCAATGATGTGAGTGGTCATAAAGCGGGTGATGAACTTTTGTGCCAAGTATCCAAACGCCTAAGCTTGCTATTACGCACCGGTGATATTGTCGCAAGGTTAGGGGGGGATGAGTTTGGCATCTTGATGTTCTATGCTGATAAGGAATCGGCCGAATTAGTGGCAAAACGAATTTGCCAGCAACTATCGGAACACGAATTTATTTGGGGGGAAATCACCCATAATGTCAGTATCAGTATGGGCTTGTCAGAACTTGACTCACGCACTTCAGATATATATAGCATAATGAGCCAAGCTGATGCAGCTTGTCGAATTGCCAAAGAAGGCGGCCGAAATCGCTGGCACTTTTATTGTAAAAACGATCCACAAATGCACCAGTTGTACAATCAAATGCTCGCTTCAGTGGATATCATTTCAGCATTGGCTCTGAACCAATTTGAACTATTTTATCAACTTATTGAGCCATTATCGTCCGATGAATCGGGTATTCATATGGAGATTCTGCTGCGTATGGTGCAAGAAGATGGCCGATACGTTTCACCAGGGGTTTTCCTTCCTGCGGCAGAACGTTATAACCTGGCCTCAAAAATCGATCGTTGGGTCATAGATAACTTATTAAAATGGGGCGCTCGCCACATGGAAATTTGGGAACAGCTTTCTATGGTGTCAGTAAATTTATCTGCATTGTCATTATCTGACAGTAAATTTATGAGCTGGTTAGAAATGCGTTTAATGGTCGAGCCTGAGTTAGTGTCCAAACTGTGTTTTGAGATCACTGAAACAGCTGCTGTGAGTCAGCTTGAACAAGCGACAGCTTTGATTGACTTACTTAAGCCACTAGGTTGTAAACTGGCGTTAGATGATTTTGGCTCAGGTTTCTCAAGCTTTGCTTACCTTAAATGCCTTGATGTTGATTACGTTAAAATTGACGGTCAATTTGTAGTGAATGTTTGTGATGACCGCAGTGATAAAGCCATTGTGTCGGCCATATGTCAGCTGGGTAAAGATATGGATTTTGAAGTGATTGGTGAGTTTGTTGAAAGCGAGACCATTGGCCAATTATTACGTGAGCTGGGCGTAGATTATGGCCAAGGTTATGCTATTGGTAGGCCTGCACGGTTAATTGAATTATCCTCAGGGGTTCGCAGCCCTTGGTTACTAAATTAACGCAACACAACTCAATTCATCGCAATTCAACGCAATAGTGTCAGTCTATGAGATGGCATCAAGATTCGAATATGCGTAAACTGAATAGCATCATCCGTTGTTAAAGTTATCCTTTTGAGTTCATTACCGATCCAAGCTTTGTTTGCACCGTTGCAACAAGCATTGACCGACCATAGTCAAATTATCCTTGAAGCGCCTACAGGGGCGGGTAAGTCCACTGCATTGCCAATGGCAATGCTGCAATGGCCGCAAATCAACGGCAAAATTCTGATGCTTGAACCCAGGCGTGTTGCTGCCCGCAGTGTCGCGCAATTTATTGCTAAATCACGGGGCGAAAAGGTTGGTGATAGTGTCGGTTATCGCGTGCGTGGTGAAGCAAAAGTCAGCACCAACACTCGATTAGAAATTGTTACTGAAGGCATTCTAACTCGAATGATCCAACAAGATCCTGAACTCACAGGAATTGAAGTGATCATCTTTGATGAAATTCATGAACGTCATTTACCCACAGATTTAGGCTTAGCACTGGCGTTAGAAGTGCAAGATTCATTACGAGATGACTTAAAGCTGATTGCCATGTCGGCGACGCTCTCAGGCTTACCGTTACAGAACTTAATGCCTGATGCTGCAATGCTAGTCAGTGAAGGCAGAAGTTTTGATGTTGAAAAAGTCTACCGCCCAGTAGCAGGTCAACAGCAGTGGTTAGATGCGTTAGCGAGTGTCATCATCGATAGTGTCAGCACTGAATCAAAAACAGTGCCAGTCCAGTATCAGCAAGGTTCAGTATTAGCTTTTTTGCCGGGCAAAGGCGAAATTAATAAACTGCAACGACTCCTTAGTCAAAAGCTTGATAGTCAGCAATTTATCTTGTGTCCATTGTATGGGGACTTAACCCCAGCAGAGCAAGATAAAGCGATAGCGCCAGCGCCAGAGGGCAAGCGGAAAATTGTTATTGCGACCAACGTTGCCGAATCAAGTTTGACCATTGATGGCATCACCATTGTGGTCGACAGTGGTTATAAGCGTGAAGCGAGCTTTAATCCCCGCACAGGTGTGAGTCGCTTATCACTTAAACGCATAAGCCAAGCCTCCTCTATTCAGCGTGCAGGACGTGCAGGTCGTCTTGCACCAGGCTGCTGTGTACGTTTATGGGGACAAGAAGAGCAAAGCCGCTTAGCCAAAACAGAAGCCCCAGAAATCAGCATTAGTGAATTAACCTCAATGGCGTTAGATTGCGCTTATTGGGGCGAAAGCAATATTGAAAACTTACCTTTACTGACGCCGCCGCCAACGATACATCAGCAAGTTGCTTGGCGCTTGTTAGCACAGCTTGCACTTGTTGATGCTCAACATAAGATTACCCAACAAGGCCAAGCCGCTTATGAACTGGGTTGCCATCCACGTTTAGCGCATATGTTATTGCAATCTAAGGCACTTGCTGATGCTCATCAACAAGCGGATTTGGTGTCGTTAGCATGCTTACTCGCTGCCGTATTAGAAGCGAGAGGCTTACCTAAAAAAGGCGTGGATATTAGTCAGTACCTTTCTCTCGCATCCCAAGGGCTAATGGCTAATCAAGTGAGAAAGTGGCAGAAATTATTAGCGGCTTCAGGTGATATAAAACAAATCGCCCGTGATGCAGCAAGTCGTGATATCAGCAGTTTACTGGCGTTAGCCTTTCCTGACCGCATAGCTAAAGCACGGGGTAAACAAGGGTTTCAGCTGAGTAACGGCACAGGGGTTACCATAGATATTGAAGATAATATGTCCAATCATGACTGGTTAGTGGTGGCAGATTTTCAAGAATCACAAGGGCGTAATGCCGGTCGAGTCTATTTAGCCGCAGCCATTAACTCTGACCATTTACATCATGATTTAGCGAGTTTGATTTCGGAACATAAAATCTGTGAATGGGATGAAGTGAAAGGGCGATTTTATGCTGAACGACAACAAAAAATAGGCGACATTATTGTTAGCCGCACATTAGAGAGTAATGTTGACTCTTCTTTAATTGTGCAAGCGTTAGTGAGCCATATTCAACGAAAAGGGTTAAGCATCCTTAACCTTGATGAGCGCTTTTATCAGTTACAATATCGTTTAAAATTAGCACAGCAGTTTGCCCCTGAACATGATTGGCCTGTTATCGATACAGAGCATTTACTTGCCAGCTTGTCGCAGTGGTTAGCGCCGTATTTAACTGAGGTTAATTCGATTGCTAAACTGCAAAAAGTGGATATATTAGGCCACGTAAAGAACCTATTAACTTGGTCGCAGCAACAAACATTAAATGAGCTGTTACCAACACATTGGAAAATGGCAACAGGGACATCAGCGCCGATCACTTATCAAGTTGATGACATTGCCAGTGATAATGCAGATATTGATCAAATAGCGAATCGCCAGAACGGAAAAAGTCTCGGTATTCAAGCTCGAGCGTTATTAAGTGTGCGACTGCAAGAGGCTTTAGGTTTATCACAAAGCCCGCAATTACTTCATGGTAAGCTGGTGGTCACGATGGAACTATTGTCTCCTGCGCAGCGACCTATTGCTGTGACTGCGGATTTAGCCAGCTTTTGGCAAGGGCCTTATGTTGATGTTAAAAAAGAAATGCGTGGTCGATATCCGCGCCATTTATGGCCAGACGATCCGGCCAACACTACGGCCACTAAATTCACTAAAAAGAAAACACCAGGCTTACAGTAATAGCCAAGGACGAACAGACTTACCCAAATATGACTGATAATAAGAAAAAACCTGCAGTAAAAAAAGCAGCGCCTAAAAAGACCACAGCAAAAAAAGCACCCGCTAAAAAGTCAGGTGTAAAACGTGTTAATGCGAAAAAGAAACCTCGCTCTAAATGGAAGGTATTTTGGTCATTCTCCTGGAAAATAGCCTTGATTGGTTTAGTGATTGTGAGCTCCTATGGCATTTACTTAGACCAAATCATTGCGCGTAAGTTTGAAGGGCAAAAGTGGCATTTACCTGCACAGGTTTTTAGTCGCTCAATGTCCATTTATCCCGGCGCTGCGATTAACCATCCACAATTAATGTCTGAACTTAAGTTACTGGGATATCGCAAAGTTGCTAACCCGAGACAAGTGGGCGAGTTTTCAGCGTCGAGCACAAAAATAGAGTTATGGCGTCGACCATTTTTACATCCAGAAGGCGATCAAGTTGCACAGCGAGTGATGATTTCATTTGATAGCCAAGGTGTTTCAGCTGTTCAGCGCATGTCTGATAAACGTCAGATGGCAGTGTTCCATTTAGAGCCAGTATTATTAGATAGAATATTAGCTTCTGGGGGCGAAGATCGTTTATTTGTGCCAACAGAAGCAATGCCCCAAGCCATTGTTGATGCATTAATACTGGTAGAAGATCGCAGTTTTTATGAGCATCACGGAGTCAACCCTTTTGCGATCGCGCGAGCAGCGATCGTTAACATCACCGCAGGGCGCACAGTTCAAGGCGGCTCGACATTAACTCAGCAGTTGGCTAAAAACTTCTTTTTGACCAGTGAGCGTTCCATCGTGCGAAAAATTCGTGAAGCCTTAATGGCGATCATTATTGATTTTCGCTACAGCAAAGATGAAATCTTAGAAGCGTATTTAAATGAAGTTTATATGGGGCAAGATAAGTCTCGCGGCGTTCATGGTATGGGCTTGGCTTCGCAATTCTATTTTGGTCGTCCAATTGCCGAGTTGACTGTATCGCAGCAAGCATTTTTGATCGCTGCGATTAAAGGGCCATCTTATTACAATCCGTGGCGCTCGCCAGAGCGTGCTCAGAATCGTCGCGACTTGGTACTGCGCTTGTTAATGGAAGACGACAAACTCACTGTTGAACAGTATAAGGCAGCGGTTGAATCGCCCATTGGTTTACGTGACTTTAATAAGTCAGTACATCAGAAGTTACCTGCTTTCTTTGCGGTAGTGAAAAATGAACTGCGCCGTCGTTATGGTGACAGTTTATTGCAGCAATCTGGGGTAAAGGTTTACACCACACTTGATCCTATGGCGCAAGACGCTGCTGAAAAAGCAGTTGTTTCGACTATGAAGACGTTAGATGAACGTGCCAAAAATGTGCAGGTCGGCATGGTCGTCACCGACAAATATACTGACGGTATCGCGGCAATGGTCGGTGATAGAGTGCCAAGTTTTGATGGCTTTAACCGTGCGGTAGAAATTCGACGCCCGATTGGCTCTCTGGTTAAACCGTTTGTTTACGCTACGGCGCTTCAGCAAGGCAGTAAATACAACTTGGCATCACCTGTGGCTGATAAACCGATTACTTTGCAAAATGGCCAGGGTAAAACTTGGTCACCGCAAAATGTGGATAGAGTCTTTAGAGACGAAGTACCATTATTGACCGCCTTTAAAAACTCAATGAATGTACCAACGGTCAATGTGGGTATTGAAGTCGGTGTGGATAATGTGGCTAAAACTATGGCAGATGCGGGTTGGAGTGAGGCTATACCGCGTTATCCGTCAATGTTATTAGGTGCGATTAATGGCTCGCCTTATATGGTGGCACAAGCATTTCAAACGATTGCAAATAATGGTCGATACCGTCCGTTGACCTCGATTACGGCGGTATTAGATAGCAACAATCAACCTTTGAAAGTGAGCCGAGAAAGTGCCACACAAGGAATGGAGCCAGCAACCGATTACCTGGTGCAATATGCTATGAATCAAGTGGTAAAAGATGGTACGGCAAAACGTTTAGGACGCGCTTTCCCAAATGTTGATTTAGCGGGTAAAACGGGTACCAGTAACGATAGCCGTGACTCATGGTTTGCCGGATTTGATGAAAGAAACGTTGCTGCGATTTGGGTTGGTCAAGATGATAACTCTAAGACAGGCTTATATGGTTCCAGCGGCGCTATGGCGGTTTACCAAGCCTTCTTGAACAATCGTCCGCCTTTAGGGTTAAGAATGACTCCTGCCAATGGTATTACCCAAGGTTATTTCGATAGAACTACCGGTGTAGCAAAGCAATCTGATTGTGACAATGTCGTTGCCATGCCAGCCCGCATTGACAGCTATCAGCCAATTGATAATTGCGGTGAAGAACGTTCTTGGTGGCAAAAAATCATTAACTAGGCTAACTAAAGAGTCTTTGTTATAAGTTCATCGCTCAAATTAATGTATAAAAGGGTTCACTATCACTGCTGAACCCTTTTTTGATCGTAAGCGTGTTGTTTTTAATACGCCTGTATTATCAAAATTGTTAGCCACAAAAAAAGCCAGCGATTAAGCTGGCTTTGGCTGATTAACTCATAAGTTTGTTAGAACTTGTAGTTATAACCTACAGTCGCAGTCTGTGGCTTACCTGAGAAGATAGAGCCATGAATACGGGTTGTCATATAGGTTTCATCAAATAAGTTATCCACGGTTAAGTAGACTTCTGATGCATCATTAATAAAGTAGCGTGCAGATAAATCTACAATGGTTTTGTCAGCAATTAACTGCTCTGATGGAATTGTTCCTTGACCAGCTACTGTGCGCATATCTGACGTGTAACGGCCGGCAATCGTTACTTGCCATGATTCTGCTTGTACACCTGCTGAGACAAATAGTTGGTTTTCAGGAAGGTAAGGAAGTTCGTCACCTTTTTCTACATCGCCCCATGATTCAAAATCTGAGCTAAAACTGTTTTGGAACTCTGCACTGGTGTAGGTGTATGCCATTTTAACAGGGAATGATATTTCGCCCGTTTGATTAAACTCATAACCTAAGCTCAGTTCTAAGCCTGTGACTTCAACTTCACCTGCATTGTACTGATTGCCAATGTTGTCATCATCACAACCTTGCGCAGCGGTACAGTTACCGTGCATGTTGCTGTAGTCACTGTAAAACACAATTGCTTCTGAACTTAATGCGCCAGTGTTGTAACGAAGACCAGCTTCGTAGTTCCAGCTTTCTTCCTCTTCACCATCATCATTACCAGGCGCTGAAGGTGCGAAACCTTTCTGTACACCAGCAAGCACAATTAAATCTTCAGTGATCTGATAAGTTGCTGCTACTGATGGTAGTAAAACATCAAAGCTGTTACTGATATCTTTATCTGGCGCACCTTCACGGCCTGGATTTGTTTTACCCCAATCACGACGTTGAGTCGTCACATCTTCATAACGAAGGCCCGCAGTAATGGCTAAATCACCTAAAGTAATTTGGTCTTGAACATAAAGTGCAAACGCTTCAGCACTATCGATACGGTTTGAGTCAGTACCTGGCGTGCCGCTGTCAGTTAGTGACATCACTTGGTTATTATTGAGCTCGTAAGTATCAACCCACTGGAAACGATCCATTTCATCTTCGTGATAACGAGCGCCAAATGACAGTTCATGTTCACCTAGCAACCAATTTAATTCAGTTTGAATGCCTTGAGATAAGTACTCACGGTTGTTTGCCTTAACTTGAACATCAATAGGTGATGAAGAAGCCGGAGCTCGGTCAAAATCTGCAGCAGCTTCTATTCCGCCGCTATTTAAGCTTTGACCATCAACCTTTGAGGTTTTATACCAGTTACGAGCAAAGTTATTGTAATAAGCAGTTGTTGCTAATGTCACAGTGTCACTGAAATCAATAATATGGTTCAACTGGATCTGTTTATGATCAGTCGTCATTTCATCTTTTTGCGATGCAGAATAACGAGTAAAAGGACTGCTGTTATAGTCTTCTTCGGTTAAGCCCATATAAGTTTCATTTGAGACTTCATCTGAGTACTTTAATTTTAGCTCAACACGTTGTTGATACTTTGCATCTTCGCTACTGTCGATGCTAATTTTTGCTAATGCATCATTCTTGGTAAAACCGGTATCACCGCCGACACCATTAATATCGCGGAAACCATCTGCTTGATAACGATAAACTTCGGCAACTGCGCCAACTCGCTCACCTTGTCCGCCAGCATGAGCATGTAATTTAGCAAAGCCATCTTGCCCTGCAGCAACATCGATTCCACCCGCTAATTCTTCTTGAGGGATTTGGCGAGAAATCATATTAATAATACCGCCAGTAGTACGAGGACCATATTTAAGCGTAGAGCCACCTTTCATTACTTCTACTGTCTGCATTCTTCCTGATGTCGGGAAGTAATAAGCAGCAGGTGAAGCGTAAGGAGCTGGAGCCGCTAAAACACCATCTTCCATCACAGTAATCTTCTCAGAACGATTTTGACCAGTACCACGCATCCCAATGTTAGGACGCAAGCCGTAGCCGTCTTCCTCTTGAATGTACACACCAGGTACAGATGCTAACGTACGCATAATATCTGTGTACTTAAAATTCTCTATTTCAACGTCGTTGATAACATGGGCACTACCAGGCACATTGTTAACAGGATTTGAACTACCAAAAATGGAGATTTGCTCCATTGTGGCGTTTTCAGCAGCGGATGCTGCAAAAGTAGTTAATAGAGCACTAGCTAGAATGCTGATACGAAGGCTGTTGCGCTGGGTCATACGGTTCTCCAAAGACGACTTGTAAACAAAATGCAAATAGCAATTGTTTCTATTTGTATCTTAATTGTCGTAAAGTTTACTTAAATGAACATTAAAATCAACATTTACTTAACTGTGATTAACGATTGCGCTGCTTTTGAGCTTTGGATTAAGATGGATGCGATCAAGGCCACATTATGTTTTCGGTCAATCATTAACTTTAATGTTGTTAAATGAGTCATCGGCTGAGTGTTTTGGGATTTTTCTAGTACACTCGGTGCAAATAAAAAAAGCCCAGCTCGACGAGAGAGGGATTTCTTTCACGATTTAAGAATGGATGTATATGTTTTTGTCACCTTATTATGCCAAGCAAGATCAGAGCGTGTTTATTTCAGCCCAACAAGCGAGTGACTTTGCAAAACACGTCGCTGAAGACTTTAACCCTATTCATAATGTCGGTGCCAAACGTTTTTGTGTCCCTGGTGATTTGTTATTTGCCTTAGTGTTAACTGAGTTTGGTTTAAGCCAAAACATGCAGTTTAAATTTGCCGGTATGGTTGGCGATGGCATCGAGCTTGAGCTAGATAAAGAGGCAGGCGAGAAGTTCAGTATCTGTGATACCAAAGGTAAAGAGTATTTACACATCGAACGCCAAGGCGAAGTTTGTCAGTGTGATGTGCAAACTGCGGCTTTTATTAAAAGTTATGTGGCTTTTTCTGGGCTTAACTTTATTCATGTGTTGGTGCCTATGATGAAAGAATACGGCATGATGATTAATCCAACGCGACCATTAGTGATATACGAAAGCATGTCGTTTCATTTAGACACGTTTGAGTTCACTGAAATGAGCTTAGAGTTAGTAGAGCAGCACATGGAGATTAACGGTAAGCGTGGTGATGTGACATTGCAATTTGCGTTAAAAAGCGAAGGCAAAGTGATCGGCAGCGGAGTGAAAACCTTAGTGTTAAGCGGACTACGTGAGTATAACGAAGAACAAGCTCAACAGATGTGCCACACTTATGAAAGTAGTAAGCTAAATTAATAAGCTCATCAGCGTTATTGATGATAAAAAGCAGCTAATAACGCTGCTTTTTTTATGCTTAAAATATGATTTTTGTGTTTGAAATATAGCTTTATGTAATATATTTGTGAGCTATATTTGTGAGATTAAGTGGAGTAAACCTTGTGTCATTTACCATTATTCCATTCGTAAAAGGTGATATTCCGTTTTTACGCTAAAATTAAGGTAGGCTATACAATATCAATGACATTGCGAATGATAACAACTGCAATGTGACGACATTAATTTCCGCTTGAGGCATTCAAATGAAAAAATTATTACTGGTTTCACTGACTTTTTTTGCTTTCTCTGCAAGCGCAAATATCATTTATGATAAAACAGGCGTAGACGATAAAGACTTTGTGTATGACGAGCATCAATGCACTGAAATGTCACAGCAAGTGCAAAAAAATAGCAACTCTCGTGGCGTGGTAAGCAGTGCTGCTAAAGGTGCGGCTGTAGGCGCTGCAGGTACTGCGATTGCAGGTGGCAGTGGTTCTGACGGTGCTAAAATCGGCGCAGGTGTTGGTGTTGCTTCTGGGTTACTGGGTGGCTCACGTGATAGACGCGCAAACGAAGCAAATTATCAGGCAGAAAAAGAAACCGTAGTACGTAATTGTATGGCTAATCGTGGTTACACTATTTTAAATTAACCACTTATCGCAACAGCGTTTCTGTAGAATAACAATGAAAACCATGTCATATGACATGGTTTTTTTGTTTTATGGTTTTTGGTTTTATCTCGGGGTGATATTAATGTGATTTGCAGTTGAGTTCGGCTTGCGCATATTGGCTGAAAGTCGCTTCACTTTGATGAGTCCAAAAGCTAAAGTTTTGCCCTTGATACTTTGCCCCTGATGCCGTGCGGGTTAACAAGGCTAAATTCGTCGCGTTAATATAATCGGATGTAGGCGAAACCGTGAGCATTGCTGCGGGAATTGCTGTGTCATTATAAAAATATGCCGTTACTTTGGTTAACGTATCATTTGCTTCAAGGCCGCATTCATATTGAATGGGTTCAGGCACTTCAAATTCACCTGCAGCAATTTGTAATTCAGTTAATCGTGTTTCATAAGACGATTGCACGCATTGCTTAATTTGTTCCGCTTTCCAGCAATCATCGCGACCTTTAATCCAACCTCGCTGAAAAGCCTTCACATTGGCTATTTCTTCGCTGCTAATTTGATTGATCACTTTTTGATATGTTGCATTGATTTGCATATCTAGCTTGGCAAGTTGATTGTCCTGACAAATTAACACTTCAACTTGGCTTTTGGCCTTTTGACAATCAAAAGCGGGGGAGACGGCGTCAGTTGCATTAACTGAGCACGATAAAAATAAAATTGAAAAAGCGAGAGTTGAAAGTCGTGAAGCCTGAATACGCATAATTGTTTGCATTGGTGTCAACATTGTTATCAACATCCTGTTCTAAATAACTCATAGAACAAATCATAGCGTATTCAGTGTTTATTAGTACTGTTTTAAAGCGGGAGTATTCATTCAACTTACGCTTTGGTGTTGATGATGTGTCCAGCATTGCCAACAGGTTGAGGCTCAGGTTGTGCAGCTTCAATTAACTGCATTGCCATTTGTCCTTCCACTTTTTGTTGGTTTTTAGCCATCACAGCCACTTTTAAACTACTGCCAGAATCAATATTAGTTGGCATTGATGATGGTGCATTGATAGATAAAGACATGGGTATTCACTCATAAGTTGCGGTTATACAATACGACATGTAGATAGCAGTATTTTGTTATCGGCTGAAACTGGAAAAACTATAGACTATTTTTTGATAATTCGACAATCTGGATATTAACTTGTGCGCAATTAAATATGTTAAGATAGCGCCATAGGTTTGCATCACTCATTTTATCGAGAAAGGAGTCACCATGAGTCAGAAAATGGATCCCTTGGCATTAGAGAATCAAGTTTGTTTTGCTATGTACAGTGCAACGAATGCGCTCATTCGAGCTTACCGTCCCTTGCTTGATCAATTATCTCTGACTTACCCACAATATTTAGTGATGATGGTGTTGTGGAAAGAGTCGGGCATTAGCGTGAAAACATTAGGTGAAAAACTGCATTTAGATTCAGGAACCTTAACGCCGTTATTAAAACGATTAGAAACTAAAGCATTGGTTATTCGTGATCGTAATAAAGACGATGAGCGTGTTCGCGTACTGCATCTCACTGAAGCGGGCAAAGCCTTACACCAACAAGCGAAAGGCATTCCTGAATTAATGCGTTGTAAAGTGGGTGGTGATGCAGAGCAATTGCGCCAATTAAAACAGCTTTGTGAAAACGCGCTAATGAATCTTAAAGATTAAATTGATTATCTCTATGTCATAAAAGTTAAATTAAACTGTCATATAATTAGCGTGAAAGCATCTTTAGTCTCAATCGTACTGACTTTATCTAGCTCACCCTTATAAAGTCTGTCGCCGTTGTACTGATGCAAAACAGTATTTAAGCGATATGGAAGTAGTTTAATTATGTGGCAGATTTTTACTCGATTCTTAGCATTAGGTTTTATTAGCTTTGGCGGCCCAGCTGCACATATTGGCTATTTTAGACAGACCTTTGTTAATGAGCTGAACTGGCTTGATGATAAACGTTATGGCAGTTTAGTGGCGTTAAGCCAATTTATGCCAGGACCTGGTTCCAGTCAGGTTGGCTTTGCTATCGGATACCACCGTGGTGGTCTTGCGGGGGCGGTTGCTGCGTTTGTTGGCTTTACCTTACCTTCTTTTGTTTTACTCTTCCTGCTTGCCGTAACCAGTGCTCACTGGCTAGAAACCCAAGTTGTTTCTGGTGTGATACATGGTCTTAAATTATTGGCTGTTGTTGTCGTTGCAGATGCCACCCTCGGCATGTTTGGTCAGTTCTGTCAGCGTAAAACAGCGCGAGTGCTCATGGTTGGCACAGCAGTAAGTATTATGTTGTTCCCGTCATTACTAACCCAAATTGTGGTGTTGCTGATAGCAGCGATTATCGGTGTGATGGTACTGACTAAAGGCGCGAATATTACCCCAGATAATACGCCGATTAAATTGAACTATGCATGGCTTTCAATATTTATTGTTGGTCTACTGGCGAGCTTTTATTTTATTAACCAAACGGGCACTTTAGGTCAGATTTTTGCGCAGTTTTATCAAGTGGGCAGTTTAGTTTTTGGTGGCGGTCATGTTGTGCTGCCGTTACTTGAAGCCAATGTGGGTGAAATGGTCAGCTCAGATCGCTTTCTAACGGGTTATGCGCTGGCGCAAGCGGTACCTGGCCCAATGTTCACTTTAGCCACTTTTTTAGGGGCTGACTTATGGTTAGAACAGCCGATACTCGGCGCACTGGTTGCTACGATTGCGATATTTGTACCAGGTTTCTTATTAATGCTGGTGGGCTTAAAAAGCTGGCATGCCATTAGTGAAAGGCCAGCAATTTCAGGCGCCATTTCTGGGGTAAATGCTGCCGTTGTCGGCTTATTGATTGCCGCGCTGTATAGCCCTGTATTTACTTCAGCAGTGGTAGAACCGCTTGATATGGCATTGGTGTTAACGGGTTTTGCGGTGCTTAAAATATTCAAACCAAACATTGTGTTGTTGGTGTTAGGTTTTGCTGTGACTGGCGTCTTGGTGAGCTTTTTATAGTGCTTATTTGAATCCCGCCAAATCTTTTATCTCTGGGGCTATAGTCGATTTTTCTATTGCTATAGCCTTAAAATTCTTGATTCATTTTCTCTAAGCATGCCAGTAATACAGTTGCTTGTTCAGGGGCAACATGACGAGTTAAGTCGTTCATTAAGTCAAGGTGCAACTGGTTGTGTTGTCGATGAATTTTATCACCAGCATCAGTGAGTTTGATAACCGTTGAGCGGCCATCCTCAGGGTGAGCACAGCGTTCAACCAGATTAAGACTGACCAACTTATCCACTTGAACTGTTAAGGTGCCTGTTGTAATACCAAGCTTTTGGGCAAGCTCTTTCATTCTTAAGGCGCCGTGAATACCAA
Organism: Shewanella sp. 10N.7; assembly: GCF_020806285.1. Taxonomy (NCBI): domain Bacteria; kingdom Pseudomonadati; phylum Pseudomonadota; class Gammaproteobacteria; order Alteromonadales; family Shewanellaceae; genus Shewanella; species Shewanella sp. 10N.7. Next base: position 65,569 of record NZ_JAJGZS010000026.1, read on the forward strand.
GCACTTCAATCGTATGAGTTTGTGCCAAGGAGTAACCCGTTTCCTTTACAACGGATTGCTCCCAAGAAGACATTTTGTCATAAAATTCAGTAATGGTTTGATTCAGCTTTTCAATATCGTTCATGTGATAACTCATAAATACATTCAATCTATTCGCTCAATTGGCAGGCTTAATCAGCTTGGCTAATCGACTTAGTTAATCAGCTTAGTTAATCGACTTAGTTAATCGACTTAGTTAATTAGCCATTGGATTAAGCCATCTGATCAGTCATTTGATCAGGTGATGGATGAACTTCAAGTGTCAGATGATTGATTTTATCAAATTGACTCAGCAAGGTCTTATATTCATCGATTGAAATATCATTTTTTGTCGACACTAAGGTAATTGCTGCTGAATAATGATGACCACTGATTTTCCAAATATGGAGATCTTTTACTTCAGCATAAGGTGCTAAGGCCGCTTTAATTGACTGGCGATATTCCTCATTAATATTCTCATCTAATAAAATAGGACTGGTTTGCTTCATCAAGCCTATGGTCCATTTAGTAATCACAAGTGCGCCGACTATTCCCATAACAGCATCTAACCAATGCCAGCCATAAAACTTACCGAACACCAATGCAACAATCGCTAATACCGACGTGAGCGCATCAGCCAATACGTGCATGTAGGCTGCGCGTAAATTATGGTCATGATGTTTTTCGCCATTTTCATGAGAGTGTCCATGAGAATGTTCATGGGAATGATCATCTGTTTTGCTATGGTCATGTGAGTGGCTATTGTAATGATTTTTTTCATGGCAGTGTTCGTGCGAGAGCTTATCAGCCTGTTCATGTGAATGCTCATGAGAGTGCCCGTGTGAGTGGCCATGTGAGTGCCCGTCGTGATCATGATGGTGGTGGTCACCCAATAAAAATATACTGGCGACATTCACGGCCAAGCCGATAAAGGCCACAATGATAGCCTCATTAAATTGAATCGTATGAGGATTAAATAGTCGACTTACCGATTCAACTATCATCAGTAATGCCACAACACCAAGGACAATAGCACTGGTATAGCCGCCCAACACGCTGACTTTACCTGGCCCAAAAGAAAACTTATCACTGTGAGCATGCTTGCGTGCATAACGATAAGCAAACAAGGTAATACAAAACGCTGCGGCATGGGTGCCCATGTGCCAACCATCAGCTAGTAGTGCCATCGAACCAAAAACCGTACCAGCAATAATCTCAACCACCATGGCTGTGACTGTGAGTATTAATACGTAAAGGGTTCTTTTCTCCCCTGAACTTTTCTGGGCATTAAAATCGTGATGATGCTCGACTGCAAAATTCAAAATGACACCTTAGTTTGATTGTCAAAGTATTTTGATAACTTACCTTGACTATCAAACTAAATCAATGTCGCAAGGCCATTTTTGAGCGAGAGTGACATAGTGACGTTAGATCACAACTATCTTATTTACCGTAATTGCGACTCTTGCAAAAGATACTGACAATCTTTACACTGCCGCTGTCTTTGGGGAGTAACTTGCCGCTCACATTACTGAGTCGGTTTGTTCGTCAACATAATTGATGCAAAATCATCATGGCGTTCAAGATTTCATTCCTAGCTCAATGATGGTTAATTGTCGTTGACTGAAAAATTTAGTGAGACCATAGACAATGATCACAACCCGAGGTGGGGAGTGAGCGTTGTCTTAGGTTAAACATAATCCCCACCTCTATAAGAGACCTTTTTGAGCGTTTTAGCCATATCCATAACGACCGTTGCTCTAGCAGAAATCGGAGATAAAACTCAGCTTTTATCGCTACTGCTTGCGAGTCGATACCGAAAACCAATCCCTATTATTGCTGCTATTTTTTTAGCGACCATAGCCAACCATGCATTAGCGGCTTACCTTGGTGTTGTGATCGCAGACTACTTAACCCCACAAGTATTAACTTGGGTGGTTAGCATCAGTTTTCTTGCTATGGCCGCTTGGGTGCTTATTCCTGACAAGCTCGATGATGACGAAAAAATTTCCAATCGTGGCCCCTTTGTCGCCAGCTTTATTGCATTCTTTATTGCTGAAATCGGTGATAAAACCCAAATCGCGACATCGATTTTAGGGGCGCAATATGCCGATGCATTATTGATGGTGATATTAGGGACGACGATCGGCATGCTGATTGCCAATGTTCCTGTGGTGCTCATCGGTAAGTTGTCGGCTGAAAAGTTACCTTTGACAGCGATAAGAAGAGTGACAGCGGGATTATTTTTATTGCTAGCGGTTGGAACAATACTTGTCTAGCACAGCTTGTTTAGTGCAGCTTGTTCACTAATAGCTGTTCACTGATGTTCGTTTAGTGCAGCTTGTTCACTAATAGCTGTTCACTGATGTTCGTTTAGTACAGCTTGTTTAGTTCTGCTTGTTCACTAATGCTTGCTTAGTTGTATAGGTATACCAAGGTGGTTTACCTCTACGCGCCCGATGTTAAAAAGCTGGCGATTAAAGCTTGATAAAGTGAAGCTGTGGTCGCCAGTAAAATGTGGCTACCACAGCTTTTAAAGTCCTTTTAACTTCAAATCACTATTTATTTCTAATTGCTACCGTTTTGTCACCTGAAAGCTTATACCGCTTCAGCTACTTGAGGTTGAGCTAACTCAGCTTTAACCGCACACACTTTAAACTCTGGGATTTTAGCCACAGGGTCAATCGCATTAATGGTGAGCTTGTTCGCTGCGGCTTCAGCAAAGTGGAACGGCAAAAATAGCACCCCAGCTTGAGCACGCTTAGTCACGAACGCTGCAATTTCCAACTCGCCACGTCGAGTCGACAGTTTTAACATATCGCCATTACTGACGCCCAATTGTTCAGCATCAAATACCGACATCATCACTCTTGGCGTACCTAATATATCTAACCCTTGGGTTTTACGACTCAAAGTGCCTGTGTGGAACTGCTCCAATAAGCGCCCAGTAGATAACACTAATGGGTATTCATCACAGGTGGTTTCTGCAGGACTGCGGTGGGTGACTGCCGTAAACAAGCCTTTACCTTTAATAGGCGCAGTTTGATGTAATACTCTGGTGCCAGGGTGTTGCTGATTGGCACACGGCCACTGAATACCTTTGCTTGGTTTGCCTTGGTCATCATTATTGAGTCTGTCCCATGTGATCCCTTGATACTGCGGGGTCACTTGGTTTATCTCGTCAGTGATGGCTTGCTCGTTAGCGTAATCCCAATTAGCGCCCATTTTATTGGCAATAGCATGGATGATTTTCCAATCTTGCTTGGCAAGACCTGGTGGAGTTAATACAGGTTGTAAGCGTTGTACTCGGCGCTCAGTATTAGTGAAGTGGCCTAGTTTTTCAGCAAATGATGCTGCTGGTAAAACAATATCCGCTAACTGGGCAGTTTCGGTTAAGAAAATATCTTGCACCACTAAGAATGGGATTTTCTCTAAGGCTTCGAGTACGTGTGCTTGGTCGGGATCGCTAAGTACAGGGTTTTCACCCATCACATATAACGCATCCACTTGATCGTGACTGATTGCATGCATCACCTCGGTAGCCGTTAAGCCGACATTAGACGAAAGAGTCGTGTTCCAGTGTTGTTCAAATTTAGCTTGTACCGCTGGGTTATCCACTTTTTGATAGCCAGTGTAATATTGTGGCAACGCCCCCATATCACAAGCGCCTTGCACATTGCTTTGACCCCGAAGTGGGTTAATACCAGCACCCGCTTTACCAATATTGCCACAGAGCATTTGCAAGTTAGCAATGGCAGTAACATTGTCATGGCCTGAAGTATGCTGGGTTATCCCCATGGCATAGTAAATAGCAGTTTTCTCTGCCGTACCGATTAATTTGGCCATTTTGGCAATGTTATCAGCGCTGATACCACAGACTTTGGCTGCAGTTTCTAAGGTATATTCAGGGCGCATCACAGTATCGATAACAGCCTCAAAACCTTCTGTGTGCTGTGCAATATATGCTTTGTCATGCCAGTCATTGCGAATGATCTCAGCCATAATCGCGTTGATTAAGGCCACATCACTGCCAGGCTTTTGCGCCACATAAAGCTGTGCTTCATCGGCAATCGACACGCGTTTAGGATCGGCCACCATTAAACGTGCACCGTGATGGCGGATCGCTTGTTTGATCTTCGAGGCAATAATCGGGTGAGCATTACAGGTGTCTGAACCCAAAATAAAGATTAAATCAGATTCTTTGATCCCAGGAATATCGCCTGTCATCGCGCCGCTACCTAGACTTTGCTGCAGCGCCGATACTGTGCTGGCGTGACATAAACGCGCACAATGATCGACGTTGTTAGTCCCTAATATGCTACGAACAAACTTTTGCAGTAAGTAATTATCTTCATTAGTGGCTTTTGCAGAGGCTAAGGTGGCAATGGCATCGCCGCCTTTGTTGGCTTTTACTTGGGTTAACTTATCTGCAATCGTGTCGATGGCTTCATCCCAACTGCAAGGGATTAACTCACCATTTTTACGCATAAGTGGCGTGGTTAAGCGTTGCTCGCTTTGAATAAAGTCATAGCCAAAACGACCTTTAACACACAGCATCCCCTCATTCACATCTGAATCATTGCTGCCTTCAACATGGCAAATTTTGCCTGTTGTTGGCGACACACTGACATTAATGCGACAACCCACACCGCAATAAGTACAAATGGTTGAAGTGGTGTTTAACTCTTCAGTTGAGCCTTGGCGTTTATCGCGGGCATCAACTAATGCGCCTGTGGGACAAACTTGCACGCAGTTACCACATTGAACACAATCACTGTCGGCCATGGTGACGTTAAAGCCAACTCTTGGCGCTTGGCGTTCAGTATCGTGACTGTTTGGTAAAGCTTGGAAGCTGTCTTGTTCAAACTTTATCGCATTATGACCGCTCTGCTGACCACAGATATCAACACACTTGCCGCAGCTAATACAGCGGTTGGCATCAAACTGAATAAACGGACTGGTTTTATCTACTGAAAATTGCTGCATCTTGCTGGTGTCGAGTGCTTTAGCATCAACATGATATTCAGTGGCATAGTCACGCAGCTTACAATCGGTATTGGCCTGACAAGCACACTCAAGACAACGAGCCGCTTCTTTCATCGCCTCAGTGTGCTCAAAGCCTTGTTCAACTTCATTGAAGTTAAGTTGGCGTTCGATGGCAGTGAGTTCAGCCATTTTATAGCGCGGTTCTGCTTGCGTATTTGGGTATAATTCAGCGCTTAAAGAATTGGTTTTTGCGGCTTTAGTCGCATTAAACTGCTGTGGAGTTAATTCACAACTTAAACCTTGGTGCAGCAACTTATCAATAGCAATCGCGGCCTTACGGCCATCACCAATTGCAGCAACAGCCGTTGCTGGGCCAGTGCGTGAGTCACCAATAACAAATAATTTTTCAACCCCCGCAGACATGGTGTGCTCACAACCAATAAAGGTATTCCAGCGGCTTAAAGCGATTTCGCCACTGGTTAGATAGCTGTCAGGGTGTTCTAAAAAGCTCATGTCTGGTGTTTGCGACACAGCTGCGATAACAGTATCAAACGCTTCAATAAAGGTTTCGCCACTGGCTTTTGGCGAGCGACGTCCTGAGCTGTCTGGCTCGCCTAATACCATTGTTGCAAGCTCTATCGCGTTAACTTGACCATTTTCATCGCTGATGTTTTTAACTGGGTTGGTCAAAAAGTGAAATTTAACCCCTTCAACTTCAGCTTCATGTACTTCATAGGGCTCTGCAGGCATAGCATCGCGAGTACGGCGATAGATTAAGGTGACATCATGGCCTGCTCGCACTGCGGTGCGCGCGCAATCAATCGCGGTATTTCCGCCACCAATTACGGCAACTTTTTTACCCACGGCATAACTTTTGTCAGTGCAGTAATCACGTAAATAATCAACGCCTAAATAACAGCCTTTGAGATCGCTACCAGGGTAATTCATCGGTACCGCTTTTTGCGCGCCAATAGCTAAACAAACCGCATCAAAATCGTCGGTGAGTTGCTTTAAATGAACATCTTCGCCGAGGCGAGTATTGGTTTGAATGTTAAGGCCATTATCAGTCAGTAAGGCAATTTCTTTATCGAGTATAGCTTTCGGTAAACGATACTCAGGAATGCCGTAACGTAGCCAGCCGCCAGCCTGGGGCATAGACTCAATAATACTGACGTTATGGCCTTGGTTTGCTAAAAAGTAACCCGCACTTAAGCCCGCTGGACCACTACCGATAATGGCTACTTTTTTGCCTGTATCGGGTTTGCGCTCAATTTGGTAGCTGTGTTCATCAGCTAAATCTAAGTCAGCTGCATGGCGCTTTAATTGGCGAATCGCCACGGGCTCATCGACTAATCCACGGCGACATTCAGCTTCACAAAAAGCAGGGCACACACGGCCAATAGATAACGGCAGTGGCAAGGTTTGTTTAATTATTTTTACCGCTTCGGTGTGATTACCTTGAGCGATATGAAATAGATAACTTTGAATATCAACGCCGGCAGGACAGGCTTGCTGACAGGGCGCTTCACAGTCAGCAAAATGATCAGACAAAATATGGGTTAACGCATTGCGTCGTAGCTCGCTTAATTCAGCCGTTTGGGTAGTGACTTGCATGTTGTCGGCAACGAGGGTGTTACAGGCTTTTACTTTACGACAGCTACCGTCATTATTTTTAATGTCGACCACACAAAGATCGCAATCTTGTTTATCAGGATTAGGGGCTGAACTTGCTTGGCTTGGGTCGCATAAGCTAGGAATGATAATGCCAGCATCATGTGCAGCTTGGAGAAGATTCCTGTCACGATTAACCGACAAAGATTTGCCGTCTATTTTGAGTGTAATCATCTTGTAGGCCTTGTTTAATTTATCATTGGCTTTATTAGCCTTTTATTAGTACTACAAAATATACTGATTTAGTTCTGAACAGAATGAACCGAGATGGATGGAGTTTATTTTTGTAATTGGCTTCACATTCAAGTTTGTTATGTGCGCTAAAGCGATTAATAGAAATATCGTCGCTGACTTTGATCTCATTTTTGCCAAAACTTATAACTACAACGAATTATGAAGCGCTTTTAATCTTAAGTGGGCAGGTATAAATAGCAGATGAATTATCGGCTGAAATTATTTAAAGCGGTATGGGGATATTCTTATTAGAGGTTCATAAATAAGGCATTTCTAATCTGTATCACGTTCGAGATATATTTGTGATCAATTTATCTTTATTGTTGAATTTTTGTAACTTAATTCAGTATGACATATATACTTCAAAGGTTATCACTTTTAAAGGTAAGTTATATGTTGCGGTTATCTCTTCGAAATAAGCTTCTTGCGCTTTCTCTTATTCCATTAATTGTTATTCTCACCGTTGTGTTAGTGCTGTTTTATATTAGCGAACAGCAGTCTCTTAATAATGACATTAAAGATTTTCGACATGAGTTAGTGTTAGAACGCAAAAATCAGCTCAAAGAAGCTGTTGAAATAGCTCAAGGCGTTGTTGAGTACCAAATTAATTTAGGCCCACAAGGTAATGTGAATCAAGCTTTGAGAGATTTGCGCTTTGGTAGTGCGGGTTACTTTTTTATCTATGATGATGCAGGGGTCAATATTTTTCACCCGATGCAGCCACAGCTAGAAGGGCAGAATAAAATTGATATGGCCGACCCCAATGGCACTAAAATCATTGTTGGTTTGCTTAATGCTGCTAAATCGGGTGAAGGTAATTTTTCCTACTATTATCAAAAGCCAAATACCCAAGGGTTAACTGAAAAACTCGGTTATGCAGTAATGATCCCGAATACCAATTGGATGTTAGGTTCGGGCGCTTATATTGATGATATTGAAGGTGTGATAGAAAAATTTCAGGTCTTACAACAAGAAGAGATGAACAAGAGTGTGATGTTTTTTTTGTTGATTACCTCAATATTAGGCGTGATAACCGCATCAGCCCTGGTGGTGATTGCACATCGAATGGTGCAACCGATCCAAAATATGGCTAACTCACTGAATGACATTGCCAGCGGTGACGGGGATTTAACTCAACGTTTAGCGATCAATGGCCATGACGAAATTGCGCAGCTAGGCATCGCATTTAATTTGTTTGTCGAAAAACTCCAAGCGATTATTACTGAAGTATCCGGCGCCACTGATGAAGTCAAAGGTGCGGCTAAAACTATTAACGATCAAACTGTGACGATTTCAAATCAGTTGTATAGCCATAACAGCGAAGTCGATCAAATCGTTACAGCGATTACTGAAATGTCAGCTACGGCAAATGACGTGGCGCAAAACACCAACAGTGTGGCTGAGGCAACAGATGTCGCATCTGACTTTGTCCTTAAAGCACAAGATTGTGTCGATATTTCATTAAATGAAGTCTCGCTGTTAATGAAGCAAATAGATGGCGCTGCAGAGAATATTAGTTCGCTGAGTGAGCAGTCTAAAAAAATTAATTCAGTGCTGACAGTTATTGGCGGCATTGCTGAGCAAACCAATTTACTGGCATTAAATGCAGCCATTGAAGCTGCAAGGGCAGGCGAGCAAGGTCGCGGCTTTGCAGTAGTTGCTGATGAGGTGCGTAGCTTAGCTAGTCGAACCCAAGCCAGTACCGTTGAGATTAATGAAATGCTATCTGAACTGCATAAGTTAGTCGGCCAAGCGGTTGACGCGATGGAGCAAAGCCAGAAAAGTGGTATACGTTCGGTGGATTCATCGAAAGCGATATCTGAAAGTTTAGGTGCTGTGACCTCATCGGTGACCAGTATTAACGACATGAGTACTCAGATTGCTACGGCCGCAACAGAGCAAAGCTCAGTGACTGAAGAAATTAATCGTAATATCACCTCGGTACAAGAGATCGTCAATGAGTTGCTATCATCGAGTCAGCAAGCAGCTGAGGTGAGTACTTCTGTGGCAAGTTCTGGTGATTATTTATCGACGTTAGTAAGTCAATTTAAGGTCTAAAAAAGGCTTAATGACAAGGTTATTATTAGGGCTAACTTAAACGTTAATTTAATCCCGCTCCATTAAGACGACTCACAATGTTGAGTCGTCTTTTTTTATGTCAGTAAATATCTACTATTGAGCGACTTTTAGAAGGTGATAAGCGTAAAGGCTAGGTTTCTTGTGAACCGATACTTACACAGTTGCTTATACCTCTACTTATACCTGTCCTTATACTCGTATCTAAACCGATAGTTAGCACAGACCAATAAAGTGATAAAAAGTCACTAAAACGAGGGTGCTTGCCCCTAGGTTTAGCGCTTGCTATAGGTTAGAATACTCGGTTTGCAGCAATCTAAATTTCCATTAAAGTAGAAATAATCATGTTTGAAGTAAACCCAGTTAAATTCAAAATCAAGGAACTCGCTGACCGCACCGAACTTCTTCGGGGGTATCTTTGACTACGCTGCTAAGCAAGAGCGTTTAGAAGAAGTCACAAGAGAGCTTGAAAGTGCCGAAGTATGGAACGATCCAGATAACGCCCAAGCCTTAGGTAAAGAACGTTCATCATTAGAAGCCGTTGTTAAAACGATTGATGATATGGACAGTGGTCTTGAAGATATTGAAGGACTGGTTGAGCTTGCCGTTGAAGAAGACGATGAAGAAACCTTTAATGATGCCAGCACTGAATTAGAAGATCTTGAGAAGCGTTTAGAGGAACTTGAGTTCCGTCGTATGTTCTCAGGCCCTCATGATGCAGCAAACTGTTATTTAGATATCCAATCAGGTTCTGGCGGCACCGAAGCGCAGGACTGGGCTAACATGATCCTACGTATGTATTTACGTTGGGGTGAAGCCCATGATTACAAACCTGAACTAATGGAAGTTACCGATGGTGATGTTGCCGGTATTAAAGGCGCAACCATCAAGTTTAATGGCGAATATGCTTTTGGTTCACTGCGCACAGAAACCGGTGTTCACCGTTTAGTGCGTAAGTCACCATTTGACTCGTCAGGTAAGCGTCATACTTCATTTTGCTCAGTGTTTGTGTATCCAGAAATTGATGACTCAATCGAGATTGATATCAATCCATCGGATTTACGTGTCGATACCTACCGCGCATCGGGTGCGGGTGGACAGCACGTCAACAAAACCGAATCTGCAATTCGTATTACCCATTTACCGACGAACACCGTCGTGCAGTGTCAAAATGACCGTTCGCAACATAAGAACCGTGACGCTGCAATGAAACAATTAAAAGCTAAACTGTTTGAGCTAGAAATGCTCAAACAAAATGCTGATAAGCAAGCCGCGGAAGATGCCAAATCAGATATTGGTTGGGGCAGCCAAATCCGCTCATACGTACTTGATGATGCCCGTATTAAAGATTTACGTACTGGTGTTGAAAACCGAAATACCCAAAGCGTCTTAGATGGCGACTTGGACAAGTTTATTGAAGCTAGCCTTAAATCTGGCCTTTAACGAGAGAAGAAGATGACTGAACAAACTCAAGACGAAAACAAGTTAATTGCAGAGCGCCGCGCGAAGTTAGATCACATCCGCGAAAACTGCCCAGCAAATGGTCACCCAAATAACTTCGATCGAAAACACAAGGCTGCCGATATTCAAGCTGAATACGGTCATCACACTAAAGAAGAACTCGAAGGCATGGACGTTCAGCGTTCAATCGCTGGTCGTGTTATGGCTAAACGTGGCCCGTTCTTAGTTATCCAAGACGTATCTGGTCGCATTCAAGCATATGCGGGTAAAGATGTTCAAAAAGATTTAAAAGCGACTTTCCAAGGTTTAGATATCGGTGACATCATTGGTGTTACAGGTAAGCTTCACCTTTCTGGTAAAGGCGACTTATACGTGAACATGGAGCAGTACCAATTGCTCACTAAAGCATTGCGTCCGCTACCAGAAAAATTCCACGGCCTAACAGACCAAGAAACTCGTTATCGTCAGCGTTATGTTGACTTAATCGTTAACGAAGAGTCACGTGAAGCCTTCATCATGCGTTCAAAAGTGGTTTCGGCTATCCGTAACTTCATGGTGAAAAAAGAGTTCATGGAAGTTGAAACCCCAATGATGCACAGCATCCCAGGTGGCGCTTCAGCTCGTCCATTCGAAACGCATCACAATGCGCTAGATATCGCAATGTACTTACGTATTGCACCAGAGCTTTACCTTAAGCGCTTAGTTGTTGGTGGTTTTGAGCGAGTATTTGAAATCAACCGTAACTTCCGTAACGAAGGTTTATCGCCACGTCATAACCCAGAATTCACTATGATGGAATTCTATATGGCGTACGCTGACTTCAACGATCTAATGGATCTAACTGAAGAAATGCTAAGCTCAATCGCCACTGAACTTTGTGGTTCACCACAACTTCCATACGGCGAGCACACCGTTGACTTTGGTGGCCCGTACGCGCGTTTAAGCATGTTAGATGCGATTAAGAAGTACAACCCAGACAACGAAACGATTCAGTCTATGACTTACGAAGAAGTTAAAGACGTTGAGTTCATGCGTAACCTTGCGAAAAGCATTGGCATGACTATCGAAAAATTCTGGACTTGTGGTCAATTACTTGAAGAAATCTTTGGTGAAACCGCTGAGACACAGTTAATGCAACCTACGTTCATTACCGGTTACCCAGCTGATATTTCACCACTTGCACGTCGTAACGACGACAACCACTTCATCACCGACCGTTTTGAGTTCTTCATTGGCGGCCGTGAAGTTGCAAATGGTTTCTCTGAGCTTAACGATGCAGAAGATCAAGACAACCGCTTTAAAGCGCAAGTTGATGCAAAAGATGCTGGTGATGACGAAGCGATGTTCTACGATGCAGACTATATCACTGCACTAGAGCACGGTTTACCACCAACAGCAGGTCAAGGTATTGGTATCGATCGTTTAGTGATGTTATTCACTAACACGCACACCATCCGTGACGTGATCTTGTTCCCAGCGATGCGCCCACAAGGGTAATTGTTGGTTAAGCCGTTGGCTTAACAATCACGATTAAAAAAACCAGCCTACTTGAAAAAGTGGCTGGTTTTTTTGTGGGTAGAGTAGTGAACATCAAATTTATTTCACGCGTTTGGGTAAAGGGTATTTAAGCTTAACGCTCTCAGTTGTTACTTCTCTTTCACCAGCCCTTGGGTCAAAGAAATACCAAATATTAAATTTTCTTTCTGTTCCCCAAGTATCATGTTTTAAATCTTTCCAACCTAAATACGAAGCAATATTGGTTGCTACAGCTAATTTTGCTGGAGATGAGGCTTTACCTTGAAAAGCGCTCATCACTGCACCAAGCAAGAAGTCAGCAATTTGAATATGTTCCGATTCTTTAGAGTCTTTAGTTACTACGGTTTTAATTAATGCAGAGCCACCGAATTCTTTCTTTAACATGCTGTTCGCTATTTTATGGAAAGCTTCATCTGCTTTTTTATATCTAGATGGTAGTGGATCAACTTCTACTCTAAATTCGCACTCTCGATTAGGATGGGCTTTTTTAACGGCAATAATTTTAGTAGATATCAGTTTTGTGAAGTGTTTACGCATAGCTAAGTCGTAATCGCCATCATGAAAGCTCTTATCAACCATTCCCTTTCGTATTACTATGCAATGGAATGCAAGCCATGAATTTTTGAAGAACATTTCTATTAGATCAGCGTAAAAGTCCGCATAATTTTTTTTATGTGCTTTTTGCCATTTTATTTCATTATGATAATTATGTTTTTCTCTAAGCTCTCTGATCATTCTGGTGAAATCACCGCGTCTTTGGTATTTCATCCAAAGTGAACCAAATCCATAATAAACTTGCCCATCGATTCCTGATTCATCACAGGCTACATGCCATATAAGTTTTCCTGCACTCATCTAAAGGCTCCTTGCCTGAATATGGGATTTACAGTATTAAAAATAAGAAAATTTAGGGTATTATCGCTATCTTAATTTTCAATTAATTTATTAACTTACATGATAATTGTAGCGTGTGCATCAAGATCTAATTCTGTATTTAAAATTATTCAAATTTAAGCAATCTAAAGTAGCCAAAGTCGTGGGTTTTCCACCCACACCCGAGCAAGAAGGGGATCAACAGCAATCCCCCTCTTGCATCTCCCTGTGCCGCTCCGGCGAAGTGTTGATCTTCATGCTAAATGAGCGAATTTGCTATCGCCTCAGATTCGCCATCCATGGCTCAACTGAGGCTATGTCGGCGTCCTGCCTCCATCACGCAAATTAGCTCAACGCATTCGGACACTTCCAACGGAGGTTCTTGAGCCTGCAGGTTCATTTGTTGTTACAGGGCTCATTCTGTAAAGGTTTAAAACTGCTTTTGATCTTATTTGAATGTTCAATTTAAATAGAGGTCGTCGAGAAAATAGCGTGAGCCTGACATGGATGTCAGGTTAGCTTTCGGGGGCCATGGATGGCCCATCGGAAGCGTTAGCATTTTCGACAAAGACCGAGGCAGGCTACAAATGACGTCAAAAGCTGGATCAGACTCCGTTGGAAATTTTGCTGTATAAATTTCGCCGGTATTGTGGCTTAATGAATCTATACACCGATATGGGGTAAACTCCCCTTAAGATAAATTGGTGTAAAAATGATGACA
>NZ_JAJGZS010000027.1:0-20868 GCF_020806285.1 Shewanella sp. 10N.7
AGCTTTCGAGGGGAAGGGACGCCCCATCGTAAGCGTTAGTGATTTTGTAGCTTGCCGAAGCGGACTCAAAATGAAGTTTAAAGCTGGATGATTCTCCGTTGGAAATTTTGCTGTTTAAATTTCGCCGGAGCTGCGGGGGCCTAATTCTTTAATAAAGAGTATAGAGGGAGTCGCAGTTCACTCCCTTTTAGTCTGCTCTTTACAAAAGAATGGGCGAAGCGCCACGACTTTGATTTAGACCTTGATTTAGACGTTGGTTTAGACGTTGATTAAGATTTGATTCAAATCTAGAAATCAATACCTGACTATAGCTGCAAACAAGCATTGGGACACAAGCTTGGTAGGGCTTTACGAAAACACACCATATTGAATGTGGTTACGCCAGTGACTGGTTTAATGGCATTCATTGGTTTGATGAATGCCATTACTGTTAACCCTTACACCAACTAACTACTTAATGCGTATCCGCCTTTAAGATGAGCAACATTATCAAATCCTAAACGATGCATAGCTTGAGCTGCTACAAATGAGCGACTGCCACTGCGACAGACTAATACCCATTTATGATGCTTTTGCTGTTGCTGTTGTTGAATAAACTGCACTAAGCGAGTGAGCGGAACGTTTTCACTGGAATCTTCAGTGTGTTGCAGTGCGTACTCGTGAGGTTCTCTGATATCAATTAATGTGACTTCATCATTGGCTAAGGCATAGTTCAAACTCTGATGGTTATATTCAACAATAGCTTGCCCCGCTAACTGGCTGTCAGTTAATGCTCCGCACATAATTTCGCTGCCAGTTTGATCGCAAAGATGGCTGTCTAAATCAGCTTTTAACTTTTCAAACTCGTATACGTCGAGCTGTCCATTAAGAGTATTTCTTAAAAGTGGGTTACGTTGACATTCTGCGCTGAGGTGAGTTGTAAACTCATTATTATAATCATGGCTAGCACATATAAGCGTATCACTACCAATCAAGCTATGTATCAACTTAAGGCTTGAGAACATGTCAGTTGCACTACTTGAATCAAAGTTTGTTCGACCTAAGCTGCCCATTAAAACGGTGTCGCCGCAAAAGGCGAATTGACACTGTTGTTTAATGTCGTTTTTATCCTTGAATGGACTGCACAGTAATAGCGTCATACTGTCATCGGTGTGGCCAGGTGTAGCGACTTTAACTAGCCATTGATGACCTATTTCAATGTATTGAAGTTGCGAATGCTGCAAACAAGCTTGTGGCCAACCTAATGCATCAGTTTGCTGAGTAGGTAGGTGCTTATCGGCTAAGAAAGTTCGGCCTGATTGATGGTCGGCGTGGCCGTGGGTGTCGATTACAGCCACCAGTTCCAACTGCTGGCATTGCAATAAGGTATCTAAGCGATCGTTTAGCTCTGGCAGTGGATCAATAATAAAGGCTTGCTTGCTTTGTTGGTCGGCGTATACCCAAGTGCAATTGGAGCCAAATCTTAGCTGCACTAAACCGTTGAGCGGCTGCTTTTCATCAATTTCACCATTGTCTAAAATCATACAGCTATGGGTTAATGCTTTGGCTGCAGAGGTGATGCGTTGACAGGCTTGATCAACTTCTGTCTGGGTAATTGCAGGACCAAATGACAATCGAATTGCTGATTCACTTTGCCAGGCAGGTAATCCCATGGCATCGAGTACAAAACTGCGAGTGACTTTTGATGAGCAAGCGGAGCCTGAGCTAACACGAATGTTAGCCGCATCAAATAAATCCATGATTTCTTTACTGCTAAACCCTGAAATTGCAAAGTTAATTGTAGTTGGCACGCTGTTTTCAACGCTATGGTTATATACCACTTCAGGAAAAGCGGTATTTAACGTGTTCACTAATTGTGTTTGATAACCACTTAGGGTATCGAGGTTAGCAAATACACTATCTTGCTCATTGAGTAACATTTCAAAAATGACGTTAATAGCTGCCATACCAGGTAGGTTTTCTGTGCCTGAACGCAAACCGCTTTCTTGGCCGCCACCAGCAATGATAGGGGTAAATGGTGCTGATTGACGTATATACACAAAGCCAATGCCTTTCGGTGCATACAATTTATGGCCACTAAAAGGGGCATAATCAATGGTGGTTTCCGCTAGGTTTAATGGGGTTTTCCCTAGCGCCTGCACACAATCAACCATCCAAAAAATATGTTTGTTAGCATGACGAATGACTTGTTCAAGTGCGAGCAAGTCCTGATAAACGCCAGTTTCATTATTTACCGCCATAGTACAAATCATTAATGCGCTTGGGGCTTCTTTTTCAATAAATTGCTTGTCTAAATTTCCCATCCCATCAACAGGAATCGCTTTAATGTCAGCATTGATGCCTAAGATTTGATTCCAGTGCTTTAATGATTCGGGCACTGCTTTATGCTCTGTGGCGCCATATAACAAACTATATTGTTTATCTGAATCAAGGGATTTTTTCGCTTCAACAAGGGCTGAGATAATCGCCGTTTGGATCCCTTCAGTCGCTCCGCTTGTGAATATCACATTACCTGTGTCTGCGCCGATGACTTTTCTGGCGTTAGCGCGAGTTTGCTCCATTAAATCTTTAGCTTTAAGCCCTGTAATATGGCTACTGCTTGGGTTGCCAAATAACACTTTCATACTGTTTACAGCCGCTGCTGCCGCTTGGGGCAATACAGGTGTTGTGGCATTGGCGTCTAAATATATTTGGCTCAGTGGTGATGTATTTTTCATAGGGTGCGACTCAATTCCATTGATTAGTTTATATAGCTTTTAGTTATAACTAATTTCTTGGGGTTATATTAGCAGGTTGTAAATATTGATCAAGATCACATTTTAATCAGGTTTAACTTTAGATTGAGCTCAGCTGAGGGCTGTTAGAGGGCTTAGGGTAATGGACGTGCGAATAGCTTTGAAACGGGCATGAAAAGGGGAGGTGTGTGATGCAGAAGTAAAAGCCTAGTTAAGCATTTTGAATGTAAAATTGATTAAAAACATCGTGATTAAGTTTAAAAAAATAAAGGCCACATGTTGTGGCCTGAAACTATTGCAGCTGTGATTAAGCATTTAAGCAAGATTAAATCTTTACTTTGATGACGACTTTTCTGACAGCGGTTGCAATATCTGAGGTCCCTGGCATATGCATATCGTCTGGGAAAAACAAGGCAAACATGCCCGCTTTTAATGGAATAAATGCCGCTGTATCTTGATTAGATTCATAATCAAACTCAGTAAAATCATGTTCTGGATGATAAGGCGCCAGTGGTGTTTGGTTGGCAAGGGGCAAATAACCAAATTCTTCTTCACCACTGACAACATATTGCACATCAATATAACGCTGGTGGACTTCAAAAGGTTCAGTTTGTTTCGGTTTGGTATGATAGTCATTGACGATAACAAATATATCTTTGCCTTCAAGAGGGTAAGTACCCACTTCAGCGTTTGAAAAATCCGTTTCAGATAAATGAGTCAGCGCCTTGGCGAGTCTTGGGCTGAGTGAATGATATAGCGCATGGTTTGAAAGGCTATCGACGACCATAGTGGCTCTCTGATTTATTGATGATGCAATATTATTACTTATTCGCTAATCCAACGCCATGAAGATATGTCGATTCGCTATAGGCTATGAAGAGATTCAACCCTAAGGTGGTTTAACCCTATGACAAACTTAGTTAAGATGAATTTTAGACCCGTCGATTGTTGGGGGTTAACTGATCGCTTTTGCGGATGTTTTTGGTGTCGCAGAGATTAGATTCAGTTTGTATTGTCATGAAAAGATTTAAATACAGGAAGCGCAGTGACAGCATTACGATTACTTGCTGGTAAAACAGCTTATCAACAGATTGAAAAAAATGGCTTGTCGGCATCAATGTTTAGCCAGTTATTTGCAGCATCGGGTGGCCCTAAATGGATAGGGGTAGCTGGTCTGGACAAATATTTGTTTGGTGAGTTTTTTGCTGAAAGAAAAACACCGCTATATACCATGGGCGCGTCATCGGGCGCATGGCGTTTGGCTTGCTTAGCTCAAAAAGATCCCTTAGCAGCATATTCTCGGCTTGAGGATTTTTATATTGGTCAGCGTTACGATCATGTCCCCAATCGACAAGAAGTGACTGAACAGGTTGAACGTATTATTAATGGTATTTTGGGTGAGCACGGCGCGATGGATATTGTGAATAACCGCATCATTCAAAGTCATTTTGTTGTGTGTAAGGCAAAGCATTTTAATGCCAGTCGCTCTAAAGGAAAGTTGGCGTTAGGGCTTGCTGCTACTGCATTAAGTAATGCGGTGAGTCGTCGAAGTTTAGCCTGGCACTTTGAACGAGTGGTGTTTAGTCATCAACAAGTAAAATCCCCTTTTTCACACCTAACTGACTTACCCACCGAACATGCTCAACTAACCCGTAATAATATTAATCAAGTTCTGCTGGCAACGGGATCTATTCCATTAGTATTAGCACCTGTTACACGCATAAATGGCATAAGTGATGGCGCTTACTATGATGGTGGTATCACTGATTACCATTTTGATATGCCAACACATTCACCTGAAGGCTTAAGTTTATATCCGCACTTTTATCCTCATATGAGTCCGGGTTGGTTTGATAAATCATTAAAATGGCGCCGAGCCAAAAAGCATTATCATAATGCCTTAATACTGACTCCTACTGCAGAGTATTTGAAGTCATTGCCATATCAAAAGATCCCAGATCGAGAAGACTTTAAGCAGCTCGATAGCGATAGCCGTATTGCTTATTGGCGTGAGTCTTTAAAGCGAAGCGAAGTGTTAGGTGAGTTATTTGCTGATATTGTGGAGAAGCAATCGATAATGGACCACATTGAGCATCTGTAATTGGCATCGTTTATTGCTAAGTCGCTAAGTCGCTAAGTCGCTAAGTCGCTAAGAAGAGCGCTAAGAAGGCCGATAAGAAAGCCCATTAGATAGCGTAATTCCTCATTCAACATTACAGCTTACTTATGGTGCCATTAATAAGCCATTATTGGTGCTAATTTCATATATGCTGATTGGTGTTTATCCCTTTAATCTTCTGGCTTATATGCCACTCCCTTAAGCACCTTAAAAGTTATCTTCAGAGCTACTTTAGTAAAATTATGATCATTTACTGAAACTATTCCGTATTTTACCCTGTCTAATTATTGATCAACTTTGTTGTTTGTTTGGGTTGTTGCTATGTGATGACAAAATGAAGTTTACAGTGCTAATCATAAAGTTGTAATAGCGTTACCAAGCTGGAAAACTCAAACTTGGCTGCTAAACTTATTAAAGTCATCTAAGTGACAACTTGTTGATTTTTATTGGTCCTAGGTAGCGGTGGGCTACTTTTTCTACAGCATTCTTACTGGGTATACACCCCTAATAAATGGAATAACCAAGAAACGCTGTGGTCTGGAGGTTGCTATGCAAACGATAGAAATGGCGTTACTCATCCAAGAAGCAGTTTTGCTTCCTGGTGGTCGACAAGAGATGAGAATGGTTACACCAAATCAATTGTTAATGGTTGCTAATGTGCTGAAAGGGCATTATCGATTAGCATTAGCTGCGACGAAAAGTAGCTGTTTCCCTCCTTGTTACGACACGGCAACTGAGTGCGAGATTATCGACTTTAATCAATTGGAAGATGATTCGTTAAGTATTGTCGTCGAAGGCCGCCAAAGGGTTAAAATTCTTTCAGGTGCTCAACTCAGAGATCAAAGCTGGATTGCTCGCACTTTACCTTGCCAAAACTGGCAAAATGAACCCATTGGGGAAGAGTTCGAGATTATCAGCGCAGCACTTGAGCAGTTTTACGAAGTTAACCCAGACTTGCTCGATTTATACAATCAAGTTCACCTTGAGGATGCAACTTGGGTTAGCCAGCGATGGTTAGAAGTTTTGCCTATGTATAACAAAGACAAATTGCTATTGGTTGAACAACCCAACTGCCATAAAACCATGGATTTTGTTCTACAATTATTAAAGTCTCATGTGGATGTTTAATATTGGTCTCTTGCTTTTGTTGATTTTGTTTAGTTGCTCTGACATTGTTGGTTATACTGTTTAAAAGTGTAGCTAAAAGTATATTTACATGTCTGTAAAACTTGCTGCTAGAGCAGCTCAACCTTCCTATATTGTGTTACCACAGTCCAAAACAGCACCTTTAACGGTGTTAGAGTTTTTAGTGTCACACTTTCAACAAATTCCAGAATCTGTTTGGTTAAAACGTGTAGCTGACGGCAAAGTGCACTGGGCAGATGGTGAACTGATTGATCAACACACTCAATATCGAGGCGCGACACGGGTCTATTACTACCGTGAAGTTGAGGCAGAAACTAAAATTCCGTTTCAGCATAAAATACTCCATCAGGACGAACATTGTATATTAGTGTTTAAACCGCATTTTCTGCCTGTTACACCCAGTGGGAATTTTGTTAACGAGTGTCTGACTCATCGTTTGCGAATTGCTTCAGGTATAGACACGATTTCACCAGCACATAGGTTAGACAGACCAACGGCAGGGGTTATGTTAATGACAGTTAACCCTGAGTCTCGACATGCTTATCATTCATTATTTACTGATGGTAAGATAAATAAGCAATATCAAGCTATTGCACAGCTGACTCCAGAGTTACTTGCTCTTCATCAGCAAGACGGTTTATCGTTACCTATTAAGTGGTCGGTTAAAAACCGTATGGTGCGTTCAACGCCAAGTTTTTTAATGAAAATAACTGACGGTGAAGCGAATACGCATTCAGAAATTAGCTTGATCGCGATAAAAGGCACTCGAGGCTTGTTCGAACTCAGTCCCATAACAGGGAAAATGCATCAACTTAGAGTACATATGATGTCTTTAGGGATGCCGTTAGAAAATGATACTAATTATCCACAGCTGCAACCGAAAGCCGCTGATAATTTTGATAAGCCATTAAAGCTGGTGGCAAAATCACTTAGGTTTGTGGATCCGTTTAGTCAGCAAACGATGGCTGTGAGTTGTGAAGGCTACGATGCTGAGTTTGAATAGAAAGCTTGTAGTGTTTTTTTACTGATAGTTTTCAGTATACAAAGGGACGAAATAGCAAATGGAAAGAGTACAGTGCTATGTGGTATTCATTGTTAGTTTTTTTATTTTAAACATGGGGTTAAAAGCGTTAGATTATCAAATTTCTGACACTATGATTAAGCGTGACGCCCATATCTTATCTGAAAAATTAACCATGTACATTGAGGATACTGCTCAAGAGCTTAAAGCTTTACCGCAACTCGATGACAGCTATGCCTGCTCTGAAAGTAATGAAAAATTACTGACTATGTCGGTGTTTAACTCGACCTTTATTCGTTGGGTTGGCGTAATGGATGAGTTAGAAGTGATTTGCCACTCACAAGCAATACCACGCCATGTAGAAAAGTTGGTAAGGCATAATATTGGACCGGATCTAAAACTCGCAGTCATAAACCAATCTCACTCAGATATACATGAATTGTTTTTAGTCCACGATCATGGTGATAAGCAATATGTGGCCAGTATCGTGCCTATGAATCCTCGCTACTTTATACCGGTAGACTGTAAAGCTTGTTTAGAATACACCATTACCATTGATGGCTTTCAAGATAACTTAACTGCAGTACCTGTGATGGAGTTTGGCTTTGAAGAGTTCGAGGGCGAGCACCTTATTATAGAAGAGGTGGTTCAGCAAAATGAATACTACATTGCTAAATTTAGCCTGACTGGAAACGAAGAATACCTTAAACAATATCAATCACTAAGCTGGGAATACCGTGCGCTGATTAGCTTTCTCATTGCACTCGCGTTTACTGTTGCCTTTTGGTACCGCAAACAATCTCAAGGCTCAACCCGGGCGAATATAAAAAAGGGCATCAAGAACAAAGAGTTTATTCCGTTTTATCAGCCTGTGATTAACTCTCAGTCGAATGAGATTGTCGGGGTTGAGGTACTAATGCGTTGGCGCCAATTTAATGGGGATTTAATTCCACCTAATCAATTTATTCCTTTTGCTGAGTCAGCAGGCTTAATTGTTGATATGACTTATTCGATGCTGAATGTGATGGTTGATGAGATGGAGATAACAGGCCAGCAAGTTAGTCCATTATTTATCAGTATTAATATTGTTCCTGAGCATTTGGAAGATGACAAACTTTATCAATATATCAAGTCGTTAAAAGAGTCGGGGAAGCTTGGGAAACACAGAGTTTCACTAGGAATTACTGAGCGCCAACCCATCACTGATTTAGTTAAAGCCCGTGAAATGCTTGATAATTTTTATTCGATAGGCGTTGATTTAAAGTTGGATGATGCCGGTATGGGCTATGGCGGTTTTAGCTATGTACAAAAGTTAGGCATCAGTACCTTAAAAATTGATAAGGCTTTTATTGATACTATTGGCGTTAAAGATAACTTTAATGAGAAAACGCTTGATGCGATTATCTCTTTTGCTAAAAAATCTGGCTTAAGTGTTATTGCTGAAGGGGTAGAAACTGAGTCGCAAGTCAATTATTTATCTCAGCAAGGTGTAGACTTGATTCAAGGGTATTTTTTCTCTAAACCGCTAGATTCAAAAACGTTTTTTACAACCTATCATAACTCGTAATGACTTTACCTGAGCTTGTCGTCTGTTCCGATTTTTATGACGGACTTTTTTATAGGTTGGATACATTTTAAGACTTTCGATGCATTGAAGTTGCTGTTGTCTCATTAAGTGCTAGAAAGTCCTTGGCATGTTTGGCTTGAGTAATGTTTAAGTAATGCTTAAGTGGATATATGACCTGTTTAAAGCGAATGATAAATAGTTATTTGTGCCGCACTATTGAATCGTTAAACTGGATGTCATCTTGAATATTTGAGATACATGAAATGATAACGAAAGTAGCAAGTACTAGGGGGCTATCTTGAGTCAGAAATACTTAAATGCTTTCTCTGTTCCAATATCTATCCTCACAGTTGCTCTACTGGTGTTAGCACCTTCTAAATCCTTTGCCGACCAGTTGTATTTTAATTTTGATAACGATGTGATCATTGGTGCTGACGGTGACTACTCTAATGGTGTCGTTGTCGGCTGGCTTGCAACACCAGCTACTGACTTTTCCCAAGCTCCGGCGCTTTTCAAATGGCAATCAGTCATCGCTTTTCCTCAGGAGTCGAGTCAGTCTCAATGGGGCGGGCAGTTTTATCATCGCATGTGGACACCAACTGAAATAGCCTATGACTATCCCCAGCCAAATGAGCGACCTTATGCCGGGTTATTAGAGCTAGAATCATTTACAGGGCAATTCAGCTCTTCATTGGCGCAAAAAAACTGGTTAAGCATTGGCGTGATGGGGCCAGCTTCTTTTGCTGAAGAATTGCAAACTGTTGTCCATAAAATTACCGGTTCCACCACGCCAAAGGGGTGGGATTATCAAATTGAAAACCAAGTAACGTTTCAATTGGCTTATGAAGTCGATGCGTTGCTAAATCGCTGGCAAGCATTTGATAATAGTGAGTGGGATATCAGCGTATTTAACCACACGATGGCAGGTAATTTTCGCTCGCAATCCAGTGTTGGTTTAACCTTACGATGGGGTGATGATTTAGCTGAAACCTTCGGACAATTGTCTAGTCAGGCAGGGCATATGGGAGATTATGCTTCATATGCTAATCGTTATGGCAGCTGGCAGGCATATTTTCGAATGCAGGCAGGTTATCGTTTCAATGACTTAACCATTGAAGGTGACTTACCTTATGATTCTCCGTTGAATATTGAGAATCAGCAAGCACAAGCCAGTCTTGGTGTTATTTGGGCTTTTCCGACTTGGTCTGTCAGTTGGAGCTTTAATTTTTACAGTAAAGAATATGAGTCAGATGTCGATGATTGGCATGGTTACGGCGTGATTAGTTACACTAAAGTGTTGTAATTATAGCTACAAAAAACGATGTTTTAGAGGCGCAGCATGATGGTTCATGCTGCGCCTTTTCAGTCTATTACAGAGTTATTATGACTTAAGTTTTTTAGACCTGATTGTGCATGTCATTTAATGCTTGATGCAGCAAATCATCGTCATTAGCCTGATTAATATCACTCTGATCTGGTTGGTCATTTAAATCAGTTAATAACTCATCCTTATGTTGCTGATGGTGCTCATCATCTAGTGGGTTTTCAAAAGCATCACCTTGACTCACATCCAGCATATCTGCATCTACATTCTCAATGGCCATTTCAGGAACACCTGGCAAATCGAGAGGGTCGATACCCGCTGTATTTGTCGGTGCTATGTCCGCCTGTGAAATACCTACCATATTTAAATAGTGATCAATCGGGGTACTTACTGCAGCTGCAGTCACTGGCGTTGGTGATAATGGTTGTGACGTCGATTCCGTCTCAGCTTCTGTTTGAGCTTGAACTGTTGCATCATCTGATGATTGTGTGTCTTGCCCAGTGTGAACCGCGGCATCATCAACCAATATATCGTGTAAATCTACACTGATGTCAGCAATGGCGTCATTTTGGGGAGCATCATTAGCATCGGCTGCTGTAGGAGGTGGCGGTGGTGCGGAATGAGTAATGGTTGGCGTCACCGTCATATCAAGAACTTCAGAGCCTAAAGTGAGTTTACCACTATGTCCTGGGCCGTGGCTTAATATACTCACTTGAACATGCATGATGACATCATCATGGTGTGACCCTTGAAGGGCGACCTCAAACTTATCCTCATGCACGCCAACATTCTGAGCGCTGCCATGAGGACCAGTATGAGTATTTGCGTGTTCTTGATAGTTTAACTGACCTGTTTTGGGGTTTATGGTCAGGGTGCCCCATTGGCTGGTATAGCTAGTCTGATAGTGGCCATTGACTAAAATTTTCCAGCCTTGTTGAGCTGTAGGAACAGGTGTTTGGGTAGGTATTAAGGTCGGTACTCCCAAAGAGGCACCAATATGGTGGCTACCAGGCGGGGCGGTGACGACGATAGGTTCAGGCTTCGCGCTTGCAGCAATATTGAGGGCAGAGTTAACGTTACCGTGCTCATCGGTCATGATCGCTCTGACAATACTACTGGGTGCAACTTCAAGGTTGATACCATGGGCTAAACTGTTGGCATCGAGTACATGGTCAACGCCATTAATACTCAGGTGCTCGCCTACTTGGGCATCAGCTGCAGCATGCACCGTTGCGGTCACGGTACCTGCATGACCTTGAGCTATTTCGGCTTTGCTGTAGGCCTTGTCACTGCCTGGGTTTTCAAAGGTAATGGTTGGCATGCCTACGTGTGTATCGCTGCTATAGTGCATCACTTGTGAAGCACTAGCTGAGTTACCTGCGCTGTCGGTGGTTACCACGCTCGCTGTTATCGAGGAATTTGATGCTAATTCAGAACCTGCAATGTTAACGCTAAAGTGGCCGCTGCCATCAACCGAGGCGCTATAGCTATGTTGTCCGACGACTAAACTTACGCTATCACCTTGATGCACATCGCCACTGACTTGACCTGTTATGCCGATATCGGTAGCGCTTTCTTGGGCGTTAATAATATTGTCGCTAGTGATGGGATCAAGCTGGATAGTGGCGTTGGCTTCTGTAATGTCACCTGTTGATGTACCTGTTATATATGGCGCAGGATGTGACTCGTTAACATCAATGGTGCCATGAGCAATAGTCTCGGCAGATCCATCACTTACCTTTAAGCTCACCGGAATATAGATACCGTGATAGTGTTTTTCTGGGGTGAACGTCCATTCTCCGCTCTGCACATCTTTAGAAAAGTTACCATGCGTACTACTTATGTCGGTGATATGAAGGGTGTCTCCATCTATATCGCTAGCATCCACGAGTTTCAGTAATTCAGCTTCGGTGAACGTCTTGGCGGTGTCCAATTCGGTTGCACCAAGATCGACAGCTCTGCTCGCATTAGCTGCGATAACGATCGGCACATCATTGCTACCAGTGATTGTTACGATGACACTCTGCTTGGTTCCATCAATAGACTCTACCGTAAAGGTTTCCTGTGGTGATTGACCGGACGCTATTCCATCGGCTCGATCATCCGGCATATAGTTCCAATGGCCGTTGGCGGTAATACTGAACTTGCCGTATGAGCCATCGACATTTGTTTGAACCTTAAACTCGTCTTCTCCAGCATCTGGATCGGTGACTGTGAGTAGTCCTGATACAGCGGTATCGTCATCTTTAGTAATTCCAGATGAGTCACCACTAAAGGTTGCTATGTCACTTACTGAATCCAGAGTGAGAAAAGCGGTTGTATTTACAGTGCCGCCATGCGTGTCTTGCACGGCATAGTTGAAGTCGACAGTACCGTTGTAATTAGCCTCGGGGACGAATGTGAATGTCCCATCATGATTGTCGGTTATGGCACCCGCCGAGGTTCCGTCTGGTTTGACAGCGACTAGGTTATGGACACTAAGCTGCGTGGTTTCGCCTGTATCGACGTCGGTAGCGTGAGCGAGCAGATCCGAGGCATGCAAAACAACCGAAGTATCTTCACTGCCGTCAACAAGGCCCACTGCGCTTGAAACAACAGGTGTGTCATTAGTGCCTATAATGGTGATATTAATATTATGATAAGTGCCGTCGGCCGATTGCACTTTGTAAATGGCATGTTCGACCTGTCCTTCTCTCAGCTCCTGCAATTGAAAATTTTCGACTGCATATTCCCAGTTTCCCGAAGCATCTAAATGAAGCATGCCGTTGAAAGGGTCGGATACTGCTTGCTCACCAAACTGACTAAACAAGAAGTAATTCTGACCACCGTCTGGATCACTCACACTAAGACTGCCAGAAGCAATTAGATCATGGACTTGTGCATTATTCGATACGTTGACATCCTCTTTCACACTCGCCGTATCTATGCCGGTGATGATGGATTCATCCACAACAGCGGCAAGACTCATCGTGGCCATGGTCGATGTAGTCGCTGCATGCGGATCCTGCACCTCGTAGTTGAAGGTGACTGAACCATTATAATTGGCTTCGGGGTTAAAGGTGAAAGTACCATCGTGATTGTCAGTTACGCTACCTGCGACGGTACCATCGGGTTTGACCGCTACTAAGTTCGCCACAGTAAGTTGTGCACTTTCGCCGGTATCTATGTCAGTTGCATTGGCCAGTAGCTCTACTGTATTTAGGGTAACCGCTGTATCTTCTGTACCTGAGTTCAAGTTAACTGACGACGTAACTACAGGCGCATCGTTGGTGCCTGTTACTGTAATAGTGATTTCGTGGGTACTGTAACCTCGAGAAGTGACTCTATAAACAACGTCCCGAGTCTCCCCTTCTTTTAAAGCCTGTAACGCTGGATTATTATTATCAACGACGTAAGACCAACTTCCCGCTTGGCTAATATGCAAATTTCCACCGAAAGGATCGGAGATAGCATGTTCTCCATAAGATTTGAAGTCAAAGGACTCTTCCTGTGGGCCGTCTGGATCATGTATGGCAAGCGTCCCAGAAGCGACTAGTTGATCTATTGCGCCAGATTTCGATGTAGCTGTATCTTCCTTAACGGCACCAGTATCGTCTCCAGTAAAGGTGGCAGCGTCTCTGACCGCGGTTAAGCTCGTGCTAGCGCCTGTGTGAGTAATCCCCCCATGTGCGTCTTTAACGTCATAACTAAAATGAACAGCACCGTTGTAGTCTTTTTCTGGTGTAAAAGTGAATGTGCCGTCTTTGTTATCTAGGATTGAACCATGGTCGGAAACTAAGTTTTCAATACTAAGTTTACCGGCATCATTAGCATCGACATCAACTGTATTCGTCAGTAAATCGGCAGCGGTTAACGTTTGTGCTGTATCTTCTTTTCCTGAATTAAGCTGTACTTCAGACGAACAATATGGGCGGTCGTTACTGCCATGAATAGTAATGACGATATCATGGGTAGTGCCATCTTTAGCATGAATGGTTATCGTGTCAGTTAACGTTTCTCCTTCACCCAACTTATCAATTGCTGTCCCACGAGTGGTTGGTCTACCGCCAATATGACTAACTCGGCCTAGATCGGCATGATAATCCCAGCTGCCATCTTTATTTAGAATGAGATCGCCATAGCTGCCATGATAGTTATAGCCGCTTGCACTCTGTCCGCCAAATTCAGCTTCGCCTTTGTCTGGATCTAATATAGTGAGTTGACCGGATGCATATAATACCTTTTGACCTAAGGTTGCCATGCCTGCATGAGCCTGATCGGGAGACATATTGATGCCCGCCGAGTTTTCAGTAATATCACCAGTATCGACACCACCAATAACAGCTGCATCACGCACTGCACTGAGTGAAGTTGTTGCGCCAGTATGGGTGACGCCACCATGGGCGTCTTTAACGTCATAACTAAAGTGAACAGCACCGTTGTAGTCTTTCTCTGGTGTGAAAGTGAATGTACCGTCTTTGTTATCTAAGATTGAACCATGGTCGGAAACTAAGTTTTCAATAGTAAGTTTACCGGCATCATTAGCATCGACATCAACTGTATTCGATAGTAAATCGGCAGTAGTTAACGTTTGTGCTGTATCTTCAGTGCCACTTGTTAAAGTGACTTCTGAAGAGCAATAAGGTCGGTCATTATCACCATGAATAGTAATAACAATATCGTGGGATGTACCATCTTTTGATTGGATCGTTATTGTATCAGTTAATGTTTGTCCTTCTCCAAGTTTATCTATAGTAGAGCCAATAGTTGATTTTCTATTGCCGACCCAGTCTACGCTGCCAACGGTCACGTCGTAATGCCAAGTTCCATCACTGTTTAACAATAAATGTCCATATTGTCCGTGGTAGGAGTTGTTCCAGGCACCACCTTTAGAGTCAAACTGTGATTCACCAGCATCAGGGTCAACAATATCTAACTTGCCATCAGCGGTTAATGCAGCTTGTCCAAGCTTGGCCATACCAGGTTGTGCATAATCTGGTGACATATCGCCAAAACTACCATGACCTTCATCAACGTCACCTGTTGAAATTCCAGTAATAACCGCTTTATCGTCAGTGCCATTGATGGTGACTGTGATCTGTTGCTCGGTGCCATCGATAGATTGAACGATTAAGGTATCAGTTACCTTTTCACCTGTTTTTAAACTTTGAATAGATGGTTGTGAATTATCTGCCGTATAAGTCCAATGTCCTAATTCGCTCAACGTCAGTGAGCCATATTGACCTTGCTCAACACTCGCTTGAAATTGGTTTTCTCCTGCATCACCATCGGTAACGGTTAACGCGCCATCAACATGAAGTTGTCCTTGGTGGACATCTTTATCTTCGGTTAATTGTGCTGTTGAAGTGCCTGTAATAACGGCTTTATCATCAGTGCCGTTAACTTTAATAGTGATTTGATGAGGAGTACCATCTGCAGAATGAACGGTAATAACATCAGTCGCATTGGAGCCTTGTCCTAATGCTTGTACGGTAGGATTGGTATTATCTAAATCGTACGTCCATGCTCCAGAATCAGTTAAATGTAACGTACCCAGCGAACCAACGATATCAGTATTGGAGAAGAGTGCTTCGCCAGCATCTGTATCGGTAACGGTTAACGTACCCGTTGTTTGAAGTTGCGTTTCTTCAGTCACTATTCCTGAATTGGTACCTGCAATCACTGCCGTATCATTAGTGCCGTTAACAGTAATACTGATTTGATGTGGTGTTCCATCGGCAGAATGAACAGTAATAGTATCTTTAGCTGTTTTACCCTGACCTAATGCTTGTACCATTGGATTGCTATTATCTATATCGTACGTCCATGCGCCGTTTGCGGCTAGGTGCAAGGTGCCATAACTTCCGGTTAGATTACCGTCCTGAAAATGGTCCTGATTTGTATCCTCATCTGTGATCGTCAGCTGCCCATTCGCCTTTAACGTGCTTTCTTCAGTAACAGAGCCGGCTGAACTACCGCCAATCATAGCGGCATCATTGGTGCCGTAAACCCATACTTTAATATTATGTGGGGTACCGTCGGCAGCTTTAACGGTAAGCGTTTCACTCAGCTTATCGCCGTGTCCCAGTGCCTGCACAGTGCTATTATTGTTGTCTAGGTCATAGGTCCACAGGCCATCGGTATCAATGTGCAGTTTGCCGTAGGCTCCTTTAATATCGACGCTTTGGAAATGATCTTGACCCCCATCCATATCGGCAATGGTCAACATATTGCTGGACTGTAACGTACTTCCTTCTACGACTGCACCAATCGAGGTACCACCGATAAAGGGCACATCGTTAGTGCCGTGGATTGTCACAACAATGTCTTGGGCGGTGCCATCGGTTGATTTAACCGTGATGGTTTCAGTGACCGACTTTCCATCACCGAGTAGTTGCACGGAAGTATTATCCAAGTCGTAGGTCCATGCGCCATTGGCGGCTAGATGCAAGGTGCCATAATTTCCGATTAAGTCACCGTCCTGAAAATGGTCCTGATCTGTATCCACATCTGTGATCGTCAGCTGACCACTCGCCTTTAACGTGCTTTCTTCAGTAACGGAGCCGGCTGCACTACCGCCAATTATAGGGGTATCGTTGGTGCCGTAAACCCATACTTTAATGTTATGTGGGGTACCGTCGGCAGCTTTAACGGTAAGCGTTTCGCTCAGCTTATCGCCGTGCCCCAATGCCTGCACTGTGCTGTTACTGTTGTCTAGGTTATAGGTCCACAGGCCATCGGTATCGATGTGCAGTTTACCGTAGACTCCTGTGATATCCCCGCTTTGAAAATGATCTTGCCCACTATCCGCATCAGAAATGGTCAACATATTGCTAGACTGTAGCGTACTTTCTTCTACGACTGCACCGATCGAGGTGCCGCCGATAAAGGCTGCATCATTGGTGCCATGGACTGTTATTGAAATGTTTTGAGCAGTGCCGTCAGCGGACTTGATCGTGATGATTTCAGTGAGCGAGCTTCCATCAGTAAGTGCTTGCACGGTAGTGTTGGCATTATCCAAATCGTACGTCCATGCACCGTTTACAGTTAGATGCAAGGTGCCATAACTCCCAGTTAGGTCACCGTTCTGAAAATGGTCCTGATCTGTATCCACATCTGTAATCGTCAGCTGCCCACTAGCCTTCAACATACTTTCTTCGGTTACTGAACCTGTGTTTGTGCCGGAAATAATAGCTTTATCATTAGTGCCGTTAACCGTTATTGTAATTTGGTGCGGCGTGCCATCGGTTGAGTTCACCGTGATGATATCAGTCACTGTTTTGTTTGCCGCTAATGCTTGAACCGTTGGGTTCGTATTATCTAAATCGTAAGTCCACGCGCCTGAAAAAGTTAAGTGAAGTGTGCCTAATGTGCCTACAATATCGGTATCGGTGAAGTGCGCTTCACCCTTATCGGTATCGGTAACGGTTAAAGTCCCTGAAGTTTGAAGTTTAGATTCTTCTTTTACCGTATCTGCAATAGTGCCGGCAATAACAGCTTTATCATTAGTGCCGATAACTTTAATAGTAAGTTGATGTAGCGTACCATCAGCTGAATTAATGGTAATGATATCAGTCGCTGTTTTATTGGCAGTTAACGCTTGAACGGTTAAATTCGTGTTATCTAAATCGTAAGTCCACGCACCTGAGTCGGTTAAATGTAGTATACCGAATGTGCCAGTAATATCGGTATCGGAGAAATGTGCCTCCCCCGTATCAGTATCGGTAATCGTTAAGGCGCCAGAGGTTTGTAGTTGAGATTCTTCTGTTACGATACCTGAACTAGTGCCGGTAATAACAGCTTTATCATTAGTGCCGTTAACTGTAATGGTAAGTTGATGTAGCGTACCATCAGCTGAATTAATGGTAATGATATCGGTGGCTGTTTGATTTACCGCTAGCGCTTGAACCCTTGGGTTCGAGTTATCTAAGACATAAGTCCACGCACCTGAGTCGGTTAAATGTAGTATACCGAATGTGCCTGCAATATCGGTATCGGAGAAATGTGCCTCCCCCCTATCAGTATCGGTAACGGTTAAGGTACCAGAGGTTTGCAGTTGTGTTTCTTCATTTACTGAGCCTGAACTGGTGCCCGCGATAACGGCGCTGTCATTTGTACCGTTGATATCAATAACAACTTGATGTTGCGTGCCATCAATTGAGGTAACCGTAAATTTATCTTGCTCGTGATCACCTTGTGATAATTGTTGAATGCCTGCTTGATTGGTGTCAGCAATATAATGCCAACTGCCGTTGTTAGCCATCATTAATCGGCCAAAGTTTCCTTGCTGCATCCCTGATGGAAAGAGTGCTTCGCCAGCATCAATATCAGTTACTATGAGTTTACCTTGTGTTTGTAATATACCTGAACTTAAAACATCTTCTTTGATGACACCGCTATCAATACCATCAATTTGTGCAAGGTCGTTCGTGCCAATAATATTAATCAGTATGCCATGTGGTGTGCCATCAGCACTTTTAATAAAAAAAGTTTCCGGTTCTACTTGGTTGTCTCTTAATGTTTGAACCGCTGGACCATTGTTATTTAAGTCATAGTGCCACTGTCCCTGTTTGTTTATAACCAGGTCGCCATAAGTGCCTTGAAGCGTGGCGGTTTCAAAAAAACTCTGATTGGCATCAGGATCCATTACAGATAGCGTTCCAGTAACCTGTGTTTTTCCGATATCTTCTCTTAGTACACCTGCACCTTGTCCGACAATTATTGCTGGCGTATTATTACCAACTACGGTGGTCACAATCATGTGCTCAGTTCCGTCAGCACTGTGTACAATAAATCGCTCTTCTAACTTAGCGCCTTTAGCTAGGTCAATTATATCTGGGTTATAGCGATCAACACTATACTTCCACGTGCCATCAGCTTTGATATCGAGGTAACTCCCATGTGCACCTGAAATGGCCTGTACTTGAAAGTGGTCTTGTCCCAAATCGACGTCAATGACAGATAATTTGCCATTAGCATGCAACATTTGTGGAGCGTTAGCGGAATCCTGAATGGACCCTGTATCAACACCATTAATTACTGCGGCATCATTATGACCACAAATGTTAACCTTAATTAGTTGTTCTGTGCCATCTGCCGTTTTAACGATGAACGAATCAGTTAGATCATCACTAATGCCTAATTGTTGCACTGCAGTTTGTTGGTTGTCAGCTATATATGTCCAAGAACCGGATAAATCGATGCTTAAATTTCCATAAGTACCGGTAATATTTGAAGCTAGAAAATGAGCTTGGTTAGTATCTGGATCCTTTACCTGTAGTTGGCCGTCAAACCGTAATTGACCTTGAAATAAATTGTTATCTTCGTTGATGTTGCCAGTGCTTACACCTGTAATGACAGCTTTATCGTCAGTGCCATTAATGGTCACTGAGATTTTTTGTTCGGTTCCATCGACTGAATGCACTACTAGCGTATCAGTAACCGAGTCGCCTGTTTTAAGGCCTTGAATCGTTGTTTGTGAATTATTAGCGGTGTAGGTCCAATGTCCTAAATCGTTTATGGATAAGTTGCCAAACTGGCCTTGTAAAATATTAGCATGGAATTGTTTTTGTCCTGAATCGACATCAGTAACGGTTAATGCGCCATCAACATGGAGTTGCCCTTGATGAACATTTTTATCTTCGGTTAATTGTGCTGAACTTGTACCACTAATGACCGCCTTATCGTCAGTACCATTAATGGTTACTGAGATTTTCTGCTCAGTGCCATCGACTGAATGAACTAATAAAGTATCAGTAAGCGACTCACCCGTTTTCAGGCCTTGAATGTTCGGCTGAGAGTTATCGGCGGTATAGGTCCAATGGCCTAAATTGTTAATCGATAACGTGCCGAACTGACCTTGCAATGATGTCGCTGAAAACTGAGCTTGGCCGTTATCTAAATCTGTAACAGTGAGTGCGCCATCGACATGCAGTTGTCCTTGATGAACGTCGTTATCTTCGGTTAGCTGTGCTGTTGAAGTACCAGCAATAACAGCTTTATCATCAGTGCCGTTGATGGTTACTGTAACTTTTTGTTCGGTTCCATCGACTGAGTGAACTAATAAAGTGTCAGTAAGCAACTCGCCAGTTTTGAGTTCTTGAATGGCGGTTTGCGTATTGTTAGCTGTATAAGTCCAATGACCTAACTCGTCAATAACCAGATGACCAAATTGGCCTTGTAAAGATGATGCTTGGAAATGACTTTCACCTGTATCTGTGTCAGTGACAGATAATTGTCCTGTCACTGATAAATGTTGCGTTACTAGGTTTTTATCTTCGGTAATGCTACCTGTAGATACGCCAGAAATGACAGCGACTTCATTTTTACCAATAACAACAATAGTGACTTCTTTTGAAACTGGCGTTCCTGAACTATCAGTAGCTGTTACTGTAAAAGATTCACTTGCTTGTTGCCCTGAATGAAGTCCTAAGGTCGAACTTGATTGGTTATCGAGGTGATATTGCCATTCGCCTGTATCAGGGTTAATTGATAATTGACCAAACTTGCCATTGGGCTGCTCAACGTTCCATACACTTTGGTCATGATGATCAGGATCAGAACTTGTTAATGTCCCACTTACGTTATCAATGTTACCAGTGCTGTTGATAGTCGCATTATGCATACCTGAAATAGTCGGTAAATCATTACTTCCTTCAACTTCTACTGCAATGATGCTAGAGGCTTTGTGGCCATTGTTATCAGTTGCTGTAATGATGAATTGTTCCGATTGTTGCTCGCCTTCTGAAAGTGCATTCGTTTGACTATTACTGTTATCCAGTAAGTATTGCCATTGACCTGTGACAGGATCAATGACGATATGTCCATATTGCCCTTGAGCGGTGTCAACTGACCAAGAAATATGTTCGGTATCAGAGCCTTTTACATGCATCTGTCCTGATGCGCTGCTAATAACATTATCTTCTTTTAATTGCGGTATTTGTTGTTGACTTGCAATGCTTGTAGGCGTTTTATCAG
>NZ_JAJGZS010000027.1:20968-71669 GCF_020806285.1 Shewanella sp. 10N.7
TGCCAGTGCCAGTGCCAGTGCCAGTGCCAGTGCCAGTGCCAGTGCCAGTGCCAGTGCCAGTTAATTCATCTGGAATGAGTGGTTTTGGCTCTTGGGGAGGGACAAAGGCTGGGTTGTGAATACGTTGACTGCTTAAGTCGATGCTAAAATGCTGATTTTCCGAATGTTCAGCAAGTGAAATTTTCGCAGTTTTAAACTGACTTATATCCTGTGTCGCGGTATGCCCACCTCGAAACTGACCTGAGTGGTCTATGCCTGTTGTTTCAGTTGAACCGGTCTCTTTAACTAGCGCTTGTTGGGTTTTCACCGTTGAGTCAGAATTATTTTCAGCGGTTTCAGATGCTGCATTTAATGTGACTTGTTGTTCAAGATTGCTAATGCGTTCACTTGGTGCTGTGGGAGTAGTATTATCAGCTTTTGAGGCTATCTTTTCGCTTGTTGAAGGTTGAGTTTGATGGGCGGATAAACTATGCGACGTTTTGTCTGCCACTAAATCTTGATTCAAAGCTCCTTTAACCGGTGCCGTATCTCTCAATTCTTTGGCTTTTAGTTTCTGCGCTTGCGTATCAATTTTTTTTACTGCTTGTTTCGCTTTGTTATCCCGTTTTTTCTGCTCTGCAGCATTCACGTCAACGGTTTTATCATTCTCTTTTTGAATTTCATTATCAGAATGTATTTGGTCGGAGCCCGAAGATTGATGACCCTTATTATCCTTTGTCATGTTGGACTCCTACCTTTCGCCAAATGCTTCATTAATGTTGGTAAAAACCGGTTTCCATAAGTATTGGAAAACACTTTTTTCGCCTGTAACAATGTCTGCTTCACCTGTCATGCCAGGGATCAGTTCGTATTGTCCAGGGTTGTCGAGGAAGTAAGGTTTATCAATTGATAGTTGTACTTTATAAAATACGCCGCCTTTCTCGTCGGAGTCTGTACTAGGAGATATGCGCTTAACAATGCCATCGAGTGCGCCATAGCGGCTGTAATCAAAGGCATCAATTTTTATTCGAGCATTTTGACCAACATGAACAAAGCCAATGTCACGAGGTGAGAGTTTAATTTCCATTAGGCCTGTCTTAGTCATTGGAACAATGACGGCGACAGTCCCACCTGGTTGAATTACACTGCCAGTAGAACTAGTCGGGATGGATTGAATAATTCCGTCAACAGGCGCTGTTACTGTGTTTTGAGACACCAAAGAATCAGAAGATTTAAGCCTAGCAATAACACCTAACAATTCAGCTTGAGTATCGGTACGCTTTTCACCAACCTCTTTAAATAACGAGGCTTGTTTTTGCTTAAGTTGTCGTTCTAAATTAACTAAGTTTTTTGATAGAACCTGTTGCTTACTTTCCATCGATTTCAGTTCACGGATATAAGAATCCAGTTTCTGTTGCGACTCTAAAATGCGAAGTTTAGATACCGCTTGCTCTGCTGTGACAGATAACATCATATTTAGGGTTTGTTCTGCGGTTTGTATCTGATCGCTTAACGGAGGTATCTCAGCTTTTAGACCTTCAAGTTCCGCTTGAGTTTTATCAATATCAGATTCAGACAGTTGCTCCATTGCAAAGCGTTCTTCATTCATACGTTGCAATGATGATTTATGCAGCCTGAGGAGTTGAGGGTACTCAACTGCAAATTCGCTAAAGTTAGCTTCTCTTTGTTCGGTAAAGGCATCGTAGCGTTCTATTCTCATAATGAGGTTAGCCCGTTTGCTGGTGAGTTCTTCTTCAGCGGATAGACTATCGATAGACACAAAACTCGCTAGAATATCTCCCTTTTTAACAACGTCACCTTCCTCAACAACAACGGATGCAATCGTTCCTCCTGAACGACTTTGAATAACTTGGCGGTGGCCCAGAGGCACCACTTGACCTTTCGATTTAGAAATTTCTTCCACGCTGGTAAAAATTGACCATATCAGCATGATTAATATTGAACCTGTAATAATTAAAATAATATTACGAATGATTTTACGCTCTGCGGGCGCTTCTATTGCTTCAGCAAATTCGTGTTCTGGCCATACTCGGTTAGCTAGTTGACGATTATCCATTGGTTGGAGACTCCTGCATGGCGACGGTCGAAGGGGATTCAGTTGTATCTGATTTTTTTGATGCTTCAGTAGCCTTGTCTGGTATTGGGCCTGCATAAACCACAGCACCTTTATCTAGAACAATGACCTTGTCAGCGTGTTGGATTAACTCTTGATCGTGACTCGTAAACAGTACGGTGGATTTACCTTTAAGGTTTAATAATGTCTCTATCAACGTTGCTTTTGAAAGTGGGTTTCGGTGGGGCAGTGGTTCATCTAATAACATTAATGGTGATTGCTTTATTATGGCGCGTGCTAAGTTGATATAGCTGCCCTCTATTGCTGATAGCATGGCATTATTCTCACCTAGTAAGTCGACGCTAAGGTCATTATTAATGCTGTTAAAGAAGCTCTCACCTCCCGCTTTTATCAGTGCATCAATAATTTCTTTATCGCTGGCTTTGGGTTTTGCTATTCTGATATTTTCAGCTAATGTACCAGGGAAAATATCCGGCTGCGATGGACTATATGCAGCCCAATGACGAAAGATTTCAGTGTCATACTGCTTAAGGTTTTTACCATTCAATGTGACAAAGCCAGCTTGAGCTTCTAATACGCCTAATGCGCTCAGTAAAAGTGTCGATTTACCACAAGCATTTGGACCGATAATTGCCACTAATTCGCCAGGTTCTACATCAAATGTCACGCCAGACAATGCAGCCTCTCCCTCAGCTTTGTAGCGTAATGTAAGGTGTTGGAAAGCTAATGATGGCGCTTTGGTATTATCTGGCGTGTCTAGCCTTAATTCTGATTGTTCGGTGCTAGCTTGCATGAAACGATCAAATTGTTTGACCGCAATATCCATCATGGTGAATTTTTGTTTCGATGAGAAAGCTAACTGAGCTGGGCCTGTAATTCGCCATATCATCATCACACAAGCAATGAGTGCTCCTGGCGATATCGTTTGATCTAAGACTAAAAAAATACCGGTAAAAACAGTAATGAGTGCAGTAAATAAACTGAGGGAATGTGCAACAGCAGCGTTAAGACCATTACGCTTTGCATAGAGAAAATTTTGGCGACTGTTTTCACGGCTTTGACGAATAAACTTGGTTTGCCAAGCTTCGGTATCACCAGCAGCTTTTAATTGAAGTAAGTTTTTTGATAACTCACTCATCGCATTTTGATATTCACCGCTGATTGTGGGTGAAGCAGCTTGGACATATTTATTGAGTACTTGCATCACGAGGTAATAAAGCATCAACATACCAATTGGCACGAGGACTAACCAACCGCTTAAAAACATGATGGCGAACAAGGCTATGAGGGTAAAAGGCAAATCAACAAGCCCCCCACCGCCAGGGCCAGATAATAACATGCGAACTTTTTCCGCATTGCGCATTCGAGCGATATGATTTGAGATTCCTACCCTAGATAACACCATTAAAGGCATATGTAATAAGCGATAAAAAGTGATTTCAGAGAGATCTCTAGAAAAACGATTACTGGTTGTTGATAAGATTTGTGCGCGAGCAAGTCGAGTGCTAATCAATATTCCGACCGCTAATAAACCACCCAATGCAATGCTAGGCAAAATAGCAGGGCTTTGGCCTCCTATTACGCGATCGTATACAGCCATGGTAAAAAATGGCACTGCAAGTCCGGTGATACTTGAGAGTAAACTTAGCCAAAAAACCGGTCTGTACCATTTGGTTCTTTTACTCATATGAGCGGCAAACGCATTCACATTTTTTCTGGTGGTTGGTAACGACTCGATTAAGAAAATATAAGCCGTATCATTGAGTTGAGTTAAGTCGATTGATTGCCATTGGTTTCCTGTTAATGCTTCAAAAACATGGCCCTGCCTTCTGACAATAAACCCTGGTTCATTTTGCGGAATAACAAGGAAAGGGTGTATCGATAAATGCAGATTTTTTGCCGTATTATTTGTCACTGAAAAGCCTATTTGATGCTTTTTCAATAACCGTGATAACCCGAGTGTATTCAGATCAGTGTTATTATGATCGTTAGCAATATTACTGGCTTGTGTATACAGTCCAAGTTGCTGGAATAAGTCAACTACAAGTGGTTTTAGCTCCAATTCAGTCGTGCTCATGAGCTTACCTCCTGTGCCGCTTTCGTTGTTGTAGATTTGTCCATCTCGCGGTGCGCAACGCCATTTATTTCAATACATTCATCACTTAAACTTGCAAGCTCGGTAAAATGAGAGGCAGCAACTATTGTCATTTGTTGTTTTAATTGTTGCAGTAAGGCGAGTAAACGGCCTTGTGCATCAGCATCAAGCGATATCATTGGTTCATCTAGTAATAAAATTGAAGGTTTTTGCACAATTGCTCGCACAATCGCAATCAGCTTAATTGCGCCCTTATTCAACATTTGGCAGTCACTATCACCGACCATTGTTTGATAACCATTGGGTAGTTCAGCTATTTTACTTGTGAGTCCTAAACTGTCTGCAATAGCCATGGCTTGAGGTTCAAATTCGGCTCGAAACATCGTCATGTTTTCTAATAAACTGCCAGCAAACAATGTTGGCCAAGGTGCTACATAAGTGATTGACTGTCTGAACTCTTTAGAATCATGTTGGTGGATGGCAATATTATCAATCGTCACTTGACCAGCTGATACTTGTTGAAACCCTGCGATAATACTTAACAGATGGCTTGCATGACTTAATGGATTTGATTGCAACGTGACCAAACTATTCGCTTGAATGTGATGGCTGAAATGAGTGATAGCTGTGCCAAGGTTTTTACTGCTGATATTGTCGAAGTGGATAGGACCTAAAGGCAATTTTTGTTGATAGATTTTAGTTCCTTGAAAAGACTCCTCCGGAAGTTGGGTTAAGTCATTAACATGGGACATTGCCGTTTGCGCACTCACCAAGCGTGACCGTAAGCTAATAATCGCACTTAAAGGCGCAACCGCTCGACCCGCTAATATAGAGCAGGCGGCTAATCCACCTGTTGTCAAAGAGCCGTTGAGCACTTCAAGACAACCTAACATCACTAATATCAGCGTGGTCCCTTGTGCAGCACCTTGAATGACTTCTTGAAGCTTGGCCGAAAGCCAATCGACTTGCTGTTGATTCTCAAGCCGTTGGTGATTGATGTTGTTATAAATGCCAGATAAACGATCTTCTAAAGATAGTGCTTTAGCAGTCGTTAAGCCTGAAAGGACTAAAATCAACATTCTAGTTCGTTCTGCATCAGATAAAGCTAACGCGTGAGTCGCAGTTGCTAACTTTTTTCCAATATAGAAAACCAGTGCACCAACAACAAGCCAGACAGCAATCGGTATGAAGACTAACGGGCCGCCAATATAGGCAACTAATGCTAAAAAAATCAGTACAAAAGGAAAATCCATCAATGCGACAATGGCTTGGCCTGAATAGAGTTCTCGCATACTGGCGATACTAGCAAGCCCATTTGCTATTCGGCCTGTACCCATGGCCTCAACATGATTGTAGTCAGCTTTCATTAACTTGCTGACCACATCTGTGGTGGTTTCTAATTCAAAATTTGCAGCAGAAGCGGCTAACAGCCAACTTCGGCCATACCTTAAAACCAGTTCAAGCAATATGGCGATAGCAACCCCAGACACTAAGATAGTGGCGGTGCCATAACCTTGATTTGGCAAAATTCGGTCGTAAATCTGTAGCATGGTGAAAGGAAGCGCTAACGACAATAAATTGATAAAAGTCGAAGACAACAGTAACTCTGGAAATGCTTTATTTCTTGAAAATAATCGAAAGTTCTCTCGCATGCTACAGTCATCCTATTAGTTAACATGGCTAGTCAATGACTTAATAAAAAGCTTAGATTAAAGCGTAGACTATTTTTTAGTATGTTCATGGTTAACTTAAGGATGAACGCTCTTAATTTCAACAGTTTATTTTCTGTTCAGATGACTTGGTATTCCAATTGAAAGGTAGTCAGGTTGGTTGGGATAGCATTATTTTAATGAAGTAAAAAGAAGAACTTTTATTAGTAAGGGTATTCATTACTTGAATCGTTAACTCATCTTTCAAAATATCGTGCAGCTTTGAAAGTGAGCATAAAAAAACTGCCCGTTTTCTACAGGGCAGTTTTTATGAAGTAAAATTATTGATTATTCTTGGGTTGCCGCATGTTTTTTTATTGCTTTATTTTTCATTGGGTCGCCTTGGTAACCAAGTGCTTTCCAATCCATTCTTGTGCCTTTATTGTGGCAATCATTACAGTTTAAAGCTTGCTCGGTTGGCGCCACCATATGATTGATGCGCCACCACATTTCTGTTTCTGCAAAGCCATATTCACCACTGTATTTAATGCCTTTATCTAGCATGGCTTGATTAGCTTCCATACCCAGTTTAGCGGCTTTATCCCAGTCAAATGTTTTCCAGTAACCACCTTTACCAAAGACTTTAGCGGTAATGAAGATGTTTTGTTTACTGTCGTAAATTTGCTTACCAGTATGAACCTTAAATGGATATATCTTTGCCGCTGCATCATTAATATCACCTAAAGGATAAGTCAGCTTGGTGATGGCGTTAGGATCCATCTTATCACCAGCCATATAAGCATCGGCTTTGCCGTTATACCAAGCATATTGAGGTTTCACATTTTTTGCCCACACAAAACTGCCTTTCTTTTTCATGTAAGTATGTTTGCCATATTGATCTTTAGTTTGCTCAATGTCTTGTCCTGCGGTTGACCAATCCCAGCTCATTTTGGTGGGTTCATTTTTAGCAAACTCAGGAATATGGCAGGTTTGACAGGCAATACTGCTGCTGTGGGTATTAAGACGTTTATTGGTATGTGGTGCAGCTTCATGGCAGTTTTCACAGCCAATATCACTCATGCCACCAGGTGAAACGCCCATGGCATTGCCTGCTATCTGGTGACTCTCGGTTGTATGGCAGGTTTGGCATTGGAAATCATTACCGTCGGTGTCCATATGTACGTCAGTGACTTTGTCTGGATAAGACATTGAAGAGTCTAAATCGCCGTGTTTTACACCATCACCACCGCCACCATAG
Organism: Shewanella sp. 10N.7; assembly: GCF_020806285.1. Classification (NCBI taxonomy): domain Bacteria; kingdom Pseudomonadati; phylum Pseudomonadota; class Gammaproteobacteria; order Alteromonadales; family Shewanellaceae; genus Shewanella; species Shewanella sp. 10N.7. The sequence continues at coordinate 28,045 of NZ_JAJGZS010000027.1, forward strand.
AAATGGCAACTGCCGCAATTATCTCGCACTGGCGCCCCTACATTTTGTGCCACTCGTTCTAGATTTACCTTAGCGAGAACTTCTCCTGCTCCAGCGGGATCTTTTACGTAAGTGCCTGTAGTGTCATGACAAATTAAACAGTCGACTTTGGTCATATCAGTAAAGTCAAAACTGTCGTCCTTCCAACCATAACCGGCATGGCAGCTGGTGCATCGTGGCTCGTTACCTGATACTGCGATACAAAAATTGTTAATAGCGTTTTTCTTTCCGCGGGTCACGGTGCGCTCAGGTAACTCTTGTTCAAGCTCCCATGTCCAATGAGATGATTTCATGACATCTTTAGCGTGATCTTCATGACATTCAATACACTGAGTAGTGACCTCGCTGCCTTGAGTAAAAGGGCCTTCAATAAACTCTTTGTGTGGATTCGCCGCGTTGGCAAATAAACTAAAGCAACATAATCCACCGGTCATTAAGCTGGCGATGAGTATTTTCATAATAAGACTCCTGCCCTCGGTAAAAACCGAGGGAAGTAATTAAGGTTAGAAATTAACAGTAAGCGATGCATTGATGTCATAAGCGGTATCAACTACAGGGAGCATTGAATAAGCTGTACCTGCGACAACATCATCGACTTTTTGTGGTTTACCAACCGGTGTTCCACTGCCTGTGTATTCAAAGTCGTAATAAAGTCCTGCGAGTTTAATGAACATTTTTGGATTAATATCAAACATATAATAGGCTTCAGCAACATGGCCTCTAGTAGCGAGTTTGCTGCCAATCGGGTCATCCTGAGCTTGAGTGAAAGGTGTCCAGTATTCAGAGCCATAGTTATATTCGAGGCCGACTTTTCCGTAAGGCGCTGGGATTTGAACGCCCACATAAATTCCGTAACCATCTTTAGCGCCACTGTCTTCAGCAGCTGAAGGCAACATGATAATTTCACTGGCATCAGCGTTAAGCTGCGCTTCAAAAACAGCATCAGATAACATGCCGCCAAACATACCTGCGTTGCCATTACCATCAGCTCGGGTCCAGCCTCCTGATAAGAACCATTTAACGTCGTTATCTTCTTCGCGGGCAAAACCAATACCACCTAAGAACATATCGCCAATCACATCACTTGGCTGAACGCGAGTGACAAAGTTGAAGTTTTCAAACTTTTGCATGTCTTGATACATAGTTGGTGCAAATATACCTGCAAGCTGAGTTGGAAAAGCCATGGTGCCTTTAAAGCCATCATTGACATCTTTAGCGCCGAATAAGGTAAATTGAAGGAAGTTTTTACCATCGTTTATCGCGTCGATATTAAAGCCGCCAAGGTGAGTATCTTTGGTGACGATATCACCAAACATTTCGCCGTTACCCCACTGTGATTCAAAGCCTTGTCCGTAACAGAAGCGAACAACTTGGCCTTCGACACCAGTAATATCACTGAGGTGATAACCCATAGTTGCGCCATCAAAGTTAAAGTTAACTAAATGGCCAGAAGGAGTGCCGCCACGTTTTTCATTTTCACGGTATTGGGTTGGTGGGCCGTAAGTTGATGGACGACGTCCAATAGATAAGTAAAGTGGTGAACCGTTAATATTTTTCCAGTCAAAATAAGCGCGTTCGACTCGTAACCAGTCGCCACTTGGATTACCGCTATTGGTGCCATCCATGGTAAATGAACGCCAAGAATCAAATACTTGCACGCCAGTTGAATCGCCCCAGTTTTTAAACATACTCAGGCGGCCTGCAAAGCTGACGTTATCCCACACTTTTGCTTTGAGGTTGAGTCTCAAACGTGTGGTGTAGTAAAGGTCATTATCAATATCTTGAGCAGTTTTAGGGGCTAATACATAAGGCATTACCCCTTGTAACTGACCGCTTTGAAATGCAGATGCTAGATTAGGGTTAGCGGCCATCATTTGGGCTAGTGGTGAGCTTGCATCGTCAGGCATACCAAATTCGCCGCCCATCGCTTTAGCGCCAAAATCATTAAAATCGACATTAATGGCAGGATTCCAAGTGACATCCTGATAATGAAGTGAATGGACTTTGGTTCTAAAGTCGCCAGTGATTTCTATTCTATCAAGTGCAGTATGACGTTCATTTTTATCAACTCGATCATTGATGTCATCAATTTCATCATTAATGTCGGCTAGCTGTTGTTTAAGGTCTGCCATTTTTTGAGCATCAGTTTTACTTAGACTATCTCGTTGAATATCAGCATCGTTTGCATAAACACTCGCTGATAATATCAACGCGTTTGCAACAAGCAGTGAAATAAGAGTACGCATAACATCTCTCCTTTCGAATCAGCAGGTTAATTTATATTTCTGCCTTCGATTGATGTTGGGAATCCTAGGGGGATTGCTGAATTTTGGTAGCATTAATCCCTGAGGCATTCCCCATATTTTTATTAATTAGGTGGTTTAAATGTGTTTTACAGTCGAGCCAGGTTAGTTAACCGCAAGTTTGTGGTTGATCTGAATCGGCTGCATGGTCATATAAGAATTGCTGAATATCTAATAAGTCTTGTTCACTTAAAGCTTCAAAGACTTCAGCTTTCGCTTTGTGCTTATTACGTCTAAAAAATCTATCCCACTGGCTCATGGTTTTACTCATTGGGGTAATCTCACCGCCTTCATCTCCCATGCTATGACAGGCTTTGCATTCTTTTTTATACAGGTGTTTACCTTTTTTAGGATTACCGCCATCAGCAGCTTGAACCTGAGCTCCTAAACAGAGTGCGAGAGATACGCATATAAATATCTTATTCATGGTTTTCATCATCAGTCCCTTACTTTAAATAATTTTTATTGTTAATGGTTTTTGTCTAAATGGGTGTTTCTTGTTACTTAATTTAACACTTGTGATAAAGGATATTGTTGAGGAGGATCAAGTAAATTATAAAAATCTAATTGAATAAAATATAATTGAAAAAAATCTAATGAATGTGTGAGGTTTTTCTTTAGCTGCTGATTTTTATGGTAATTAATGTTATTTCTAACTAGTAGCTATTATGTAAGGTGGTTTTTTAGTGATTTTGAAACAAGATTGAGATCACAATTTTGATATTTGACTATATCTAAAGTGATAGATGAAGGTTGCATAGGGGTAAATTGTTAGGGTGTGTTTAATATGCACTGCAGTAAATACAGTGCATATTGAGTGCGATGATGAAGTATCGCCTAAATCTAAATAACGTAGATGAGCTAATCGCCTATTATGGCTGTTGACGAGTTGGTGCTAACACAATTTCTCGCACACAAACATTTTGTGGCATTTCATAAGCAAAGACGGCTGTTTCTGCAATATGTTCAGCAGCTAATACACCGCCCATCACTTCTTTCCAGTCTGCGTAGCCATCTTTAATGTCTTGGCTAGTGGTATGGCTAAGCAATTCAGTTTCAACTGCGCCTGGTGCAATCGTCACCATACGCACATCGTCCATTGCCACTTCTTCACGGATGTTTTCAGTGAGGGCATGAACAGCGAATTTAGTCGCACAATAAGCTGCGTGATTAGGGAAAGTTTTACGACCCGCAACTGAGCTAACGTTAATGATAGTGCCTGTTTTGCGTGCCTTCATATCTGCAAGGACGCAGTGGATACCATTTAAAACACCCATTACGTTAACGTTGAGCATTTGGCTCCACTCTGCTGGATTGTGCACATCGGCTTGACCTAATAACATCACGCCAGCGTTATTAATCAAGCAACCTACAGGGCCATATTGTGCTTCTGCACTAGCAATAGCAGCCTTCATTGCTGTCGCATCGGTCACATCGGCACTGATGCTTAAGCTATTTTCAAGTTTAAGCGCTTTCATTTTTTCTACACGACGAGCAAGTAATAAAAGTGGGTGGCCTTTTGCGCTAAATGCTTTAGCCATCGCTGCGCCAATACCTGAAGATGCACCAGTAATTACGATAAGTTGTTTCATGATTTTGACCTCTGTTTGTAAGTTGTGAGAATTATAGAGAAAGACTTATTGGTGATATATAATCAACAAAGAACATAATTGTTTACATACGACCTCTAATGGAGGGTGGGTTGAATAGTGATATAAATTTAGTCGATATCCGCGCGTTTGTTGTTATTGCTGAGTTGGGTAACTTTACTCAAGCTGCTGAAGCCTTGGGCTGTTCTCGATCCCATATATCTAAGCAATTACTTAGTTTGGAGACGTTTTTAGGGGTGACCTTAATTGTCAGAACGACACGCACTCAACGTTTAACTGACCAAGGTGAGAGTTTTTTACTGCAATGTCAGCAAGCGTTACATCAAATAGAGCAAGCTGTCAGTATGACGGTGGATAGTGCTGAACGTCTCAAGGGGAATATTTATATTAACTGTGTGGGGGGCTTTTTAGGCGAAGAAATCGTTGTTGCATTAGTGAATGACTTTATTCAATTATATCCTGATATCACCATAGATTTAGATTTCAGCAGTCAGCGAGTCGATCTGATTGAAGATCATTTTGACGTGGTGTTTAGAATGGGGGAGTTGGCAGATTCTGGGCTTATTGCACGTAAGTTAATGGATATTAAAAATTGCACGTTAGCATCTCCGAATTATTTAGCTCAGCATGCGATACCTGCGCATCCTACCTTGCTTAATCGACATACTTGTATTGTGGGATCAATAAACCATTGGCGCTTCGCCCATAAAACCAATACTCACGAAAGTGCAGAAGTGGCGATAAAAGGAAGTTTCAGGTGTAAAAATGGTAGAGCAATGAAACTCAGTGCATTAGCTGGCAATGGCATAGTGAGGCTACCTTATTTGTATTGCGCTGAAGAAATAAGTCAGCACCAATTAGTCGAAGTATTTCAAGATTGGCATATTCCCGATACACCGTTTTATGTGCTCTATCATAAAGACAAATTTCAACCTGAGCGATTGAAAAAATTTATTCAATTCACCTTAGATAACTTTAAAAGTTATCTACCTGATTTATAGAAAAAACTTAAGAATAGCATGCCAAAATAGATTAACATTTTTGCATTATTTTTGATTGTTTAAACATTTATCTGCCGATTTCTACTATGTTTATTAAACAATAAGAATTGGGAATGATGGATGCAAAAAAGACTAGCGCTAGCTTTCTGTTTACTTGTGTTTGCCAGCAATGTGCAAGCCAGCGGGCTTTATTTTGAAGCGCGAAGTGACAGTATGGGCGGCACTGGTGTAGCTGCATCAAATCGTATTGGCGCAAGCTTTATTAATCCTGCTTTACTTTCCATTCTCACTCCCCATTCAAGTTATAGTGCTGCTGAGATAAAAAAAGCACAACAGTTCTCTTTACTGCTTCCTGTTGTGGGGGCTGAAGGCGCCGATAGCGATAACATGATTGATAAATTCGACTCTTTGCAGGACTCTTATGATGGGCTAGAGGCGGCAATTAACTCGGGTGATAGCAGTGATGTTGAAGGTTATCGAGATGACTTAGTTATTGACTTGGAATCATTAAAAGGCAATCGCGCCGAGTTTTCAGCTGGGATCGGCGCTGCGATTGTTATTCCTAACGAACGTATGCCAATGGCTGTGTTTTATAAGAGTTATCTCGATGCTGTAGGTATTGCTGATATAGCACAGTCGGATATCGATACCTTAAATACATTAGATCCTCTCAACCCTCCAGCTGATATTACTGATTTAGATTCTCAAGGTGTTGTACTTGCTGGTGGGGTGACAGATTTTGGTGTGGCGTTAAGTTTTCCGTTATCGATTGTGAACATGCCAGTAAGAGTGGGGATTTCACCTAAGTTTCAACGTATCGATACTTATCATTATTCAGTGAACGCCAATAATTTCGATGCCGATGATTTTGATGATGATAAGTACCGCAATAATGAGAACGTATTTAACCTTGATATCGGGGTCGCTTTTGAGCCTATGGATGAACTGACAATTGGTTTATCTGCACGAAACCTTTTCAGTAAAACGGTTAAAACCGTTGAGGCGCAAGGTCGTGAGTTCCATTATCAGGTTGAACCTTTAATTACAGCTGGCGTAGCATACGATTGGACATCAGTTACCTTAACAACAGACATAGACTTAATTGATCAAACACGCTTTAAAGAGTTTGATGCAGTGCAATATTGGCGAGTTGGCGGTGAGGTTAAAGCCACAGATTGGTTATCGTTACGCATGGGGTATCGCCACGATTTAAAAGATAATACTGTTGATATCTATTCATTTGGAACTGGGTTTGCGATTGGTCAGGCTTTTAAGCTTGATATGAGTGGTAGCTATGGTGAAGATGACGCCATTGGGGCAGTACTGCAAACCTCTTATCACTTTTAGGCTGGCTTGGTGTAGGCTCGCTTCGAAACTATCTATCCTATTTCTAGTGCATATCTAGTGCATATCTAGTGCATGCCTAGTGCATGCCTAATGAGTTACCTCTCAGCCACTTTTATCCTGCCGACAATTCAATTAATGACTTTATCGTCAACACTAAGGCACTTAAGCCGCACAATACCAATGTGGCTGTGCGCGTTTTTTGTTTATCCACTTTGTTGCTGAGTTTGCCCGCGACAAAACTGCCTAAAAATACTGATGGTAAGAGCATTAAAGACAACCAAACATGCTTCATTTCAACTAAGCCAACGATGAATAAAATGATCATTGCGATCATAGAGCTGAATACAAAGAAAATCGATAATGCCGCGCGAAATTGCGGTGCATCTTTTCCGGCTAATAAAATAGCCAACGGCGGGCCACCAATAGCGGCAATATTACCGAAAACCCCTGAAAGAATCCCAGCGATAAATAGCGTGAAGCGATTGACTGGTGCGGTGACTTTATAAAAACTTAGAATGACAGCACTGGCAACAATAAAGGCAATAGCCAGACCTAATATGGATTGCGGCGCAAAGACTAGTAACGCAGCCCCAAGAAAGCCGCCAGGTACACGACCAATGAGTGCATATTGAAGTCCGTTGAATTGCAGGGATGTGCGCTCACGTAATAAAGTAAGCAAAGCGATTGAAAAACCGCAAGCAATAACAGGGGCGGGTACAAGTTGGGGATCAATAATATACAGCAATGGGCTAGCAACAACAGCTAAGCCAAAACCAATAAGCCCTTGAGTGAGTGCACCGAGAAATATAATAGCCGATGCCAGCATCAAGGTTTGCGGATCGATAAATGCCATAGTGTTCTCTTTGAGTGCAAGTTTGACTCAAGTATTGTCATACTGCGAAGAGGAAGGGGAGCTTATCAAAGAAGGCTTACACCGTAATGTAAGCACAAAATTGATTTATTATCATATTTGCCAGTCAGCTTGAAAGCATACTGACAATAGACTTAGTCGTCTAAGTCTTCCCACTCAATACCCATTTGATCCATTAGTGCTTTTGCTTCACTTGGGATGCTATCAGGACCTTCTTTAGATAAGTCATCATCATTTGGTAGAGGCTGACCAGTGTACGCATGTAAAAAGGCTTCACACAAAAGTTCACTGTTGGTTGCATGACGCAAGTTATTTACCTGACGGCGAGTACGTTCATCGGTTAGCACTTTTAGTACTTTTAAAGGAATCGATACCGTGATTTTTTTAACTTGTTCATTTTTTTTGCCATGTTCGGCATATGGGCTGATATAGTCGCCATTCCATTCAGTCATTAACTCACCTTTATACGATAGATTCGTGGCAGATTTTAACTGCTTATTTATTACAGTCAAATTATTGCTGTTATTCTATAACGAATACAAATAGATTTCTTTATGTTTAGACGTCTAAACGTCTAATTTGTGTTGACGATCTGATTTAGCTTAGGTACATTTAGCCATCTAGACATCTCTGTGGTGTATTATTCATGAGTGTGTCAATCTTCAGGAGATTATTATGACCAAACATCGCGCTGCTACACTTGCCGTTCGCCAAGGTATCGAATCCGATACTCAATATGGCGCAGTAGTCCCGCCGATTTATCTTTCGACTAACTACTCGTTTGATGGACACACAAACCCAAGAGAATTCGACTACAGCCGCTCTGGTAACCCAACCCGTTGCGTTTTAGGTGAGGCAATAGCCAAACTTGAAAATGGTGCTACAGGTGTTGTGACATGTACCGGTATGGCAGCGATTACTTTAGTGACTAGCTTGCTTGGTCCTGAAGATTTATTAGTTGTACCACATGATTGTTATGGTGGCAGTTATCGACTGTTCACTAATCTTGCCAACAAAGGTCAATTTAAATTAATCGTAGTTGATCAAACTGATGATAAAGCACTGGCAGATGCGATTGCGCAAAAGCCTAAAATGGTTTGGTTAGAAACTCCGTCTAATCCGTTATTACGTGTTGTTGATATCAAAGCGATTGTGGCTGCGAGCCATAAAGTGGATGCTTTAGTTGTTGTTGATAACACCTTTCTTTCGCCTATCTTGCAACAACCGCTAGAGCTGGGCGCTGATATTGTGATGCACTCCACCACTAAATACATCAATGGTCATAGTGATGTGGTTGGCGGCGCTGTCGTGGCTAAAGATGCTGAACTTGGTGAGCTATTACATTGGTGGTCAAACACTTTAGGTCTGACAGGTTCAGCCTTTGATAGCTACCTAACTTTGCGCGGCATTCGTACATTGGCTGTACGTATTCGTGAGCATCAAACCAATGCACAACGAGTGATTGAAGTCCTTCAAGCCAGTGATGTTGTCGAAAAAGTATATTACCCAGGGTTAAAAGACCACCCAGGTCACGATATTGCCGCTAAACAGCAAAAAGGCTTTGGCGCTATGTTAAGTTTTGAACTTAAAGGTGGTGAAGCTGAAGTTGTTGCTTTCTTAGAAGCCTTATCAATATTCAGTGTTGCTGAAAGCTTAGGCGGAGTGGAAAGCTTAGTTGCCGTACCTGCGACAATGACACACAGAGCAATGGTGCCTGAAGCCCGTTATGAGGCTGGTATTAAAGATACATTGCTGAGATTATCAGTCGGTATTGAAGATGCTGAAGATTTGATTACTGATATCCAAGCTGGTTTAGCTGCAGTTGCTGAGCTTTAAGCTAATAAATTAGATTGTCATAAGTTAAGTCAGTAAGATTTTATTGTTGCCATATTCAGTACATATGGCAGCGCAAAAAGTGGTTTAAGGAGTTACAAATGACCCGCAGTCATTTACATAAGTTTGGTGGTTCAAGTTTAGCGGATGCTGATTGCTATCGCCGCGTCGCCCATATTTTGCTTACTCATGGAAACTGTGATGATTTAGTCGTTGTGTCTGCTGCGGGTAAGAGTACTAACTTTTTGTATAAGTTATTATCGCTTCGTGAAACAGGTGAATTGTGGCAAGAAGAGCTGCAAGTACTTGTGAGTTATCAACAAAACCTCATTGAACAACTTCTTTCAAATGAACAAGCTCGTGATTTACGTGAACGATTATCTACTGATAAGTCTCAACTTATCAGCTTACTATCCCTTGAGCAGCGAAATGAGTTCCAACTTAATCATGTCCTGAGTTTTGGTGAACGTTGGTCAGCTAGACTCATGGCTGCTTTGTTACGTGAATCTGGCGTGGCGGCAATTAATGTTGATGCGTGTTCTATTCTTGTGGCAGATGAAGGCGTAGTGCCAAATATTCGCATTGAAGAGTCACGTCAAAGAGTGCAAAAACTTCTTAAAGCACACCCTGATGAGCGTCTAGTGATCACAGGGTTTATTTGCGCGAATCAACATAACGAAACCTTATTACTGGGCCGTAATGGTTCTGACTACAGCGCGACGTTAATTGCCAGCTTAGCGGACATTGAACGCGTGACAATTTGGACTGATGTAGAAGGGGTGTTTAATGCCGACCCTAATAAAATCAGTGATGCAAAGTTACTTAATAGCATGTCGCTTGCTGAAGCTGACCGCCTTGCGCATTTAGGCTCCCCTGTGCTTCACAGTCGCACACTACAGCCTCTGTTTGATACAAATGTCAGCTTAGCAGTGCGCTCAAGCTATGCATCACATACCGACTTTACCTTAATCGCGCCACAAAGCTCATCGGCAAGTGCGCCAGTGGTGACTAATCTAAACGAAGTGGTTCTGTTTCGGATTAAGCAGCAGTCACCAACACAAGACCTAATTGATTTACTCGCCCAGGAGGGGATTGCTCCTCTAGCCTACTGGACATCGGCGCATCATAAGGTCGAGTTAGCTTTTACGCTTGAGAATCAAAAGCAAGTACATAGTTTAATTGAGTTACATGCCGAAACGCTGGCGATCACTGATATCTGTGTGAATAACGATTTAGGCCTAGTTGCTCTAGTAAGCGCCGATGCCGAACATTACCGTCGTAGTTTTGCGCGTTTATTAAGTCGTGATGCTAAACCTTTATATCAAGATGGATTAAGTCTTGTCACTTTAGTGCCTAAACCACAAGTGAATTTATTGACCCAAAAGGTCCACCGTCGCTGCGCAGGCCCGCGCATGCGAATTGGTGTTTTACTGTTAGGTGTCGGTAATATTGGTGAAGCATGGATCGATCTATTTCAACGCTCATCAGCATCATTAAACCGTGAACTAGAAGCGACAGTGCAACTAGTTGGTTTGTTGAGCTCGAAAGAGGCATTAATTTGTCCTCAAGGTATTGATATCAATAACTGGCAAGATGACTTTGATACCACAGCTAAAAAGTGGGATTACCCAAGTTTATTCGAACAGTTAGAACAGCTTGATTGCGATGAGTTAGTTGCATTAGATATTAGTGCTAGCGCGAGTTTAACACTGCAATACCCAGAGTTATTTGCACGCGGCATTCATATGGTGAGTGCAAACAAACTCGCCGGTTCTGGACCATTGCCGTTTTACCGTGAACTGAAACAACAGCTCAGTAATCGCCGCTTATTTTGGCGTTATAACGCCAGTTGTGGCGCAGGATTACCGATTCAACATGCATTAAATGACTTGCGTAATAGTGGTGACGCGATTGAAGCGGTTGGCGGTATATTCTCGGGTACATTATGTTGGCTGTTTGAACACTATGATGGGCAAAAATCATTTTCTGAATTAGTGATTGAAGCACGTGGATTAGGGATAACAGAGCCCGATCCTCGCGATGATCTTTCAGGTCGAGATATGCAGCGCAAGTTGTTAATTCTGGCACGTGAAATTGGTTTTGAAATTGAACTTGAAGATATTGTTCTAAACTCTTTAGTGCCAGAAACGCTAGCGGATTTATCTTTGGATGATTTCTTAGCACGCATCGGTGAGTTAGACCAAAGCATGTTGCAACAATTTACCGCGGCATCAGAGCAAAACAAAGTACTTCGCTATGTGGCATCACTCGATAAAGTTGATGGCAAGATGCACGCTGAAGTGGGCATTCAATGGGTTGATTCAAATCATCCTTATGCCAACTTAACCCCAGGCGACAATGTGTTTGTTATTCGCAGTGCATTTTATCAAGGCAACCCATTGATTATTCGAGGTCCAGGCGCGGGTAGAGAGGTCACTGCGGCAGCAGTGCAGTCTGACTTAGTACAGATCTGTAAGGACCTACTGCAAGAGTAAATCGTACTGTAGTTTAGTTTTATATTACTTATTAAAGGCTTATTCCTAAATGGGATAAGCCTTTTTTTCTAGCTAAATATTAGGGTTAGTCTATTAATTAGCATTCAATTAATTTGTACGAAAAACATTCTATTTAAGTGTGCCATTTTTGTTTATAGTGGTATTAAGTCGGAGATGGACTTCAACAAGAGGCTGATAAATGGATACAAAAAATCGTTTAAAAGATGACTGTTTGACGAGTGTAAATTCTGCCGTTTTGAGCAGTATCTTTTTCTGCAGTGTTATGAGTTTTAGTGTGATGGCTAATATTCCTGACGAATCACCAAAGGAGTTATTGCAAACAGTGCCAGCAGCAGCTCAAGTTTGTCTAAGCTGTCACGGCGTAAATGGTGAAGGGCTCGGTGTTGTAGGGCCTCGTTTAGCGGGGTTATCCAGCGAGTATATTGCAGCACAAGTGAGTCATTTTCAGACTGGTTCTCGTCAAAATCCAACAATGATGGCTATGGCGATGACAGTCCAAGGCGATAACATCAAAGTGGTATCGGACTTTTTTGCTGCTAAACCAGTGGCTGAGATCAAGCTTCAGTATCGTGGTGATAAAGTGGTCATCGACGACATTGGCGAGAAACTGGCATATCAAGGGGATTGGCAACGGGATATTCCAGCTTGTACCAGTTGTCATGGTCCGTCCGGTATTGGCGCGGGTCAGTTTCCTCGTCTTGCCGGACAAGAACCTACTTACCTTAAGAATCAATTGTTGGCATGGCAGTCAGGAACCCGTAAAGGTGATGTTGACAATATGATGGGCAGCATAGCTAAAAAGCTCACCGCTGCAGAAATTGATGCGTTAACTCAATATTTTTCGGCTCAGAAATAAGGACATACGATGAAGCGATATTATTTTTCAGCGGCGGGTGTGTTATTCAGCATGAGCATATCGGCAGCAGAGTTACCTGATAGACAAGCACAACTTCCCTCAGTGGCGAAAGAGGCAAATGCGCAATACCTTATGCCAAGTCCATTATCCACTATCCCTAAAGGCGAGTTCGGCGATAAAGTCAGAAAAGGCTATCAGTTATTTGTTAATAGTCAGCAAATGCGAGATACCTACGTTGGTAACGAACTAAACTGCGTGAATTGCCACATGAATGCGGGGAATAAAGCCAATGCATCACCATTGTGGGGCGCTTATATGGCGTATCCAGCTTATCGTAAGAAAAACGATAAAGTGAATAGCTTTGAAGAACGAATTCAGGGCTGTTTTACCTATTCAATGAACGGTAAAGCGCCTGAATCTGGGAGTGAGCCCTTGGTGGCGATTTCAGCTTATTCATATTGGTTAGTGATGAGTGGGTTGATGAATCAATTTGGCATTACTGGACCTGTGCCAGAAATGACTGATGTTGAGTTGCTTAAGGGTGGTAATAGAGAAGATTTCCCTTTACCTGAAACTGTCACTTCAAAGCTCGATCAAAAGGAGCTGACTATGCTCCCTGGGCGTGGCTTTCCAAAGCTCGCAGCACCAGAGTTAGCCTATTCAGCTGAGCGAGGTAAGCTTGTATATCAAGCTCATTGTCAGGCATGTCATAGCGATGATGGACAAGGTGTGAAAATGGCCGAAGTGAGTGCATTACCGCCTTTATGGGGGCCGCAAACCTACAATTGGGGCGCTGGTATGCATCGAGTGAATACAGCTGCTAATTTCATTTATGAAAATATGCCATTAGGCAAAAGCATTCAGCTTACAGTGCAACAAGCTTGGGATGTCGCGGCATTTGTTAATGCTCATGAGCGTCCTCAAGATCCGAGATATAAAGGTAATGTCGCTGAGACTCAGGCAAAATATCATCAGCATGAAGGTTTTTATGGAAAACCCAGTGCAGTAGATCCCTCAGTGATATTAGGTTCTAAATCTTATCCTATTTTTCCTGCGTCTAAATAAGAAACATGGCTAATGAAGCATGAGTAGGGAAACATCTAAGAAAGACTGAGTAAGGAAACATCCTTTAAAGCTTCAATCATCTACGGTGCTTCGGCACCGATTTTTTGTTTTATACTGTGCAGTTACTGGCAGAAAACGAAACAGTTAGCTTTAAACTTAACCCGTGGAAAATTAACTGAAGTCCTATTCACGTGAAGTTAGGGTAACAAGGTATTTATAAGAGATGACAAAGAAAGAAGTTGTGCAGGTATATCGCCATCTTGAGTCGGACAAAAAACAACAAGTGGCAGAGCCATTAACGTGCCCGGTATGCCTTAAAGAAAATAAATGTGCTGTGACAGCGGGTTTATCAATAGAAAGTTGCTGGTGCTTAACTCAATCTGGCAAAGCAAAATTAGATCCTGAGTTATTGGCAGGACTAAATGGTAAAGCCTGTATTTGCCAAAGCTGTTATCTAAAGTTAACCCAATAACTAAATGAGAGCTCATTTGAGTTGTGAGGCGAATTAGCATTGTTGAGGGCGAGTTTTACGCTGCGTTAATAATGATTGTTGATTTGTTGTTAGATTTACATGGTGATGTTGAAAGTGGTTGATATACTTAATTATCATCACATTAGGATCAATATCATGATAAAAAAAATACTCCTAGTTCTTGCTGTCATTATTGCTATTCCCTTCATTACCGCACTTTTCGTGAAACAAGACTACTTTGTCGAGCGAAGTATAGTGATTAATCAAGCTAATGAAACCGTATATGACTACGTTAAATACCTAAAAAATCAGAATGATTTTAGTAAGTGGGCACAGATGGACCCTAATATGGAAAAAACCTACAAGGGTAATGATGGCAGTGTAGGATTTGTGTCAGTGTGGGCCAGCAAAAAACCAGACGTGGGTGTTGGCGAGCAAGAAATTATTAAGATAATTCCCAATCAACGTATCGATTATGAGCTGCGATTTTTAAGTCCTTTCGAAGCCACATCGCCTGCATACATTAGCTTTAAACCCATTGATAGTAATCAAACTCAAGTTAATTGGGGGTTTAGTGGACATATGAATTACCCAATGAATTTAATGATGCTATTTATGGATTTTGAAACTGTGATTGGTAATGACTTACAACAAGGTTTGGATAATCTGAAAGTCATACTCGAAAACTAGTTAGATATTCTACTTCCCTCAAAGAACATGAGAAGGGAAATTATGTTATGACCCCCTAAAGGTGTAACACTCATTATAATGGTAAATATCTATGAATATGTGGGTGAACTGAATGAAAGCATAGTTCTTATAGGAACTGTCTTTTCTTTGCTGATTAAGATCGGGTAGGGGCGATATTGGTAAACTCATTTCTGCCCCAAGATTTGTTAGCAGCTTTAGTCAGCTAATGATTTCTAGGTTTGAATAAACATCTAAATCAACGTCGTGGCGCTTCGCCCACACCAGAGCACGAAGGGTGAAACTGCTCACCCCTCTTGCATCTCCCCTGCAGCCCCGGCGAAATTTTCTGAAAAGCGAAAGATTTCCAACGGGGGATTGATCCAGCTTTAAACTTCGTTTGTTGATAGCTTCGGTCTTATTCGAAAATGCTAACGCTTCCGATGGTGCATCCCTGCACCGCGAAAGCTAGCCTGACGTCCTGTCAGGCTCACGCTATTTTCTCTGCGTCCTCAATTCAAATGGAGTCTTTTAAATGCAAGATCTACTAGCTTTAGCTCTTTAAATTATCACAAATATAGTCAAATCGAAGAGACAATAAACCCAGTGTAGATGCGTTCAAGACCTTCGAAAACATGGATGTTTTCGCAGAGCCCACAGGGATGTGTTTACGGCGTGTCTTGGATGTATCTGCACATAAGCCTGCGGCAGGCAATGGATTAGATTGAAGTAATGGTCTTGAGTAACTAGCCCAATTTATATGAGGTATAAAATTGTTGCTCTTAAAACGTTTCTGTCCAGAAACGTGTTACATACCCATGTACGCATAAAAATCCTTTATAAATTATGAAGGCACTGCAATATTAGCAGTGCCTTTTTTATTAAATTAACCCAATCAATATGCTGATTTTATGAGGATATTGGTAAATTTTTAGATGATTATCGTGTTGGTGTTTCCAATTTATGTGTAATGAAGGTAATCTGAATCCTCTTCTATTTGTGTCTTGCCAATAGAAGCAATAGTTGCTGATAAACGCTTATGTGATGACAACAACTAAAAATAATGAAAATAACAATAAATACTTAACTCATTATGAGGTTTTCGATGGAACAAGTGACAGCGATTGTAAATACGATAAACGGCATAGTATGGGGCGTTCCCATGCTGGTGATGATTTTAGGAGTGGGATTATTTTTATCCATTGGATTGAAATTAATGCCAATCCTAAAATTAGGCACAGGCTTTAAATTATTATGGTCAGGACGTGATTCTTCTGATGATAAACATAAAGGTGAGATCAGCCCTTTTAATGCGTTAATGACCTCTCTTTCTGCCACAATTGGTACTGGTAATATTGCGGGTGTTGCGACCGCTATTTTCTTAGGTGGCCCTGGGGCACTGTTTTGGATGTGGTGTACTGCTTTAGTTGGGATGGCAACTAAGTTTGCTGAAGCTGTATTAGCGGTTAAGTTTCGCGAAAAAGACGGTAATGGTAATCATGTCGGTGGCCCGATGTATTACATTAAAAATGGTCTAGGCAGTAAGTGGGCTTGGTTAGGCACAGCATTCGCAGTATTAGGTTCTCTAGCAGGTTTTGGTATTGGTAATACAGTGCAGACCAACTCTGTTGCTGATGCTATGAGCAGTAACTTTGGCGTTCCTAATTGGGTTACTGGCGTAGTATTAATGGTATTAGTAGGTGCTGTATTGATGGGCGGTATTAAGCGTATTGCTGATGTTGCTGGAAAGCTGGTGCCGTTAATGACCTTATTTTATATCACTGCGGGTTTAGCGGTATTGGTGGTTTATGCTGACCAAGTTCCTGCAGCATTTCAATTGATTATCCACAGTGCATTTAACCCTGTTGCTGCACAAGGTGGCTTTGCCGGTGCTGCAGTATGGGCTGCCATTCGTTTTGGTGTGGCGCGTGGTGTGTTTTCAAATGAAGCGGGTTTAGGTAGTGCGCCGATAGCCCATGCGGCTGCGCAAACTAATGAGCCTGTAAAACAAGGCTTAGTGGCGATGTTAGGTACATTCATTGATACCATCATTGTGTGTTCTATTACTGGATTAGCAATTATTGTCTCTGGCGCTTGGACGTCAGGTGAAACGGGCGCTGCACTAACATCATTTGCTTTTTCACATGCGCTGCCAATGGGTAACTATATTGTCGCTGTTGCACTTGCGGTATTCGCATTTACCACCATTTTAGGTTGGAGTTTTTACAGTGAAAAATGCATGCAGTATTTATTTGGTGACAAAGTGGTTAAGCCATTTAGATTAGTTTGGACTTTGGTTGTACCAATCGGCGCGGTCAGTTCACTTGAGTTTATCTGGCTACTTGCTGATACATTAAATGCAATGATGGCAATTCCAAACTTGATTGCACTGGCTCTATTAAGTCCTGTGGTATTTGCATTAACCCGAGAGTACTTCGCGAAACAAAAGGCTAAGGCCTTAGAAAGCTAATTAGCGATTAGAATTATTCAACAAGGCATACACAGGGAGTGTATGCCTTTTTTATAAGGGAAATATTCACATGAACCTTTTAAACAGAATACTGCTATTAAGTCTATTTACTTTAGTTTCATTGGTTATTGCAGGCTGCAATGGGTTATCTTTTAGAACCAATGCTGATGAATATGTCACTTATCAAGCAACAGCGACAACGGTTGATATCTATCAGCCTAGTGAGCTGTATAATCATGACAATGAACCTCTAGGTGAGGTGATGACGACTTACTGCGGGGATATTCGTAAAGATATCGCAACTTCAGCTCCCAGTATTAACTCCCTACAAAAAGAGCTGAAGGTACAAACAAGAGAAAGAGGCGGAAATGCGCTCATCATTACTGAATGTGGCAAAGTGATTTATCCGGCTTGCTCTATTTATCTAGAGTGCAGTGGTCTTGCATACTTTTTAAAGTCTTAATATTAGGTTGGAGCTGAAGCCTGAAAAGAGTTAGCGCTGCAATAGTTTACTCAGGCTAGAATAATTCATCATCTAGGTTTTTACGTAATTCTGCTTGTTCTAAATAATCATCTAAACGACGTTTCACTTGTCTTTTCCGTTCAATAATCTCAGCTGAACGCTTATTTCTAGGCGTGACCATTGCTTCAATTTCTGTGTCATTGGGAATGGTTTCTGTAATATTGGCCATCGTTCTACCCTCTATATCATTCTTGACTAACGGTTTAGCGTGAGTCGTAACACCAGTGCTAAATGTAAAGGTAAACCTGCCCTGATTGTTCACAGGTTAGTTTGTGCCGGTAACGTCAATGTTGAATGGAACTGAAAATAGGACGGAAGAATGTCTGCGCTAACACCTCATCAGTCATATATTTTGAATGTAGCAGGTATTTAAATTTTTGCTTAATTGTAGAATCGAAAATTTTTTTATTGCCATTAAAAACGCCACTCTGAATGAGTGGCGCTTTTAGTGCTTAACATGCTGTAATCATACTTCCTCAATTGAGAAAGTAATGTTTAAGCCTTATAAACCGAAGCTATATGAGTAACCTAAAACAATTTTAGCGTCATCTTCATCTAAGTCAGTATCAGATGCAGTGAATGACACTGTACCGTAATCTGTATCAGCGCTCAGTGACACATTATATTCAGAGTAGCTATCAGTATCGAACCAGCTCATGATGACATCACCATCAGAGTAGCCGTAATGAACGCCCAGAGACAATTTTTCAGTCAATGGGAACGTTAAGTTAGCTTGTGCATACATCATGTCCGCAGAGTCTAATGGCTCAGCAGCAATATCGTCACCACCATTGACAGTGTGAGAGTATGAAACATCTAACCATTTCCATGCTAGACCTACTGTCACTTCACCAAAATCAACACTTCCTGGTGAATCTGGGTAAGCGTAGTACAGGTAGTTGATGTCATAGCTTAAGTCTTCAGTAATGTTACCACCGTAACCCGCATAGATATCTAGCTCGTAACTTGTGCCATCACCAAAATCGACATTTGAAGCCCAACCGCCGACATAAAAGCCAGAATCAGCAGCGTAATCAATGCCACCTTGCACAGCTGCGCCGTTATCAGTTTGGCTTACACCGCGCCAAAGGTAATTTGATGTCGCTCCGATGTTACCTGTTACTTCTGCTAAAGCAGAACCACTGAGTAATAAACCTGTTGATAGCGCAATAGCTTTATATATCGATGTTTTCATTTTCATTCCCTCAAGTTTTTCTTATCACTGAACTTGTTGCTTAGTAATCGGGCAGCAATGTTCAATGTTGATTTTATCTGTATGAGGTATTGCTAATGGTGTGCCATGTTTGAAATTGCTACATTTTCAGATATTTAGCTGTTTCTGCACCTACTTGTGGCAAAAATGTTGCATAGATGTGAAGCAGGGTTGCACTTTTAGTGTGCAAGATTTGTGCGCTATTCCTGCACTTTAAACCTAGTTCTGTAGAAAAAAGGCATAAAAAAACCTCCCATAGGGAGGTTTTATAATTCAAGCTGTTAATTTAATTAACGCTATCTTTCAGTGTTTTACCAGCTTTGAATTTTGGTACAGTCGCTTCAGCAATTTGGATTTCTTTGCCGGTTTGTGGGTTACGGCCAGTACGTGCTGCACGAACTGAGGTTTCAAAAGAACCAAAACCTACGATAGAAATCTTGTCACCACTTTTCATGGCTTCAGTAACAGCTTCTTCAAAAGACTTTAGTGCGCGACCAGCTTCAGCTTTAGTCAGCTCAGCATTTTCTGCAATTTTTGCAATTAATTCACTTTTGTTCATGTTGTATTCTCTGCTTTCCATAGATGTGTTTATTTAAAACTAGATTAACATGCCATAAGCCATGGGGGTTTAAAAGCCTTTTATCTGATTAATGTGTAGCGATAAGGCATTTTGGCGACATTTAAGGCGTAAAATAGCCAATTGGGCTATTTCATCAGTGAAAATGACTAGTGACGAAGAGCCAAAAGTCATTTACTTTTTGAGCAGGCTATTCTTCTAATAGTTGGTAAAGCAGTTGTTTGACGAGTTTAGGTTCGAAAGGTTTGTCACATAAGGCGTTAACACCGGCACTGGAAACGTTACTTAAATGAGTGTCGTTTGCTTCAGAGGAGACCATTAAAATCGGAATATGTGATTGCTGGCTTTGATTACGAATGTATTGAGTTAATGCTAATCCATCAACACTAGGCATATTGTAATCAGTGATGACCAAATCAAACATTTGATGTTGCATAAGCTCAATGGCTTTAGCGCCATCTTCGGCTTCACTGATAATTCTTATCCCTAAATTACCTATAGTGCGTTTAATGACGTTACGTGCCATTCGGCTATCATCGACAACTAAAGTTCGGATATCTTGGACATCGAAATGACTCAAATCTAATTCATCATTACTAATGAGGTCGATGGTTGAATTTAGCGCTGTAGCCAAATGGTCTGCATCAAAGGGTTTAGGTAAAATTGCCACGACACCAGATTGTCTGAATATTTCTAATTGCTCACGACGACATTCGCTAGAAACCAGCATGAATTGAATATCTTGATAGGCTGATTTTTGTTTAATAAAACTTAAGAGTTCTGTGGCCTCACCATCTTCAAAATGTAATGCACTAACAATTAAATCAGGTGTATGGCGGGCAATGATGTCTTTAGCTTCAGTAAGATTAGATGCTGTTTGAATGCTATCAACACCTTCTTGGTGTAATTTAGCAATGATGATTTTTCGTTGAACCTCTGAAGGCTCCAACAGTAAAATCGACAGTTCACTGGGTGATAAATGGCTCATGCTACTTCTTCTTTTTTTTGTAATTGAGTCTTATGCTGTGCATTTTAACCTAAGGTTAGCTTTGAATATACTTATAACACCTGAATGGTTAACAAGTTCGCTGCAAGTACTCTTTGGTTTTTTGACTAAATGCGACCCAATATTGAAAGCTGAGAATGAGCAGTACGGTTAAGGCGATTGCTGGAATGGGAAGCTCAGTACCTTGAAACTCTACTTTTACATCTTCAGGGGTGATTTGATAGGCAATGATGACGGTCGTGGTCAGTGCTAACGCGGCTAATGTTTGAATACCTAAATAAATTTTAAATACCATGCTAGCCCAATGGGTTCGCTTTATAAGGCCGAAAAGTACCGGGATCACGCCAATAGTAAACAAGTCTATCCCTTGGATGGAGTATGAACGCAATAATGCAAGAATGGATAACAAAACATAAAATGTCATCATAATAATGAGTCTGCGTGGTGGTTTGGTGCTGATAGGACTGAGTTTATTCATAGCGATTAGATATAGGCTGTAAGGTTTTAGATTTTATGTGGTGTAGAATACCGCGAGTAGAATCAATTTTGTGAGTTGTTTGCAAAAGAATTTAGGAAAAGTGAAATGACAGAAGCTGACTTTTGGTCACTGGTAACCCGAACTGAGCCGCAGCAATCTGAGCAGCAATGCCATGACGCATTAAAAGATAAACTGACGCCACTAGATGATGGATCATTAGCTGCATTCGATAAAATATTCGGTCAACAAATGCGACGCAGTTATAACTGGGATATTTGGGGCGCTGCTTACATCATCACTGGATGTGATTCAGATTATGCCTTTGCTGAATTTAGAGGCTTTATTTTGTCATTAGGTGAGCAGTGGTATAACAAGGTGATTGCTGACCCTGACTGCCTAGGTGATATTGAGTTGTGGCCCACAAAAGACGATTCGGCTTACCCGTTTATTGAAGATTATGATTTAATTGCTGGTCAACTGTATGAAGATAGAACGGGTGATGAGTTACCCTTTATTCCTTCAGGTCAACATACACCACAAGGTAAAAAGTTCAGCACCAAGAAGAAAGACTTAAGAAAGAATTATCCTAAGTTGAGTGCTCGTTTTCCGTTTTAAACTTACCTGTATTATAAAGCTGGACTCTTTTCAAATTCTTGAAGAAAAAATGCAGTCACTGCTTAATCAGTGACTGCATTTTTAGTTGTATACGGTAGATGGCTAATTATCCATCACATACTTCTGAGCGTGTATCGAAATCTAAACCACGTTGTTCGCATTTTTGGTCTAAAAATTTACTTTCAGCGGTCTTCATTTGCTTGTCGAAGTCTTGATTTAGCTCGGCAGAGTACTCTTGCTCTACAGAAGCCATATGTTGAACCATTAATTGACGATGTTCTTTAATCGCTTGCTCTCCTTGAGCATCAACATCAAATTGATAAGCGAAACTAGAAGATGAAACGACTAAAGCAATAAAGAAAGTTGCGGCTAAAGATAGTTTTTTAGTCATACCAGTCGTTGAGAAAGTCGTTTGAGTTGAGATGTTGTTCATATTATTACTCCAGTCATACACGTAGGTTTGTATTGGCGCTAATTCCTTGAGCGATAATTGCAGTGACGCTAACAGAGTTTTGTTTAACAGCTACCTTGTATTGGTACTGTGCGTTTGCTTGGAATGTATATTAGCGAAGCCTTGCTGAATGGAAACTGAACAGTATTCGATGTATTTTTGAGCGTTTAATTAATTGTCTAGTGTCTATATAGGCATATTTCCTACAGCAAAGTTAACTGCTTTACGTTAAGCTGATATACAGGTTAAGTTTTTATACTAGCGGCATAGATTAGGTTTTAGATAGATATAGCCAGGAGACGACAAATGAAAGTTAAACATCTACTTATTGCAGGCGCATTAATGTGTAATGTTGCTATTGCAGATGAAGAAGTGATTGCGAACCCAATGACAGAAGAAGGGGTTGTAAAAGTCGAATGGCAAGAGCCTAAGAAATATCGCGACTTAAAAACGGCTACTGAAGTCAAATCCCGTTTTCAACAACGCTTTTTTGATACGATTACCGAAAATTTGAACAAAGAAGCTGAGAAAGTGCTTAAACCAAATCAAAAGCTTGAAATGCAAGTTTCAGATGTGGATTTAGCGGGGGATTTACGTCCTACATTTGGCGCAACAACTGCCAATGAGCTTCGTATCGTGAAGGATTTATATCCGCCAAGAATGACTTTTACTTACAGCATCACTGAAGGTGATAAAGTGATTATGGCAGGTGACGAGAAACTTATTGATATGAACTTTATGTATGGCACTCATTCAAAACGCAATCAAAAGCCGTTTCAGTATGAATCCACCATGTTAAAAGACTGGCTTAATAAAACGGTTGCACCAAAGCTTTAGGGCTAACATTTAACCCATAGCCAAGTATGCAAACACACTACAAACAGCTTAATTGAATTAAGCTGTTTTTTGTTGGTTATGATTTGAGAAATAAAAGCCATTCTTGGCAAATTTAGCCTGCTTTTTAGCTTCTGCACTGAGCATAGATAATTCATGATCACTGGTTTGTATCGTCAAATTCGGTGATAACACCCCTACGCATAATGAGATTAACGGATGAAGTACTTTTTTATCTTGACGATCATTGGCGTATACGGTTTGCGCTTGCCAGTGTTCATTTGAGTAATAGGTCCGTTTACTTTTTTCAAATTGCGCAACGATCATTTGAAAATGAGTAATAGCCTCAGAGCAAGTGCTGATCATCACAAAATCATCGCCGCCAATATGGCCGACAAAGCTATGTTCGTTCTGGTAATGAGTGAGCAGATTAGCAACTTCCATAATGACTTCATCGCCACGTGAAAACCCGTAGATATCGTTATAAGGTTTAAAGTGACATAAGTCGAAATAGGCCAAGTAGAAGGCTTTCTTTTGGGAACGTAATCGTTTCAACTCTTCTTGTATGGGTACATTTCCCGGCAAATTGCTCAAGGGATTAGCGTGCCTTGCAACTTTTATTCGGTATTCTGTTATGCGTTGCAATAAATCTTTAGTGTGGCCAATACCGATAAGTTTACCCTGTCGAAGAATGATAAATTGCTGCGCTACTGTGGTGGAGTGCTCAGAAGTGAGTAATTGGCTGACCGTTGACAATGGCTCGCTGGCATCGATTTGAAAGACTTGCTTATCCATTACCGCACTTGCAGGGTGATTTTCATGTAAAGCTCTGCCATAGGGTGTGCTAAACAACTCTAAAATATGATTACGGCTAACAATCCCTTTGGCTTGTCCATTATCTGCGATAACAATTGCTTGAAGCGCAGGCTGGTTGATGAATTGCTCGCTGAGTTGTTTGAGTTTAGTCTCTGGAGTCGCGATATTAGCAGGTGCACATAGGCTTTCAGCTGTTTCGCAATAGCGATTTTGCGGCGCTAATGGAGCTGATACTAATTCCGAACTCATGAATGTATTGGGTTTGATATTAGGGCGCCCTAACAAATACCCCTGACAATATGTGACTCCCAGTTGTTTCAGCATGGTGAGCTCAGCAGGTGTTTCTATGCCTTCAGCAATCACTTTACAGGTTAGGTTTTGGCATAGTTCCACAATGGAGCGAACGAATTCTTGCTTAACTGGTGTGCTATCTATCTGATGAATAAAATGACGGTCAATTTTGACGTAGTCAGGGGCTAATTCTGACCATAAACGTAATCCAGAATATCCAGCGCCCAAATCATCAATTGCGGTTAAGAAACCTTGGTTACGATAGTGGTTCAAGCAGTCTTTGAGTAAATCGATATCATCAGCGGGATACTGCTCTGACAGTTCAATAACAACATCTTCAGGGCGCAGTCCCATTTGTTTAATGAGTTGTAAGGTTAAGCCTTTGGGATGATCAGGGTCGAGAAGGGCTTTAGGTGAGATATTGATGAATAACTTGCCTTTCAACTCGCAGGTTTTAAATGCATTAATTGAGATGCTGCGACATAAGGTTTCTAACTCGCTGAGTTTACCCATATGCTCAGCAGTTTTGAATAAAGGCACAGGAGAAAAAAGCGGACTATGTTCAGGGCCACGGCTCAATGCTTCAAAGCCATGTACTTTCTGGTTAGTGATATTAAAAATTGGCTGAAAAATGGCATTGATAGATTGTTTAGCAATTATCTTATTCAGTTCTTTTTCTAAATCTATAACGCTCATCTAATCAATTCCATAGCAAATTAATTCATCAGTCTATGGCAGGAAAATGACAGAAATATGTCGTTAACAGTGAAATAGAGTTTAAAACCAAAGTATTAAAAGTTATGTCATATATAGCTACTTTTGCATTGGTAGGTTGAGGAAGGGGCATGTAGAACAAATAAAAAAGCAGCCTAATGGCTGCTTTTTTATTTGGGGCTTAAACAACACTTATTTAGTGTTTTGTTTAAATAAATGGAGCGTTTTCAATAACGCTGCAATTTTTTGTACGTGAGCTTCAAGTGCTTCTGGTGGAATATGACTAAGGCCTTGTAGCTCTTCTAACTCATTTGCAAGTTCCTGAACATACGGCAAAAAACGATTACTTTTTTGCGTAAAACCTTGTTCTTCAGTAAAGATTGCCACAAACTTACCATGGCCAGCTTGACGTAATTCGTCGAGTCTTTTATCGGCATCAATGGCTTGACGGTATCCTGTTTGCAGACTTTCTTTTAATTGCTGGATAACTTGGGTATACGGCATGATAGCCTCATTCAACATCATAATATTAAGCTAAATTATAAGGGGCTGGCATGTTACTAACAAGTCAAACGAAGGGAAAAGTGCCAATGATGCAACGCTTTGGAGAAAATAAAAGGCTTAGCGGCATTATGATGCTGGTTTTCCTTTGCCTATCAAGCTTGGTTATCGCTGCAACAGCTTTTGCAGCTGAGTCAGATAAACCGCCATTTTTTAAGGCTACATATCAAGGTAAAACAGTATACGTATTAGGCTCTATCCACATTGGCAAGGCTGACTTTTATCCTTTACCGCTGCAAATTGAACAAGCATTCGTCGATTCAGATGCGCTTGTCATTGAAGCGGATGTGACTAAAGCCAATGTGCAGCAATTATTACAGCAATATGGTTTTGCTACTGCGAATAAACAAAGTGATTTAAACCAACGTTATCCTATGTTTTGTGCCAAAAACCAAACCATGTGTGATGGTCTTAAGCCTTTGGCTACCTGGCTTCAAGCAAACCAAATTGGAGTCGCTCGGTTTGCATCATTGGGTTTTAGCCCGGAAGCTGGTGTTGATGTCACGTTTGTTGCGAGAGATCTGAGTAAACCGCTACTTGAGCTTGAAAGTGTACAGTTTCAATTTGATTTGATTTCATCATTTTCTGATAAGACCCAACAACAGTTACTCGATGAAGCGATTAATGCGACTGACGAGGATATGTTGGCGTTGATTAATGCATGGCGCAGTGGCGATCATAAAGCGATAGCCGACATAATGGAGGATCAAGCGGAAGACTCGGATGAATTGCTCGATAAGTTGCTGTGGCAAAGAAACCACACTATGAGTAAACGTATTTTCGACATTCTCGCTGAATCCGATTACCAAACCTTATTCGTGGTGGTGGGCGCAGGTCATGTTGTTGGTCAGCAAACCGTTCCACAATTACTGCAACAAGCGGGTGCAACCGTTATCGATTGCTGGGATAAACAGTGTGACTAGAGTGTAAACAGAAATTATTTTATATGTTGGAATAACAGCCTAAAACGTATTTTTTTTACTGATGTATTACAAGTCGATGTATAATATCGATATTGAAACAATTGTGACGCAGTATTTAGTCAGTCTAAATACTGCGTTTCACTTAATACAGAAAGGGTGCTCTTTGAGTCACGATTACTCTATAGAACTAGCTTCGATGCCATCGTTGTTGTCACTATATCGAAAGATATTACTCACGCGTAAACCGGGTTGGGATCAGCAACCTTTGCCGAATGTTTATGTTCAGGCTAAAGGTATTAATGTTGCTGACAAAAAAGTCCGTCAATATGCAGATGTCTGTGAATTCGATTTTGATGGCAAGGTATTACCGCCAACGTTCTTGTACGTACTTGCCTTTAGATTGCATGCAACTGTTTTTACTCATAAAGCGATTACCTTCCCGCTTTTAGGGATGATCCACTTAAAAAATAGCATTAGCTTGTATCGTCCAATTAATGTTGATGAAACCTTTGATGTTCAGTGTGAGCTCACCTCAAGCAAAACCACTGACACAGGGCTAGAGTTTGAATTAGCCTCTAAAATTTATGTGGGCGAAGAGTTAGTGTGGGAAGCATTATCAACTTATCTTTATCGTATTGAGTCAAAAGGGCGCAGAGCAAGACCACCACGTGGCTCAGATATGGTTTGGGAAGATGCACTCACTTGGAAATTACCTGAAGACTTAGGCCGACAGTATGCCAAAGCATCAGGGGATTATAATCTGATTCATTTGCACCCCATTGTGTCCAAACGATTTGGTTTTGAAAGAGTGCTGGCACACGGAATGTGGTCTAAAGCGCGTTCTTTAGCGGCGTTAATGCAGTTTATTGGCGAGCGTCCATTTAAAGTCGATGTGGAATTTAAGTTACCCGTGTTTATGCCATCTGAAGTGACATTTGCTTTTGAGAGTATGGAAAATGGTAAGCGTTTTGAAATGCGTGATATCAAAGGTCGTCGCCCGCATCTACTAGGTAACATGACTTACCTCGATTAGACAAAAGCGAGCATCTGGCAAGAGTTGAACAGAATTAATCAAAAAGCCCGAGTGAATTCACTCGGGCTTTTTGTTGGAACCGTCTAAGTTTCTACACAGTTATAAAGAACTAGTCTGCTGCTTTCTCATGGTAAATATGCACATCGCGCTGTGGGAATGGAATACTCACGCCTTGTGCGTCAAACTGCATTTTTACTTCACGAGTTATGTCCCAATATACATCCCAATAATCAAGAGGGGCTGCCCATGGGCGTACAATGAAATCTACTGATGACTCACCTAGAGTATGCAGCTTAATCATAGGCTCTGGGAATTGTTTCACCTTAGGATGAGCCAATACAATATCTGCTAGAATTTTTTCAGCTTTAGGGATGTCATCGCTATAACCAATGCCAAAAGTCATATCAACGCGGCGTTCTTTCTCCACTGTGATGTTATTAATGGTATCACCCCAAATTTTATTGTTTGGAATGATTAGACGCTGATTATCGAACGTCATCACTGTTGTGGAAACTAAGCTCATGTTACTGACTTTACCTGTAACACCTGCTGCTTTAATTAAGTCACCTACATCAAATGGACGATAAATTAATATCATCATACCTGAGGCAAAGTTTGATAGTGTGTCTTGCAAAGCAAAACCAATAATCACACCAGCAATACCGAAACCTGCCAACAATGGCGCTAATTCAAACCCTAGTTGTGAAAGAGCAATCAGTAAACCTAGTGCATAAATGACGTTACCTGAAATAGAGATAAAGAAATCTTGTAGCAACACACTAAAATTAAGCTTTGACGAATTTACGGCTTTTCTGACGACTTTTCTGATTATTTTAGCGACTAAGCTTGCTAGGGAAATAATGATCAAGAAGATGACGATTTTAAACGTCACGCCAGCGCCATTTTCTAAAGCTTGATTTTTGGCAATGGTCATCCACTCTTCGATAAGACTTGAGGCGACATCGAAGTTAAGAACGTCTTGAGTAATATCGCCAGATACACTGAATAACGTCTGTTTAATTTGAGTGGTGTCTTGACCAAGAGCTTCGAGCATTACGACCGCAACATTCAAGCTTGAGGTATGCATTGCTAAGCGATCTTTGAGTAATGAAACCTTGCTTTTCTGTTCAGCACTGACATCAGCTCCAGCACTAGATGCATCGGCTACCGCTTTTTTTAGCTCTGCTTGGGTGTAAGTGACTAAGCTTTCAAAGTAATCAGCTCTCAGCAACACTTCTGCTGTTAAAGCTGCTTCAGCATTATCAACACTGATATTCAGCTGTTTGCCCCAAGCGATAGTTTCGAGTTCAGCCTGTAGGTAATGATCTCGGTCTTCTTCACGTTTGATAATTTGTTGCATAATGACTGCGTCATTATCTCCACCAAGCTCCAATTGGAGTTCAGTGGTTCTTTCATCAATGTATTGGCCGACTTTATCAAGAAAGATTAATTGCTTATTCACTTGCGGAACTAAGTAAGCTAAATCGGGTTCTGGCTGATTAACTAGCGTAGCGAGCTCTTGGCGTAATAAATTGGTTTTATGACGAATGCGATATTCACTGACATCTTTAAGCTCACCTTTAGCTGTTTTAAGCCAAGCGACATCAGTATCAATGGTGTTTTGTAATTGTTGAATTTTTTTGCTTGTTGCTGGTTCAACTTCAGCAGCAAAGCTATTACCAGAAAAGCTAATTAAGCTGATGAGACAGCAAATAACAAACAGAATTCTTGGCATGATTAACGTCCTGTAGAATGGTAGAACGCTAATGATAAGTTATTGGATGAAGTTTGACGATAATTTGCTAAACTTACGCACTTTTTATTTTTAGATAGGCTATCTATGGCTGCCTTACAGTGTGCACATTGCCACAAACCTATTTCGGTCAGTAAAGTTACTGGAACACGCGGCAAAGGGTTTTCGGCGCAAATACAATGTTATCATTGTCAGGCGTGGTTAGGACGTCATGGAATTCTAACGATACTAAAAGTGATTGGTTTTTATACTGCAGTAATCGCTGGTGTGACGGGGTATTTTGTCGAAGGGTTAGCCAATATTATCACCCCCGTTATTATGCTATCGCTAATACTGACGGGGGTAACGCATTTGATGGACCATCTGCTGGTTATTGAAGCGCCTGAAGAAGACGGCAAACCAACAGATGAAATCAAATAATTAGTCTACAACTTGAACTTGGTTTTCTAGTGCTGCTTCAACATAATAAATGCCACCAAGCACAACAACGCCAATGATGACCATTGTTAAAATAATACCGATGTTGTCTTTGAGTAAATTCATCATAGTTAAATCCTCTGTCTTGGCTGGCTAAGCTGCTATATATGGCTAATATTTTAGCGTTTTCAGCTTAAGCTAATCTTAAAATAGCATAACGATGAATGGCATAAGTTGCTATGGTACGTCACGTTTTTTTATTTAAAGTGATTTGTAACACTCTATTGGTTGCTTTTTTTTGTAATCTTTTTAAGATAGCACTGATTTTTTAATCCAAGGATGAGTTTGGTGCATAGATTTAGACCAATAAAACGCAGTGTTGTGGTATGGCTTTCAGCCATGCTAGTACTACTGTCGTTTGCGGCTTCTGCACATAACGTGATCCATGACCATGATTCATTAAGTACTAGCTGTACTTTATGTGTCCATCAACATCAGTTTAATGCTGCACTTCCCTCAACCGAATTAAGCAT
The DNA here is from genome assembly GCF_020806285.1 of Shewanella sp. 10N.7. Classification (NCBI taxonomy): domain Bacteria; kingdom Pseudomonadati; phylum Pseudomonadota; class Gammaproteobacteria; order Alteromonadales; family Shewanellaceae; genus Shewanella; species Shewanella sp. 10N.7. The sequence goes on from NZ_JAJGZS010000027.1 coordinate 57,853, forward strand.
CGCCATTGTTCGTCAGCACTTCGAGACTGTCACATACAACTGTCGAACTTATAGCAGTGTTCACCAATCGCTTTACCATAGCCGCGCGCCCCCTTTTTTCTCTTAATCTAACAACGTTAACCTTAATTTTTTATTCGACTATCACAGATGATGGACGAAGACTTGTTGTATTTTGGAGATAAAATGTCTTATTTAAACAAACGCCTTTCTTTAGTTGCAGTTGCCTGCGCATTCGCTTCAACTCATGCTTTTGCTGAAGATTCTAGCTTAACAAACCCTAACATTAGTGCGGTTCTTGATGGTTTTTATCAGACTGGAGATCGTGGTTTAGGTGGGCGTGAAGAAGGCTTCGGTTTGGGCGAAACAGAGCTGGCGATTAGTGCAAACATTGATGACATGTTTTACGGAAAAGTGACCGCGATTTTAGAGTCACACGACGGTGAAACTGAAATTGAATTAGAAGAAGCGTTTATTCAAACTATGGGGCTTCCTGCTGGTTTAGGTATTCGTGCTGGTCGCTTCCTATCTGATGTTGGTTACTTAAATAATCAGCATTTACATACTGATTCATTTGTTGACCGTCCAGGTGCTTATCGTGCGTTCATGGGTAATCATTATTTTGATGATGGTGTGCGTCTAACTTATGTTGCCCCGACTGATCTATATTGGACTATGGGTGTTGAAGTCTTTAAAGGCGACAAAATGCGCGCTGCTGATATGTATGAAGAGCATGAAGAAGAAGGGCATGACGAGGAAGAACATGAAGAGCATGGACCACGAGAGTATGACACTGTAGGTGTGTATTCTGCTTTTACTAAATTCGGTGGTGACATTGGTCATTCAAGCTCTTGGCAGGTTGGCTTAAGCTACTTATATAATGCCAATGGTAAGGTAATGGTCGTAGAGGGTGAAGAGGAAGAAGGTCATGCTGATGAAGAACATGATCATAAAGGCCACACTCATAGCGCATCTTACACGGGTGAAAATACTTACATCGCAGATTTTGTTTATAAATGGGCGCCAAACGGTAACTACAAATACCAACATTTAACAGTGAGTGGTGAATACTTCCGAGTGACGGATACTTTTTCGTTTGAAGAAGGCGACCATGGCCATGAAGAGGAAGATCATGATCATGAAGAGTCTCATGGCGATGATTATTTTGAAGGTTGGTACTTAAGTGGTGTTTATCAGTTCTCTCCTCATTGGTCTGCAGGTGTTCGTTACGGTGAAGTTGATACCTATGAACTTCATGGCGACCATTTAGATCCGCAAAAACTGAAAGAAACTGAATTAAGTTTAGCTTGGCATCACAGTCATTTCTCTACTGTCCGTCTACAATATACTAATCAAAAAGGTACAAACTTTGATGGTTTTGAAGACGACAACATTGTCTCACTTCAGTATGTTATGACATTAGGAGCTCACGGTGCGCATCAATTCTAAAAAACTCATTGTGATGGGGGCGCTTTGTAGTGCCTTTTTGACAAGCGCGGCGAATGCCCAGTTAAATGTGTTTGCTTGTGAACCTGAATACGCTGCCTTAGCGCAAGAGATTGCGCCAGAAGCTAAAATTTATTCAGCGACAAGTGCAATGCAAGATCCGCATTTGGTTCAGGCAAGACCTAGTTTGATCGCTAAGATGCGTCAAGCGGATCTTGTTGTATGTGCGGGAGCTGACCTTGAAATTGGTTGGTTACCTATGCTGCAAATGAAAGCATCGAATAATAAAGTGCGTTCAACCGATAACGGTTTATTCTACGCAGCTGAGCATATTGATACCTTAGATAAACTTGAACATGTTGATCGTTCTATGGGTGATGTTCACGCAAAGGGTAATCCACATCTGCACTTTGATCCTCGTAGAATGTTACAGGTGGCTAATGCATTGTCAGAAAAAATGGCGGCATTAGACCCTGAAGGTGCTGCAGGTTATCAGGCAAAACTTACCGATTTCACTGACCGATGGCAACAAGCTATCCCTAAATGGGAAGAGCAAGCGGCGGGTTTGAAAGGTAAAAAGGTGATTGCGTACCATTCAAGCTTTCGTTACCTGTTTAACTGGCTAGGCATCGAACAAGTGGCAGACTTAGAACCTAAACCTGGCATTCCACCTAGTAGTAGCCATTTAGCAAAATTGGTTAATCGTAGCCAAGAAGGCGATGTGATGGCGATATTAGTGACATCTTATCAAGATGAACGCGGTGCTAATTGGCTTGGTGAACGTACGGACTTACCTGTGCTAATTCTGCCTATGTCAGTGGGTGGCAACAGTGATAGCACAGATTTGTTTAGCCTTTATGATAGCGTTATAACAATGCTTACAGAGGTTCAATAAACTTATGCTAGATCTCGATTTGCTACCTATTTTAATTCCTGCATTTGTTGCTGGCTTACTAGTACTGTCTACTCATGTTGTATTAGGTCGCCAAGTATTAAAACGTGGGATTATCTTTATTGATTTGGCCATTGCTCAAGTGGCTGCTTTAGGTGCAATCGTATCGCATATGGACCACAGTATTGAGGAACTCCCTTTTTCTCATGTGTGGATGCCTGCGTTATTTGCATTGGTGGGTGCAGGTTTTATTGCTTGGTTATCTAAAAGATTTGCTGATGAACTTGAAGCGATTATTGGTTGTTTTTATGTGCTGAGTGCGGTGGCAGCCATGTTGCTGCTATCGAATGATCCTCATGGTGCTGAGCTATTAAAACAGCTAATGTCGGGGCAAATATTATGGGTTAACTGGTCTCAGCTCGTCCTGCCAGCCATTGTTTCTGCCGCTATATTGGCGTTAATCGTGATGAAACCACAAGTGTTAGACGGTGCAGGTTTTTACTTCCTGTTTGCCATTGTCATAACACTTTCGGTTGAGTTGATTGGCGTCTACTTGGTCTTTAGTACCTTAATCCTTCCTGCCTTGGCACTGAATAAGTACCAAGGAAAAGGATTATTGGCACTTGCCTATGTGGTTGGATTTGTTGGATACATTGCAGGGCTTATACTTTCGGCCACTTATGATTTACCGAGTGGCGCCGCGATTGTAGCTGCGTTAGCTATGAGTGCGATTCTAATGCGAGTATTCCTGTCGATGAAGGCGTCAAAAACGGCTTCATCCCTAAGCAATTAAATACTCAAATCAGCAACACACTCAATAAAATCCGAGTCAAACTGTATAATTAATGATGCGTTAATGTTTAACGCATCATTAATTCATCTTGGCTGGTGTATAATCATTTAAGCTTACAATTGTAAACTGAAATCAAACAAATCATTGAGTCCAGCATCCGTGCTGGCTATACTGTCGCCACTTTCTTCGCAGGAGCCTGCTTGTGCTGTTAATTGCTCGTTCAATTATTCTTGCAGTGTTATTAACACTGGCGTTTTTTTTCGCAATCATCCTTTGTATTGTCAGACCAATGCATCGTGATAATGTCCATGTTATCGCTCGCATTTTTTCATCCGTTGCCCCAATCCTTGGCATTAAAGTCATTACTCGTCATGCAACAGAAGAAAACCCGAAAGAACCTAAAATCTATTTAGCGAATCATCAGAATAACTTTGATTTATTTACTCATACTTCAGCTGTTCCAAAAGCGACAGTGAGTTTAGGTAAGAAAAGTTTGGCGTGGATGCCGCTATTTGGGCAAATTTACTGGTTGTCAGGTAATATTCTGATTGACCGTAAAAACCGTCATAGTGCCTTTGATACCATGGCTAAAACAGTCGAGAAAATGAAAAACAAACTATTATCAGTTTGGATTTTCCCTGAAGGAACCCGTTCACGAGGGCGTGGTTTATTGCCATTTAAAGTAGGTGCATTCCACACCGCTATCGCAGCTAAAGCATCAATAGTCCCAGTACTGGCGTCATGTCAAAACCACATTAAATTGAACCGTTGGAATAACGGTGTGGTGATTGTGGAAATGATGGCACCGATGTCGACTGCAAATGTGGATAAAAGTGATGTTAAAAAGCTTTGTGCTAAGGTGCATGAGGCAATGTCAAAGCGTTTAGCTGAATTAAATCAAGAAGCATCGGCATTAATGGCTAAACCTCAGTAGATTTATCACGTATAATTAGCGATTAGCCGCATTATTTTGTTAACGGAGTTACTCCATGTCTATTGAAGGTCTTTTAAAAGAGCAGTTTGCTGAGAACCGTGAAATTATCCAAGCTTTGCTTGCTGATGGTTCGCAAGCCGATGCCGAATACACGATTGAGCATCACTTTTCATCGACTAATTTTGACCGTTTAGAAAAAGCAGCGGTTGATGCATTTAAACTTGGTTTTGAAGTGAATGATGCTGAAGAGATGGAGCTAGAAGATGGCTCAATCATTTTCTGTTTTGATGCAATTGCTAATCACGCACTTGAAGCTGACTTGCTAGATAAAGCTTGTGAGCAACTGATGCTTTTAGCGCAAAAGCAAAAAGTGGATTATGACGGTTGGGGAACCTTCTTTGTCGGTGACGAAGATGAGCTTGATTAAGAACAAGATGAAGAAGATGAGTTTTAATTAACTTGTTTCTGAAAAATCATAAAAAGCCCACTCAAATGAGTGGGCTTTTTATTGATAACTATGGAGATATTAGCTTCTACTTGGTTTTATAAACCGAAGTTTGGTTACGGCCATTTTCCTTTGAAAGGTATAAGGCCTTGTCTGCTCCTGATAACCAACTAGCACTATTTTTGGTGTCTTCTGATAAGGAATTGACCCCAATACTGATGGTGACTTTGATGATTTGGTTCTTATAAACCACTTGGGATGATTCGACTTTCTTACGCAAGCGTTCAGTGAAGTATTTCGACTCGTCAGCACTGGTATTCGTTAGCACCACTGCAAACTCTTCACCACCATAACGTCCTGCAAAGTCTGTTTCACGTAAAGATTGTTTTAAGATATGGGCTATATTCTGAATGACTTTATCGCCAGCAGGGTGACCATACTTATCGTTAATTTGTTTGAAATTATCGATATCAATCATAATCATGCTGCCGTTTTCACCATAACGCGCAAAGCGTTCATATTCTTTTTCAAAACACTCTTGCCAGTGACGACGGTTAAATAGTTGGGTTAAGCTGTCAGTCTGGCTGAGTTTTTCTAATTGCTCATTGGCCGCTTTGAGTTGTAGCTTATTAATCGCCACATCAGTCACGTCATAAACAATGATACTGATATGGGTTATGTTGCCGGTGAGCGAAGCCAAGGGCAGCAGGGTGATATTCTGATACATGTGATCAGCACGACCTGTGATTGGGCGATAGTTTTTAAACTCAAAGACGTATGGGCGTTGTTCCCAGCTAATAAACGAGCGGTTTTTAAGTAAAAAAACCGATTCCATTTTTTGAGTTAGCCATTCATTAGGCAAATCTGGAAAAGTTTCAAATAGGTTTTTGCCTTTAATGGCATTAGGCGATACGCCACTATGGTTTTCCATAAACCCATTCCACAACTGGATGTTGTAATTACGATCTAATACGACCAAGCCAACCTCTATGGTTTGCACCATATCAATAAGCCAGTGAAGTTCGTTCATTGCATTTTGATCAGTAGACATGAGTTAACATCCAACTTTCTTTATTATTTTAATTATTTGCGAATGTGTTATTCGCTAAATAGGTTGATTAATCGAGCAAATAACCCAGCTTAAAGTTAAGCGTTGGGATGGAGTCTTCGGTAAATAAAAGTAATAAATCGCACTGGACATTGTGATCTTCAATTTGGTAATTGATTTCCATTGCTAAGGTGCGTTGCCACTTTTCTGAATTGTCGTGGATTAGCTCATTCACCGTGCAGTGACGTCCTAAAACAACAGGATGTCCTTGGCTAAACTTCATATCTAATTGCTCAGAGATACCGTTAAGGAATGCACCAATAAGCACATTACCAGTGTCGATTAACACTTCGATCTCATTTGCAGTATCTTGTGGGTTTTTATGACCCATTAACTTGGCCATGTCTTCAAAGCTTGAATCATGAAATAACAGAAGGGCTTCACCAGCCACGCCTGCGCCAATAAAGCCTTGGCACAATGCTGATACTTTTGAACTTTCTTCAGTGGCTTTTAGTGCCATGGTCAGTTCACTGACTTCAAGGACATTTACGTTGGGGATAGGCAACATGACAAACACATCTAATAGGGTTGCCAATAAGTCTGCTGCACGACCCATAGCAACGTTGGCTATTTCTTGGCAAGCATCGCGTAAATCCACTTCAAACATCGGCGTGTCATTACCTGCATCTTTTAATGCTAAGGTCAGAATGCCGTATTCTTCGAGGATATTACTGATGGATTCGGCGTTGACAGGCTTTTGAATAAAATCTAATGCGCCTAGTGCTTTGACTCTTTCGTGAGCTTTGATTTGGATATCACCTGACACCACGATGACCAACGCAGGCAAATCTTCTTTTTGAATGGCTTCTAATACTTCATATCCATCCATTACAGGCATATTGAGATCGAGAAATACGATCTCACCTTTGCCTGCACGGATAACCTCGAGTCCTTCAGCACCATTAGTAGCATAACTGATATCAACGTCCCATTCCTTGGGCAAGGTTCGCGCCATTTGCTTTCTGGCTAATCCTGAGTCATCGCATATCAAAATAGGAATAGTCATAGAGACAGATGATCCTTTAACGGGTTTTATTATTATTGAGTGTAGTTGATGATTTAACGTTTTGGTTAATTGCATTAAGCAACAGTAAGTTAGCTGCTGAAAAGTCTAAAACGTTACACCCTACATTTATTAAACATTATTTTACAACTTATTGCTGATGATTAGCATTAAAATTCGACAGTTTTTTGGCACTTATCGCAAAATTGTATCTTATATGACGCTTTTTTATGTTGAATTTGATGCTTACGTATTCATTTGGTGTTTTTTGTGGGGTATTTCTGTTATTGCCGTGTGTCTATTGGGTTAACTACTCGACAAGTGGAGGATTTATGTTAACTTGCAATCTGGACTGACCAGTAAAGGATGAACCATGGATAATAAACTCGTTGAGTTAAGGGTAGAAAATGGCGTTGCCCATGTCACACTCAATAGGCCTGATAAATACAACGCACTCAACATCGAGCTATTTCAAGCTATTGATAAAACCATAAAAAAATTACACAAAAATAAAGCGGTTAGAGTGGTTATTTTATCGGGTGCAGAAGGAAACTTTAGTTCTGGCTTGGACGTGAAAAGTGTGTCGAAATCTGTGATGCCTGCGCTGAAATTATTGTTCAAGTGGCTACCTGGTAATGCTAATTTGGCACAGAGAGTCTCCCTTGGCTGGCAGCAATTACCCATTCCTGTTATCGCAGTTATTGAAGGTTTTTGTTATGGCGGTGGCGTGCAGATAGCGTTAGGCGCTGATTTTAGGTTTGCGAGTAAAGATGCGCAACTGTCGATAATGGAATCTAAATGGGGATTATTACCTGATATGGCAGGTCTTGCGGGCTTAAGACAAATTATGCCAAAAGATAAAGCGCTACAACTGACGTATACCGCTGACATTATCACTGCAGATAAAGCACTCGAGTACGGATTAGTCACTGAAGTGTATGACGACCCACATCAACAAGCGCAATTGTTCGCTGACAAGTTAATGCAACGCTCGCCAGATACGAATGCAGCAGTCAAATTGAGTATTAACAAAAACTGGTCTGGTACATTACGTAGTTTGCTAAGCCGAGAGTCTTTAAGCCAAATCCGTTTATTGGTCGGCAAAAACCGCAGTATTGCAGGCCATCGAGAAATTAAAAAATCAACAAAACCTTATCAGGACCGTCAATCCGGTTGGTAGTTTTAGGCTTTAGTCGTTCGGCTTTAAGAGATTGAGTTGGATAGTTTCTGATTTGTTAGTGTTGAGGCTAGTTACCATTGGCCGCATTAGCGGCCAACGATTTTACGGGCAAACCCTTCAATATGTTTTAACGCTTCCTCCCAACCACCTTGATGATTAAGGTCTAACTGCAATAAGTATTGACGATAGTGGTGGCTCGACTTGATTTGATTTTGCTGTTTGCGCACTTCAGCTTCTGTAATCGACACTCGATTCGCATTGGCTGACTGTAAATCTAATACGGGAATATCGAGCTCTTTTAGTTGCATTGCAATTGATAAGTCACGATTCTGCTCATCGATTAGCTGCTCAAATTCACGGTAAGGATTAATCACAACCAGTAAATCCGGTTTGGCTAATTTGTCTTGATGGAGCAAATTAATCACCATCCCTGCACTGTCATCAGCGGCAATGATAATTCGCTTTCCTGGAAATTGTTCTCCAATTGTCTCAAGTTGAGCCAAACATTCATTGATAACATTCTGTTGGAAATTTCTAAGTTCTAATAATTGGCTAGAGCTGTACTTTGGTGTTATTTGATAGGCATTAAGTTCAAGCTGTTTCTCACCCGCTTTGGTGACTTGGTCAGCTGAAGTGGCAAAATTAGGGCGATACAGGCCTTCAGTGGGTTTAATACTGATACTTGCCCAGCCTTTTGATGGAATTTGTTGGCGTAAATAACGAATAATGCCACGTCCGCTGGCGTGAGTGTCGGTTGGCCCCACAAGAAAAACAGCACCGTGCTGTTTCTTACCTTGCCATGGTTTAACCAATACTTCTATTGTTTGATCTTGAACGGTAATCTGTTGCTTTTCGGCGTCACTAATCGGTATGAATACGCTGTCAGATAACAAACTAGCACTTAACAGTGTGCTATTAAAAAGGTTGTTACTGAGCGCATTAAATGAAAACAAGCTCGTTAGCGCGAGTAAACTTGAGCAAAATATTGTGCGGTAGTGAGCGCGTCGGATTAATTTCATTACGATTACTTATACAGTTTTTTGAAAGGCATATACAAAAAAGCCCCGTACTAATAAGAAGTTCAGGGCTTTTAGCGTTATGTTAGCAGTGTATTATACGTGGCTAACTAATACCATTCTAATAGCATCTAGCTGGAATTGACTGTCATCAATGTAGCTATTGAGCTCAGCCATTTGATTACGGATATAGTCTAACTCAGAATCACGAATGTTAGGGTTAACCGCTTTAAGTGCTTCTAAACGTGTTAATTCACCGTTTAATTGCAGCGTCATCTTGTCACGAGCTTGTTCAACTAATTCAGCTAAAGCCGCTTGAGCTTGCTCTTCACCTTTGGCCAGTAATGGATGCAAAATTGGTTGAGATGCATTGACAAGCTTACTGGCAATATGACGATTAACCGCACTAAGCTGCTTATCAAAGCTTGCATAATCCACTTTGTCAGACAGGTTAAGACCATTTTTATCCAGCAACACGCGGATTGGTGTTGGCGGCATATAACGGTATAACTGCGATGATTTAGGGGCACTGACATCAGCCATGTAAATCAATTCTAAGAACAAGGTGCCAGCAGGTAAGGCTTTGTTTTTAAGCACTGCTACACTGGTGGTACCGGTTTCAGAGTCTGTGATTAAATCTAATGCCGTTTGTACTAGCGGATGCTCTTGCGAGATAAACGCAATATCATCACGAGACAATGCAGTTTCACGGTCAAACGTGACAGACACACCATCTTCAGGTAAGCCTGGGTAAGATGGGAACAGCATGTGTTCACTTGGGCGCAGTACGATAGAGTTCTCGCCGCGATCTTCTTGATCGACACCGATAATGTCCCATAAACGGATCACAGAGCCGATTAAATGAGTATCAGAGTCGCGTTCAGCTAAACGTTCAACGAGTTTCTTCGACTGCTCACCACCATGAGAGTTAATTTCTAATAACTTATCACGGCCTTGTTCCATCGCTTGCTTAAGCTCTTGGTAACGAGTTTGTGTGTGATTCAGTAATTGGGCCATTAACTCTGGGTCGGCATCGTTCAGCACCGCTGTTAATTCGTCAGCGAATTCAGAGTAAAGAATGTGGCCACTAGGACAGGTTAACTCGAACGAGTTAAGCCCTTGATGGTACCAATTCATTAAGCGCTCTTGCGCGGTATCTTGTAGGTACGGCAAGTGAATCTGAATATCGTTTTGTTGGCCAATACGATCTAATCGACCAATACGCTGTTCAAGTAAGTCAGGGTTTAGCGGCAAGTCAAACAACACAAGGTGACTTGCGAACTGGAAGTTACGTCCTTCTGAGCCAATTTCAGAACAAATCAGTGCCTGCGCACCGCCTTCTTCTTGAGCAAAGTAGGCGCCAGCTTTATCGCGCTCGATGATCGACATACCTTCATGGAATACCGTTGCTTGAATACCTTCGCGGGTACGTAATGCTTCTTCAAGGCTTAAAGCGGTTTCTGCTTGGCTCGCAATAATCAATATTTTTTTACTGCGGTGCTCTTTTAAAAAGTCGATTAACCAATCCACGCGGGGATCAAATTTCCACCAACTGGCACTTTCACTTTCAAAAGCTTGGTAAAGCTTTTCTGGGCTTAGGGACTGCTTGGCTTGATCTTGCGGTGATTTTTTAGAACCCATCATCGCATTCACACGCTCAGCAGTAACATATTCTTGCGGCATGGCTAATGGATGTGGATTAAAGAATCGTTTAGGGAAACCACTGACTGATGCGCGGCTATTACGATAAAGAATTCGGCCAGTACCATGGCGATCAAGTAGCTCTTGCAATAACTCATCACGAGCAGCTTGTTTAACGTCATCAGCCACATCTTCAGCCTGAATAACATTAATGCTAGGCATAATGTCTTTTTCGCTCAGCAGCTCAGTTAAGCTGTTAATGGCGCTGTCTGCAAGCTTGGTGTTGGCAGTGAGAGCTTCGGCGGCTTCTGCCACACTTTGGTAACTTTTTTCTTCTTCAAGAAAGGCTTCATAATCGTAGAAACGATCAGGGTCGAGTAAACGTAGACGCGCAAAATGGCTCTGATGACCAAGTTGATCAGGAGTTGCGGTAAGCAATAACACGCCTGGCACTTCTTCACTTAATGCTTCAACAATTTGATATGCACGGCTCGGCGCTGTTTCGCTCCACTCAAGGTGATGCGCTTCATCAACGACCATTAAATCCCAATCAGCATCAATAGCTTGTTCTAAGCGGCGTTTTTTACGCAATAGCTCAAGCGAACAAATGACTAATTGTTCAGTATAAAATGGATTGTCGTTATCAGCATAAGCCTCTACACAACGGTCTTCGTCGAAAATTGAGAACTTCAAATTAAAGCGACGCAGCATTTCGACTAACCACTGATGACGTAAAGTATCAGGTACGATAACCAAGATACGTTCAGCACGGCCAGTGAGCAGCTGTTGATGAATGATTAAACCTGCTTCAATGGTTTTACCTAAACCGACTTCATCAGCCAGTAATACGCGCGGCGCATAACGACGACCCACTTCATGGGCAATCCACTGTTGGTGTGGAATTAAGCCTACACGTGGACCTTGCTGACCAAGTAAGTCAGAGGTAGCCAATTTATGCCGCAATAGCTGACTTTGGTAACGAATACCAAAACGCTCTAAACGGTCAATTTGACCTGCAAATAAACGATCTTGAGGTTTGTTAAAACGAATATTGTGGTTCAGCAGAGTTTCACGTAAACGAACACTTTCATTCGTTTCACTGTGAATGCCGATGTAGGTCACTAAACCATCTTTTTCTTCGACTTCATTGACGGTAAGTTTCCAGCCTTCATGGCTTTCAATTGAGTCACCTGGATTAAAAATTACACGAGTTAATGGGGCTTCATCGCGTGAAAACAGACGGTTTTCATCGGCGGCAGCAAACAGTACAGTGACCATGCGTCCTTCGACGGCGACAACAGTACCTAAACCAAGTTCTGACTCGGTATCACTAATCCAGCGTTGACCTAAAGCAAACGGCATTTTTTACTCTCATTCGGGGCTGATTAAAACAAAGGGCGCGTATGTTATAACAAACGCTGCTAGATTTAAATTCTAGCAGCGATTTAAATATTCATGATCGACAATTTTATTTAGCTAAGTCTGAATTTGCCACATTATTGTCATCTAAATGACATCTTTATTCCCCTAAACTGACCTAGTAAACATCCGATTAACTATTGAGAGTTAATAGATTTGCTGGCATAGTTTAATTGTGCACTGATAGAGATTATCTATCGCTGTAAGTTTATTATATTTTTAATATCAGGAGTTTAAGTTGGATTAATCCCTTAGTTACCCCTTTGCATTGAGCACTCTGGAGGCGCCATGGAACATAACGACAGAAAGTTGTTTGTACTGGATACCAATGTGTTACTGCATGAACCTTTAGCGATATATTCGTTTAAGGAACATGATGTAATCATCCCAATGACAGTGTTAGAAGAGTTAGACAATATTAAGGACAGAAAGCACGACATCAGTCGTGATGCGCGAGTCGCCATTAGGGCATTAGAGGATATCCTCGGAGGAAAGACCTCACCAGAACAAATCCTTAACGGTGTATCACTCCCAGCTCGCGAAGGTCATTTAGACGTTTCAGGCAGTTTATCCATATTCCCAGACCATCAAATCGATTTTACAGCAGGCGATCTGCCCGGTGATAACAACGATAACCGCATCATTAATACCGCTCTGCATCTGCAAAAAACTCACTCACCCCGTCAAGTCGTGTTAGTCACCAAAGACATCAACATGCGCCTAAAAGCCAAGGGGGCGGGCATTGAAAGGGTTGAAGATTATCGAACCGATCAATTAATTGACGACATTCGCTTTCTTGCCAAAGGGTTTTATCAATTTGAAGGTGATTTCTGGGGCAATGTTGACAAGGTTTCTACAGATCGCGTCGCCGGAAAAACCGTTCACCAAGTGAATATTTCAGAAGTGGGTAACGAGCCATTTTATAAAAACCAATATTTAATTGATGAAGCCACTGAATTTTGCGGCAAGGTCGCAAGTCGCACTGAAACCCACCTTAATATTATTGATTATGGTCGTGACCGACTTGAGCATCTGCAGGCGTGGGGGATTAAACCAAAGAATATTTATCAAGGTATGGCGCTTAATGCCTTACTCGATCCTGAAATTGATTTAGTTATTCTTACAGGGCCCGCTGGTTGCGGTAAAACCTTAATTGCCATGGCTGCAGCACTTGAGTTAGTGGTTGAGAAAAAACAATACGAGAAGGTTATTGTCACTCGTAACACGCCTGAAATTGCCGAGTCTATTGGTTTTTTACCTGGCACAGAAGAAGAGAAAATGGCGCCGTGGCTGGCAGCGATTACCGATACCCTCGAAGTACTACACAAAAATGATGTTAACCCGACTGGCAGCATGAACTACATTATGGAAAAGGCCAACGTGCAGTTTAAGTCGATTAACTTTATGCGGGGCCGCTCGATTCAGGACTCAGTGGTCATTTTAGATGAATGTCAAAATCTGACGGCATCACAAATTAAAACCATGATCACCCGAATGGGCGAGGGCACTAAGTTAGTGTGCTGTGGTAATTTATCGCAAATTGACTCAACCTATTTGACTGCGGTGACTTCAGGGCTGACCTACATTGTGGAACGCTTTAAAGACTTTGATGGTAGTGCCAATATTTACCTAAATGGCGTGGTGCGCTCACGCTTGGCTGAATTTGCTGAGGAGCATTTATAGCAAGTAGCAAGTAGCAAGTAGCAAGTAGCATGTAGTAAGTGTGAATTGATGATAAAGGCATCAACTCACAAATCATTAAGCCATCGGTTTTCATCGATGGCTTTTTTGAACATTCGATTAGCATCAATTGACTTGTATTAACTGACTTGTGAGCTAATTTACAGGCATAAAAAAACACTGATGATCTAGGGTCTGTTGACCTTTCAAGGTTGTTTTTGCAGCGAGTTGTTGGCCATTTATACAAGGCAGAGACTTTGTAG